>CAYULN010000375.1:0-11717 GCA_964445605.1 uncultured Caulobacteraceae bacterium | reverse complement strand
ACGGCGGCACCCAGCGCCACGACTTCATCCGGGTTGACGCCCTTGTGCGGCTCGCGGCCGAAGAAGGCCTTCACGGCTTCCTGGACCTTGGGCATGCGGGTCATGCCGCCGACCAGGACCACTTCGTCGATGTCCGACGCCTTGAGGCCAGCGTCCTTCAGGGCTTGCTGGCACGGCCCGATCGTCTTCTGGATCAGGTCCTCGACAAGCGATTCCAGCTTGGCGCGGGTCAGCTTGATGTTGAGGTGCAGCGGGCCCGACGCGTTCATCGAGATGAACGGCAGGTTGAGGTCGTATTGCGCGACCGTCGACAGTTCCTTCTTGGCCTTTTCCGCTTCTTCCTTGAGGCGTTGCAGGGCCAGCTTGTCGGAACGCAGGTCGGTGCCGTTTTCCTTCTTGAACTCGTCGGCCAGGTAGTCGACGACACGCATGTCGAAGTCTTCACCGCCGAGGAAGGTGTCGCCGTTGGTCGACTTCACCTCGAAGACGCCGTCGCCGATTTCCAGCACGGACACGTCGAAGGTGCCGCCGCCGAGGTCATAGACGGCGATCTTCTTGCCGTCGTTCTTTTCAAGACCGTAAGCCAAAGCGGCCGCGGTCGGCTCGTTGATGATGCGCAGGACTTCGAGGCCGGCGATCTTGCCGGCGTCCTTGGTCGCCTGACGCTGGGCGTCGTTGAAATAGGCGGGAACCGTGATGACGGCTTGCGTCACCGTTTCACCGAGATAGGCCTCGGCGGCTTCCTTCATCTTGCCGAGAATGAAAGCCGAGATCTGCTGCGGCGAGTAGTCCTTGCCGTGGGCCTTGACCCAGGCGTCGCCGTTCGGGCCCTTGGAGATTTCGTAAGGGACCATGCCCTTGTCCTTCTGCACCATCGGGTCCGTATAGGTGCGGCCGATCAGGCGCTTGATGGCGAAGAAGGTGTTGGACGGGTTGGTGACGGCCTGGCGCTTGGCCGGCTGGCCGACGAGGCGCTCGCTGTCATCCAGGACGGCGACGACGGAAGGTGTGGTGCGGACGCCTTCGGCGTTCTCGATCACCTTGGGGTTCTTGCCGTCCATGACGGCCACACAAGAGTTGGTCGTCCCTAAGTCGATACCGATGATTTTTGCCATGGGTCTTAAATCTGCTCCGTTTAAGGCGAATGGTGCTGCGCAGCCTTATTAAGAAAGCACCGCGCTTGTCCATCCCCCGGTGAGATGAATTTGACATTTTTTCAAGCCGACCGGCTCGAAATCAGCTCCGGATATGGGAAATATTCAAGGCGCCGCAAGGGTTACAGCGGCAAAAAGTTTAATTGCCTGCAACAGTACCCGAAACATCCAGGAACCCCTATCTCGCTCCGCTTAATCTCCGTATAGACGCATGCCCTTGTCGGTTTCGCCGATCAATGTCTCGCCGGCCATCGGCTTGCTTCTGGCCTTGGACACGGCTTCCTTTTCCATCAGGTAGCGGCGGCCGTTGAATAGAATGCGGGTTTCATAGGCCTGGGTGTCGCTCCATGATCGCCACGCGCCCAGATCGGGCCGCCCATTCGTCACGGTGTCCAGAACACGGATCGGCTGCCGCACAGCCGGGCTATGGCCGATTTCTTTAAATGACGCGCCGGCGGCTTCATAAACGAACAGGGTGCAGCCGCCGGTTCCACACCAGCCGTCACCGGACAACAGAATGACAAATTCCTGACCACCGTTCGCCAGTGGCACCGTCGCCCAGTGGACGACCGTATCCATTTCCGGCTGTCCGCCGGTTGTTTTTTTCAGCTCGTCCTGCAGAAAATGGCGCAGGACATTGGGCATTGGTTCTGCCGCTTGCGCCTCGGTCAAGCTGGCCCCGCCCAACCCCACAACCATCGCCATTACCATAATCAATTTAAGCATCGCTTCCCCCTTTGCTTAGCCCCGGCAAAAGACTAAAACACGCCCGCGGGAAAACGAACAGGCAGGAGTGCAGAAAATGGCCGATACCAATCCCACCATCACCCGTCCCGAGGGCGCGGAAGCCTCCGATTTCCACCTGAGCCGTCGCGGCCTGGCTGGCCTGTTCTTCTTCGGCTATGCCCTGGGCGCCGGACCGGTCAATGCCGAGGCCATCACCACCGACACGAACGGCCTGTTCGTCAAGGACCTGACGATTGCGCCGCTGACCCCCGAAGGCAGCTACCGCATCCCGGCCTATGTCGCCATGCCGGACAAGGCCGGCAAGCATCCGACCGTCTTCGTCGTCACCGAGGTGTTCGGCCTGCACGACCATATCCGCGACATCTGCCGCCGCCTGGCCAAGCAGGGCTACTGCGCCATGTCGATCGACTTCTTCGCCCGCAAGGGCAATGCCGCCGCCACCAGCGATTTCAACCAGATCAAGGGCCTGGTCGAAAGCGCTTCGTATACGCAGGTGATGAACGACATCAAGGCGTCGCTGAAGTGGCTCGACAATCCGGGCGACATCGGCCAACCGCACGGCCTACTCAGCGGGCGTAAGTTCGCCGACATGCAGCGGCTCGGCATCATCGGCTTCTGCTGGGGCGGCACGCCGGTGTGGATGGCCGCCGCGACGATCCCGGAAGTCAAGGCGGGTGTGGCCTTCTACGGCCGCCTGGAACGCCCGGCCAAGGATCAGTTCATGGGCGCCGAGGATCGCCCGTGGCCGGCTGATATCGCCGCCACCCTGACCAAGCCGGTGCTCGGCCTCTATGCCGACGGCGACCAGGGCATTACACAGGATTCGGTGCAGCGCATGAACGCCGCGCTGAAAGCATCCGGCAAGACGCCGAGCCATATCATCGTCGAACCGAATACCCAGCACGCCTTCTTTGCCGATTACCGCGCAAGCTATAATGAAGCGGCGGCCAAGGACGGCTGGGCCAAGCTGCTCGACTGGTTCAAGACCTACCTTTAGTCCGACGGGAATATTGTCCGGCGCCGTGCAACTCCCATCGCCGGACAATCATAATGACGATGGGAGGTCACCGTGACTCGCAAAATCCTTTTGGCCGCCGCAGCGATTGCGGCCCTGTTCACGGCCCCTGCCTTTGCCGCCCAGCCGTGGCAGGACCAGACCGCCGCTGCGGTTCAGGCCGCCTGGGGCAATCCGCCCGCCGAATACGGCCCGGAGCCCTATTTCCAGCTCGCCACCAATATGGACGCGCTGAAGGCCGAGCTCGACAAAGTCAAGGCGCTCGGCTTCCAGGGCGTCACCGTGCAGTACAACCTGCCGCGCGCCGGCGAGCCGAAGATGGACTATCTGTCGCCGGAATATTTCAACTATTTCAAACAGTTCGTCGCCGAGGTCAAAAAGCGCGACATGCGCATCTGGATCGTCGACGACGCCGGCTATCCGTCCGGTTTTGCCGGCGGCAAGTTCACCTCGGATGCGCAGGACCTGCGCATGCAGGCCCTGACGGTCGCCCAGAAATGGCCGGTCGCCGGCGGCGCCACGCTCGACCAGGATGCTCCGCCGGAAACCGTGGCCGTCACCGCCCTCTCGGCCGACGGCAAGACCGTCCAGGTGCCTTACAAGAACGGCAAGATTCACTGGGTCGCACCGGCCGGCAGCGACTGGACCGTCAACCTGGTCACCCATATCTTCAAGACCTCGCCGACCCGGTCGGACACCAACCCGACCCGCGCCAAGGACGAAACCCAGTCGCTGGAAGACTACATGGACCCGGCGGCGACGGCGCGCTACATCGCCTTCACCCACGACGCCTACAGGGCCGCCGTCGGCGACGAATTCGGCAAGACCATCCTCGGTTTCCGCGGCGACGAGCCCGACTTCTCCATTCCCGGCCTGCCGTGGACGCCGAAGTTCTTCGACCGTTTCCAGGCCGAGAAGGGCTATGACATCCGCCCCTATCTCGCCAGCTTCATGCAGGGCCGCGACGCCCCGCGCACCCCGGAATCCGCCCGCGCCTGGGCCGACTATAACGAGGTGTTCAGCCTGATGTTTGCCGAGGGCTTCTTCAAGCCGCTCGGCGACTGGACGGCCAAGAACGGCCTGGGCTATCAGGTCCACCTCAACCACGAGGAAATGCAGCTCCAACTGGTGCACAGCGAGGGCGACTTCCTGCGCGACATGAAGCCGTTGCAGGTGCCGGGCGTCGACGCCATCTGGCACCAGGTGTGGACCGATACCGTCTCCGACTTCCCGCGTTTCGCCTCGTCGGCGGCACATCTCTACGGCCGGCAACACGCCTTTACCGAAAGCTTCGCCGCCTTCCGGCCGCAGCCGGACCTGACCATCGCCCGTTATGTCGTCAACGAGCAGATGGTGCGCGGCATCAACATGATCGAGATGATGAATGTCGGCGCCGGCCAGAACGGTTTCCGCAGCCCGATGTACATGCAGGATCCCGCCTTCCCCGACCTGGCCGTCTATACCCGCCGCCTGAGCTACCTGATGTCGCAGGGCCGGCCGGCGGCCCACGTCGCCGTCCTGGTGCCGCGCGCCCCGTTCTATATGGGCGACAAGGCGGCCGACGACATGTTCGTCTCGACCGAGCGCCTGCTGTCCGAGCATCAGGTCGACTTCGACCTGATCAACGAGGACGCCGTCACCACCGACATGAAGGCCGTCAAGGGCGGCTTCGAGACCCAGAGCGGTAATACCTATCGCACCGTCGTCATCCCGATGGCCGACCTGCTGACGACAAAAGCCATCAATAAACTCAAGGCCTTCACTCAAGGTGGCGGCCAGGTGTTGTTCCTCGGCCGCTTCCCGACCCAGATCACCGACAACGCCTACAAGAACGCCCGCCCGGCGACGGCGGCCGATTTCGCCTGGGCGACGCTTCAGCCGGCCAGGCTCGACGCGACGCCGATTCCGCCGGCCCAGCCGCCCGCCGCCGCGCCTGGCCCGCTCAACCCGCCGGCCGTCCTGGTCGCTGCCATGCAGAAGGCGGTCGGCCGCGACGACCTGTCCCTGGCCACGGCCGACACCGGCGTCAGATATACCCACCGCGTGCTCAAGGACGCCTCGGTCTTCCTGCTGTTCAACGAACAGAACGCGGCGGTGAATAATTCTGTCACATTACGGGCCACTGGCCATACGGTCGAGGTCTGGGACCCGCAGACCGGCACAGTAACCCCCGTTTCCGGCGTGACGGTCAGCGGCGACAGCCTCACCCTGCCGCTGGCGCTCGACCCTTACGCCACAAAGGTTTTCGTCGTCCGTTAAATGACTTCGGGCGGAGGCCCTCGCCACGGCCTCCGCCCGGCATCGGCTAGCACGCCTTTTGCACCCGGACTCCCGACTAGGAGTTCACGGGGCGAAAATGGTTTCCAAGCATACGATGATGCGTCTGTTCAGCGCGGCCGCGAACGCGAGCCGTATCACCTCTCTGGCCGAGCGCCGGTACGGGGGCGCGGGCACCATCTTCATGCTGCACAGCATTGTTTCGGATCAGGATTTCCTGCCGCGGGAAAATATCCATACCTCGGCTGGCTTCCTCGACGCGATGATCCGCCACTATCTGCGCCACCGCATTCCCATCGTTTCGCTGTCCGAGGCCATGGAACGCCTCAAGAGCCGCTCGCGTCACCGCTTCGTCTGCTTCACTTTCGATGACGGCTATCGTGACAACCTGACACTTGCCCTGCCGATCTTCCGCAAGCACGGCGTGCCGTTTTCGGTCTACGTCTCGAACGCTTTTCTCGACCGTAACTATCCGGAATACTGGTGGGGTCAGTTGCGCCACCTGGTCATGGACCACGACATCGTCGCCGTCGATTCCCTGCCCAAGCCGTTGGCCACCTCGACCGCGCGCGAGAAGATCGCCGCCTATCACACCCTGCGCAAGCTGATGGACAGCGGCCGCATGGCCGAGGCCGAACGCAACGACCTGTTCAGCCGTTACGGCATTTCGGTCGTCGAGGCCCTCGACCGCGATTCCATGACCGCCGCTGAACTCAAAGCCGCCGCCGAAGCCGAGCCGCTGCTGGAAATCGGCGGCCATACCCTGTCGCACAATCGCCTGGCCCAGCTCGATGAGGTCACGGCCTATGACGAGATCTGCCGCAACAAGGCCGCCATCGAGGCCCTGATCGACCGGCCGCTGCGCCATTTCGCCTATCCCTACGGCGACGCCGACAGCTGCGGCGAACGCGATTTCGAGCTGGTCCGCAAGGCGGGTTACGACACCGCCACCACCACACGCCTCGGCAACCTGTTCCCGGCCCACCTGGAAAGCCGCTGGTCGCTGCCGCGTATGCGCTTTATCGGCCCGTGCGAAAGCGTGCCGTTCATGGAAGCCCAGCGCTCAGGCGCCTTCACCGCCGCTGTCTCCGGCTTCGGTAATCCGGTGGTGACGCTGTAATCAAGGCGTCGACAAGACTTTAACCACGGATGCACACGGATTGCTGCGCTGAAGAAGCGCAGCAACACGAATAGTTCGAGCGCGTGGTAAATGCGGGGATGAGCGGTATGAAAAAGGACGGCGCTTTTACGCCGTCGATATGCCGCCACTTCTGCACGACAGATATCACATCCACGAACCATTCGTGTCGCGCGAAGCGCGATTAGTGTGCATCCGTGGTTAAAAGAAAAGAGTGCAAACTGCCCCGCAATCAAAAAGGCCTCCGCGATGGCGGAGGCCTTTTGTTTTCGCGACAACCCGGCTTAGGCCTGGGTGTCGATATTCTCGCCGCTGTTTTCGTTGTCGCCGTGGTCGTAGCCGTTCTTAGGCGGCGTCGCCTGGGCCGTGCCGCCGGTCTTGGCCGCCACCGCCACCATGGCGGGCCTGATCACCCGGCCGAACAGCTCATAGCCGGCCTGCATCACCATAAGGACGCTGCCGCCCTCGACCTCGGTCGACGGCTGTTCCATCACCGCCTGGTGCAGGTGCGGGTCGAACTTGTCACCCTTGACCGGCGCGATCTTCTTGACGCCGTTCTTGTCGAAGGCGCCGGCCAGTTCCTTTTCGGTCATGTCGATGCCGGCGACGAAGTTCTTGAACGCCGGGTCGGTGATGTCCTGCGGCGTCGAGCTCAATGCCCGCTGCAGCACATCGGCAACGTTCAGCAGGTCGCGGGCGAAGCGCTGGATGGCGAAGGCGCGGGCGTCATTGCCCTCGCGTTCGGCGCGGCGCTTGGTGTTCTCGGCCTCGGCGGCGTAGCGCAGCGCCTGTTCCTTCAGCGCGGCGTTTTCCGCCTGCAGGTCCTCGATGGCCTTGTTGAGAATCTCGGTGGCATCCGCTTCCAGGTCGCCGCCCGTTTCGTTCCCCAAACCGGCCTCTTTCTCGTCACTCATACGTCTCGTCCTTAAGGCTTAAGCCGCCTGTTAGTCCAACAGGCGGCCCAAAATCTTGGCTGTGTAGTCCACAAGTGGGATGATGCGAGCGTAATTCAACCGCGTCGGGCCGATCACGCCGATCGCGCCAACGACCCGGGGGCCATTGGCCCGGGACTCGCGCGCCATGTAGGGGGCTGCAATAACAGCCGAGCCCGACAAAGAAAACAGTTTCGACTCGGAACCGATGAAAATTCTCACGCCCTGGGCGCCGCGCACATCGTCGAGCAGGTCGATCAGCTCTTCTTTCTGTTCCAGATCCTCGAACAGCGAGCGCACGCGTTCCAGGTCCTCCAGGCTTTGTGTCGCCTCGAGCAGGTTAGCCTGGCCGCGCACGATCAGCGACCGCTTTTCGGCATCCCCGCCGGACCAGACCGCCAGACCGGCCTCGACCAGGCTGGCGGCCGCTTCGTCCAGCTTGCGCCGCTCCTGTTGCAGTTCGGCGCGCAGTTCCGCCCCGGCCTCGGACAGGGTGCGCCCTTTCAGCCGGACGCTGAGATAGTTCGACGCCTCCATCAGCACCGACGGCGTCATGCCGGCCTGCAACGGCATCAACCGGTTTTCCACCCGGCCGTCGTCGAAGACCAGCACGGCCAGGGCCTGATCGCTGCCCAGCCGGACGAATTCGACGTGCTTGACCCCGGCCTCGAACACCGGCGTCATCACCAGGCCGGCCCCGCCGGCCAGGCCGGACAACAGATTCGACGCTTCACGCAGGGCCGCCTCGAAGGTCTGGCCCTTGGGCGCCAGCCGGGCCTCGATATCGCGCTTGGCGTCCTCGGCCAGATCGCCGACCTCCAGCAGGCCGTCGACGAACAGTCGCAGGCCCTGATGCGTCGGTAAGCGGCCGCTGGAGATATGCGGCGCGGTCAACAGGCCGAGATGCGCCAGGTCCTGCATGGTGTTGCGGATCGACGCCGGCGACAGCGGAAAATCGCGGGACAAGGTGCGGGAGCCCACCGGCTCGCCGGTTTCCAGATAGGTCTCGACGACATGGCGGAACACTTCGCGCGCCCGGCTGTCGAGTTCGCTCAAGGAAGCGCCGGAATTCATCAGGCCGGACAAACGGGATTGCGGTTTGGTGGGGTCCATGTGTCGTATGTAGCAAAGCTCCGGACCCGGTGCAAAGCCTGCAGTATCGCCTTAATTCCGCTGTAAACGGTGTTATATTATCCCCTATTGAGACTTGCGGAGGCTGCCCATGGCGAGCGGAACGATGTTGAAATCACTGGGTCTTCTGGCCGGAACCGCCCTGTTGCTGGGAGCCTGCGCCGACTTGAACGGCTTGGCCGGGCCGCAGACTCCCTATTCGCCACATACGACCGCGACAGGCGCGCCGGTTTGCATTCCAAGAGAGACCCGGTCGACTGACAAACCGGCCAGCACGCCGACGCCATCCGTCCAGGACAATCACGAAAACTGTGCCCGGGAATCCACGGACGACTCGCGTCGGTAAAAACCGGTTCCCCTGACGGCGGCAACCTGTTAGGGCAGGCGATCCCCTTCTCTGAGGCCGCCGTCATGTCCCAATTCGATGCCCTGTCTGCGTTGAAAACCCTCCGCCCGTCCGGCCGCAAGCCCGATCAGCTGCGGGCGGTGACCTTGGAAACCGGCGTGACGCGCTATGCCGAAGGTTCATGCCTGGTGACGTTCGGCCATACCAAGGTTCTGGTCACCGCCTCGGTCGAAACCGGCGTGCCGTCGTTCCTCAAGGGCAAGGGGCAGGGTTGGGTGACCGCCGAATACGGCATGTTGCCGCGCTCGACCCACACCCGTTCGCGCCGCGAAGCCGCCACCGGCAAGCAGTCGGGCCGCACCCAGGAAATCCAGCGCCTGATTGGCCGCTCCATGCGGGCCGTCATCGACCTGAAGGCCCTGGGCGAACGCCAGATCACCCTCGACTGCGACGTGCTTCAGGCCGACGGCGGCACGCGCACCGCCTCGATCACCGCCGCCTGGGTGGCCTTGAGCCAGGCCTGCGACAAGTTGCTGGCCGACAAGCTGATCGAGGCGTCGCCGATCCTCGACCAGGTGGCGGCGATTTCCTGCGGCATCTATGAGGGCGCACCGGTCCTCGATCTCGACTACGACGAGGACTCCAGCGCCGAAACCGACGCCAATTTCGTCATCACCGGCGCCGGCGACTCGGTGGAAATCCAGGCGACCGGCGAAAAGCGCGGCTTTTCGCGGAACGAGTTCAACGCCTTGTTCGACCTGGCCCACTCTGGCTGCAAGACCTTGTTTGAATTGCAGAATAAGGCGCTGGGGAGATAACTACTCCTCCGAGTAATCCAGCAAATCCCCCGGCCCGCAACTCAGCGCCCGGCACAGCGCATCCAGCGTCTTCAGCCGCACCGCCATGGCGCCTTGGTCGCGCAGGATTTCCAGATGGGCGACGCTGATTCCCGTCCGGTCGGACAGCTCAACGATCGACAGTCGTTTCTTCGCCAGGATTTCCGCCAACCGGATAGATATCATATTGTCAGGTCCGCTTCCTGGCGCAGACGGGCGCCTTCCTTGAACACTTCGGCCAGCACGAACACCACCAGCACCGAGAACCAGGTTGTCACCGCCCGCAGACCATAAACCGGCTCCAGCGGCACATGAAAGACATGCACCGCCAGGGTCCGCGCCGCATAGCCGAAGATTTCCACGCCGCCGAGCCCAAAGCCGATCCAGCGCAGCCGGCGCGTATTGTCGGGGTGGAACGCATCCCCTTCGGCCAGGGTGGAAAACACCTGCCGCGTCCAATGGGTGATCAGCAGGTAGCCGCCCAGCGACACCACCAGCGACAGCGGCACCACCGCCTGCCAGCCGGTCGGCAGGCCGACATCCAACTCAAACCGGCTGGCCATCTCCGCCGCCACGTTGGGCAGGACCAGCAGGCACAGAATGACCAGGAACAGCAGGATGACGAAGGCGAACAGCCCGTAATAGACGACGTCGAGCGCCGTTTTCAGCAGACTGGAGATCGAGCGGGGGCCTAAAAAACGCATGAAGGGTCTTTGATGGCTTGAGACGGGCGGCACATTCGGTAAAACCGGTGTCGTCCTATCGTCACGGAGCGCCCGGCTTTGTCAATCGCGCAGATTTTCCGGCTTGAACGCCAGGCCGACCTGCCGGCCGACCGCAAGCGCGCCTGGGTACGCGCCGCCCGCTTCCACATCATGGCGGGAAAGGCGGTGGCCGGGCGTATCGATCTGCGTCTGGGGACCACGGAATATCTCCGGCTGTACGGCGGCCATATCGGCTATTTCGTCGAGCCTGAATGGCGCGGTCGCGGGCTGGCCGCCTGGGCGGTGCGCCAAGTCCTGCCGCTCGCCCGTGCGGAAGGCTTGACGGAGCTCTGGATAACCTGCAATCCGGACAATCTGGCGTCCCGCCGATCGGCCGAAAATGCCGGCGCGATTTACGTCGAAACCCTGCCCCTGCCGTCCGGCAACGACATGTATGCCCGCGGCGACCGGGAAAAAAGCCGTTTCCGGCTCATGCTTTAAGAATGACAACGCGATGGCCCTGACCCTCATTCCCGGCGAAAAGCTGATCGCCGCCACCCATAATCCCGGCAAGGCCAAGGAGATTTCCGCCCTGCTCGACGGCCGCTTCGAAGTAGTGACCGCCGCCAGCCTCAACCTGCCGGAACCGGATGAAACCGAGGTCAGCTTCATCGGCAACGCCATCCTTAAGGCCCGCCATGCCGCCGACAAGGCAGGCATCGTCGCCTTGGCTGACGATTCCGGCCTGAGCATTGCCGCCCTGAACGGCGATCCCGGCGTCTATTCGGCGCGCTGGGCCGGTCCGGACAAGGACTTCGCCCGGGCCGCCGAAGTCATCGGCTACAAGCTGCAAAAGGCCGAGCAGGAATTGGGCGCGGCGTTCACGCTCGATGCCTGGTTCACCTGCGCCTTGGCGGTGGCCTGGCCCGGCGGTGGCGCGGCCGTGTTCGAAGGCCGCATCGACGGCATCATCGTCTTGCCACCGCGCGGCACCAAAGGGTTCGGCTACGACCCGATCTTCCAGCCGAACGGCTACGACATCACCTTCGCCGAAATGGACCCGGACGCCAAGGAAGCCATCAGCCACCGCCACCTGGCCTTCGAAAAACTGCGGGCGGCCCTGCTGTGATCCGCGACGCGGTCAGCCTGTATATCCACTGGCCCTATTGTTCGCGCATTTGCCCCTACTGCGATTTCAATGTGGTTCGTGATCGCGGTCAAGCCAGCCAGCGCGCCCTGTTCGACGCCATCCTGACGGACCTGAAAACCCAGGCCGCCGAAATCGGCCCACGCCGCTTGGCTAGCATTTTCTTCGGCGGCGGCACACCTTCTTTGTTACCTCCCGAATGGGTCGCCTAACTGATCACAGACGCTCGCTCCCTTTTCGCCCTCCCCACTTTTGGGGTGGGGGGACCGTCGCTTGCGACGGTGGGCGGG
>CAYULN010000374.1:0-5438 GCA_964445605.1 uncultured Caulobacteraceae bacterium | reverse complement strand
GGAACGCCCAGCCGAGATAGACCCGCTGCACCGTGAAATAATCCGCCTGGTTCATCTTGATCTTGGCCGGTAACTCGAGCAGGTGCGCGCCGCCCGGGACAAGCGCCAGAGCGGTCAGCAACAGGGTCAGGCCGTAGAGATATCGCTGCATGCCGCATAGTCGGGCGGCGGGCATAAAAATGCCATCCCTTATGCCCGCGCTAGGGCTGCGATATCCGCACCTTCGATGGCCTTGAGATTGGCTTCGATCCTGTCGATATCCCAGTCCCACCAGCGGATGCGCAGCAGATCCGCGATCACCTCATCGGAAAAGCGCATCTTGACCACGCGCGCCGGATTACCGGCGACGATGCTGAAGGCCGGCACGTCCTTGGTCACCACCGCCGCTGTGGCGACAATCGCGCCGTCGCCGACCGTGACGCCCGGCATGATCGTCGCGTTATGGCCCGTCCAGACATCGTTGCCGATCACGGTGTCGCTGTGCGGCAAGTCGATGTAGGACATCATGGTCTCCGGCTTGAAGATCTTGAACGGATAGGTGCTGAAGCCGCCCATCGGATGGTTGGCCGACGAGGTGATGAAGGTGGTGCCGTGGGCGAACTGGCAGAACCGGCCGATGACCAGTTTTTCCTTGCTTAGGGCGAACAGATAGGGCGCCAGGGCCGCCGCCCAGTCTTCCGGCGTGTCGAAGCGGCTGGCATAGCTGTAGTCGCCGACCGTGAGGCGCGGATGGTCGATGAAGTTCTTGAGATAGACGGTGCCGTACATCACCTGGCCATTGGGCAGGGTGATCGGGTTGACGGCGTCCTTGTCGAGCAGGGGCATGATTTAGACCTTCACTAATGTTTGCCGCCGAACCTGCGTTCGAGCGCGGCCTTGATGCGTGAATGGGCCTCAAACGAGGCGGGTCTTACGAAATCATGTCCGATGTCCTCCCAATCGGGGTGGCCGGTTTCATAGCCCAGCCGGGGCAAGATGGCCAGCGAGGTCACGAAATAGTGCGCCCGGTACGGCAGCAGGACACCGCTGTTTGCGGCCTGGTGCGCCTTGGCCTCGTCGTAGCTGGTGAACCAGTGATTGATCGAGTCGGCCAGGCCCGGCGTGCCGAAAAACTCCGTGAAATCAAAGCTGCTTTCGCTGGCCCGTTTCAGGTCGGCCCAGTTCCCGTAACCGGCTTCCAGAGCGACGACAGCCAGGGCGTGCTTCAACTGAAGGTCGTCACGCAAGGATGCCAAGCGGGCAAGGCGTTGCGCCGCCTGGGCGCGGGCAAAACCGTCCTCGGAGCGCGCCGCCTTCAACAGACGGGCGGCATCGCGTTTATAGGCAGACAAGGGTTTGGAGGCAGTCTGTTTGGCAGACATGGGGAACTCCTTTGTTCGAAGGCCTTTTCCCCAACCGATGAAAAGCCACAAAGAAGCGGATTGTAAGTCGTTTAGCGCGTCAGGAGGACCGGAGGTCTTTCGCGGGGCCGAGCCGTCCTGAGCGGCTGCGACCGGCGGGTTACGCGTAAAATCCACAAAAATCAATCCCATCGGCCAAGGATTTTTGATTCGGGGCGGTATTGTGGCGTGGTTAACCCTTGCTTTTTTCGCCCGTGATGCGAATGATCGTCTTTTCAGGGAATCATCCGGACCGGTTCAGTTTTTCCCGCAAAGGCCAAAACTTGATCAATCTGAAGTCAACGCTGCGCCCGACGCCGCTCGCCCATGAGGCGACCGAGACGGCCCATAGCGAGCGCGGCCTGCTGATGCGCAAGCCGCCGGCCTTTGCCGACCGCTGGTGGTCGACGGATGACGGTTTGCGGCTGTATGCGCGCGATTATCCGGCCAGTCCGGGCAAGGTGCGGCTGCCGGTGATCTGCCTGCATGGCCTAACGCGCAATTCCGCCGATTTCGAAGACGTGGCGCCCTATATCGCCGCCCTCGACCGGCGGGTGATCGTACCGGACATCCGTGGCCGCGGCTTGTCGGAATACGACACCGAGTCGATGAACTATCATATCTGGACCTATGCCCGGGACATTCTCGACCTGTGCGATTCGCTCGGCATCGGTTCAGCGATTTTCGTTGGTACGTCGATGGGCGGGCTGATCACCATGGTGCTGTCGACCCTGCGCCCGACCCTGATCAAAGCGGCGGTGCTCAACGACGTCGGCCCGGTACTGTCGCCGCGCGGCCTGGGGCGGATCGCTTCCTATGCCGGTCAGGGCATGCCGACCTTCAAGAACTGGCACGACGCGGCGGTGTTCGTCGCCGAACAGAACCGGGTGGCCTTCCCGAACAATACGCCCAACGACTGGCAGAAGTTCGCCAAGCGCGTCTTCATCAAGGGCAAGGACGGCAATCTGCGCCTGGCCTATGACCCGCATATCGCCGACGCCTTCAAGGCGGTGACGGTGACGCCGGGGACTTACGACATGGGGCCGTGCTATCTGAGCCTGGCCACCGGCCGGAAGATCCTGCTGGTGCGCGGGGCCTTATCGGACCTGCTGGAAGACGACGACGCCAAGGCGATGGCGGCGATCTCGACCGACTTTACGCGCGTCGATGTCGACTATGTCGGCCACGCCCCGATGCTGACCGAACCGCAGGCGCGGGGCGCGATCACGGATTTCCTGGAAAACCAGGGTTAAGCCTTATCTGAGGCGGTCCACGTCATTGTTTCCATGCCAAGATTTTGCCCCCTTGGCCAATGATGTCAAGGACGCGAAGCGCCGCCTTTGGCGGTAAATCCTTGACATCATTGGCCAAGGGGGCGACCGTTCCACCATGGAAACTATGCCGAAGTGTCAATGCGTGGAGGGGTAGGACATGGCCGGAACCATCGTGTTTGACAGCCCGTTCCTGCTCGGTTTCGATGACATGCGCGCCCTGATCGAGCGCGTCGGCCGCAGCCAGGACAACTACCCGCCCTACAATGTCGAAGCCGTCGGCCCGCACCATCTGCGCATCAGCATCGCTGTGGCCGGTTTCGCCAAGGACCAGTTGCGGGTGGAGGTGCGCGGTCCGCACCTGAACGTCATTGCGACGAAAGACCGGGTGGCGGAAGCGGAAGGCCGCGAATACCTGCATCGCGGCATCGGCCTGCGCAATTTCAACCGCGCCTTTGTCCTGAGCGACGGCTTCGAAGTGAAAAAGGCCAGCCTGGCGCACGGTCTGCTGCACATCGACCTCAAACGGCCCGAAACCCACGATGAGGCGAAGATCGTGCCGATCGAGGTAGGGGAATAACTCCAAGCCGTAGGCTTGGCAAGGGCGCCAGAAAACGTTTCATGGCCGCCGCGCACGTTTGCGCGAGCCCATTCTTGTTTAAAGCAAGGTTGGCGGCGTTTGAGCTGCAAAAAAGCTTAATCGCTTTGCGATTAAGCCGCGTTTGAGTCCGCGCCACGCGTCAGCAGCGAATAGATGGCGTCGTTGTTCTCGATCACCCGCAGCTGCTCGCGCAGGTCCTTCTGGCGCAGGACGCGCGACACTTTGGCCAGGGCGCGCAGATGCTCCGTGCCGGCGTCTTCCGGCGCCAGCAGGGCGAAGATCAGGTCCACCGGCATGTCGTCGATCGACTCATAGTCCACCGGGTTTTCCAGGCGGATGAACACGCCGTGCATGCGGTCGAGGCCGGGCAGGGCGGCGTGCGGAACCGCCACACCCATACCGACACCCGTCGAGCCGAGTTTTTCGCGTTCCAGGAGAGCTTGGAGAATATCATCCGCTTCAAGCCCCAGTTGACGGGCGGCGATATCCGCCACCACCTGCAGGGCTTGACGCTTTGAATTGACGCCGACGTTTCCGTTAACGGCACGCCGGTCGAGCAAACTCGTCAAAAACATAGTCATTCCAATAAAAGCGGCCGTAAGCCCCCCTCTCCCAAAAACGCAGGAGCAGGTCGCGGCCGCAGTTCCTATAGGGGCGGGCCGACCTCGTCAACCCGCTACCCCACACACACTTAAGTTACCCAAACCTTATGCCACTGATTTCTCTTTGGCCCGCGTCCGTTCCGGATCGATCCAGCCGATATTGCCATCCGGCCGCCGATAGATCACCGACAAGCCGCCATGCGCCGCGTTGCGGAACATGATAGCCGGATAGTTTGACAGTTCCATTTCAACCACAGCCGCCGAAACGGTCATGGTGCGCAGATGGGTCTCCGTCTCGGCGATGATCATCGCCTGGGGCGGGGAGATGTGGTCCATGCCGTCGTCGTAATCGTCGTCGGCGGTGAGATCGTCGGCAAAGCTGCGCAGCACGGTGACATTGGCCGTCTCCTGCTTCTGCGGCGTGCCGTTGTGATGGTTCTTCAACTTGCGCTTATAGCGGCGAATGCGCTTTTCCATGTGGTCGAGCGTGCCGTCGAAGGCGGCATGGGCGTCGCCGCCGAAGGCATGCGATACGAGCGTCTGGCCCGAGGCGAGACGGACCCAGCAGTCCGCCTTGAATAAATGTCCCTGCTTGGAAATGGTCACTTCGGCACTGCTGCCGCCGCGATCGAAATATTTGTCGATTCCCTGGTTGAGCTCGGCCTCGATGCGCTCTCTCAAAGCGTCGCCGACTTCAACCTGTTTTCCATTGACTTGAATTTGCATGGGAATTTACGCTCCGTTCTTGCAGATAAGAACCGCGGCTGCCGCCGGTCATCCGGCTTCACTTGTGTGGTTTGAGACTGCCGCATTGATCCCTGACATAGGGGACCCCCAGAAATGCCCTGTCGGGCACAATCACTTTACGCCTCTGACGGCCAGTGGCCAGTCAACAAATTGTGTTACCCGAAGCGTGCGCCCGAACGGGATAAAAGTTCCATAACTTTCGTGATTTATTTAAATTAATCAATGATTTCGCACCGCAATATCGCAACCGCGGAAAAGAGTCGCCATGCCTCGGAAAAGGTGTACTATTCGCCCGGCGAAATTCGTCCGGATACGCCTTATTTTTCAAGCTACTTGATGGCGCGCTTGCGCTCGACGCTCGACGGGATGCGCAGGGCCTCGCGGTACTTAGCGACCGTTCGCCGTGCAATATCGACGCCGGCTTCCTTCAAAATTTCGACGATGCGGTCGTCGCTGAGAATTTCGCCTGACGCCTTTTCGCCGTCGATCAGACTCTTGATCTTGTGGCGCACGCTCTCCGCCGTGTGGGCGGCGGTGCGGTCCGAAGACGCTATCGAGTACGTTAAAAAGAACTTGAGCTCGAACACGCCGCGCGGCGTGGCGATGTATTTGTTCGACGTTACCCGCGACACGGTCGATTCGTGCATGCCGACGGCTTCGGCCACCGTCTTCAGGTTCAGCGGGCGCAGATATTCGACGCCATGGACGAAGAAGGCGTCCTGCTGACGGACGATCTCGCTGGACACCTTCAAAATGGTGCGGGCGCGCTGGTCGAGGCTCTTGATCAGCCAGTTGGCCTGGTTCAGGCAGTCGTTGAGATAGGCCTTTTCGGCGTCGG
>CAYULN010000373.1:0-8046 GCA_964445605.1 uncultured Caulobacteraceae bacterium | reverse complement strand
CAATAATTCATGAATTTTAGTAAAGTACGTGCCGAAATCTGCCTTGCCGACATGCTCGAACATGCCGACCGAAATGATGCGGTCGAACCTTTCGGCCACGTCGCGATAGTCGATCAGCTCGAACGTCACCCGCCCTTCCAGACCCGCCGCCTTCGCCCGTTCCCGCGCAACCAGCAGTTGCTCCCTGGACAGGGTAATACCCTTGACCCGGACATTGGCGGTCCTGGCAAGGTCCAGCGCCATCCCGCCCCAGCCGCAACCGATATCGAGCACGCTCTGACCGGCCTTCAGGTCGAGCTTGGCAATCAGATGGCGCTTCTTGGCGACCTGCGCCTCCTCCAGCGACAGGCCCGGCTGCGGGAAATAGGCGCAGGAATACTGCTGGTCCTCATCGAGGAACGTCCGGTACAACGCGTCGGACAGGTCGTAGTGGTGGGCGACATTGCGCCGTGACGCCCGCAGGTCATTATGCATCACGTTCTGCAGGAACCGGTTCCACAGCCGCAGCCATTTCGGCGCCGGCGGCAGGTTCTTCAGGTTGCGACCAAGCACGTCGAGCAAGTCCCACAGGCTACCGTTCTCGACCGACACTTCGCCGGACATATAGGCCTCGCCGAAATGCAGATAGGGGTCGGCAATGATCTTCCGCGCAACGTCGAGGGTGTTCAGTCGCAGAGTGACGTCGAGACGTCGATTGTCGAGGGGCACGGCGCCAAAGCTTCTGGCGCTGCCGTCCGGATAGATAACAGTCAGACGGCCCGTCTTGATCAGACGGCTCATTACGGTGTCGAACATAGCCTACTCCAATGCTTAACCGGCGTTAACATTAGAGAGGTTTTAAAAATCAGGATTCAATGGTGAGAAGCGCCGGCTGCTTAATGGCAAGCCAGAGGAAATCGAGACTAAATGTCTCGATTTCCTCCGATGAGCATCCGAAGTCATTCGAAAGGTAGGCGGTAGTTTCGAAAGGTAGGCGGTAGTTATGTGAACCGCCGTGCCACGAGGTTAATTCGCCAGCGACTGCGCCTTGCCGGCATCGATCTGCGCGACGAGACTTTTCAACGTGCCCATGTCGACATTGCTGCCGTCGGCCTGGACACTGATCCGGTTGCCATAGACCACGCCGTATTCTCCCGACTTGTCTTGGTTGTTGTACTTCTCCGAGACCATCTTGCCGCCTTCGGTCGATACCTTTTCGTAACCGGTTGCCGTGGTTTCCGTGTGATTGACGTTCATGGCCTGCACCATTCCGGCCATGCCTCCCATGCTGCCGATGTCGCTGACCGTTAGGTGGATGGTGCCGCCGCCAGCCGCATAGGTCGCCGACGCCGTCGACGCCGTCATGCCGCCGGCCCCGCCGGAACTGGTTTCGGGATCAGTCTTCGCCGCACCCATGAAATTGTCGGGCATCAGAGCCAGCAGCGCTTGCGCGTCGGCGACCTTGACGGTCGTCTGGCCGTTCTGCGCGGCCGAGGCCTGAGCCTCGATCTGATTGGCCGCTTGCTGCATCCTGCCGAGGTCCACGGAACCGACGCCCGGAACGGCGACGGTGCCATTAAGCTTGGCCGAACCGGCCGGCGTACTTATCGAAGCCATCGGCCCGAAGCCCGTGCCCATCCGCCCCAAGCCCGCCACCATGCCGGCGACAGTGAAAGCCACGACGTAGAGCACGAACGAAACGATGATAATCACCGCGATGTATCCGATCGCCTTTTCCTGCGGCACCTTCATCAGCTTGGGCAGGCCGAGATACATCAGGTAAAGGCTATATAGCCCAACAATCCCCAATGCGGACAGCATCGGAAGTATCTGGAACACCGCCGCCAGCCAAGCCGCGGTCGCGGAGTAGGCGGCGACCTTGTACGCGTTGAGCTGGCTCTTTTCGCCGCCAAATGACGGCGCCAGGCCATCAATGACCAGAGCCTGCACATAGACGGCGATCAAGGTCATTACATAAAGTACGATGGCCTGGCTGACCGCCCAGATAATCGGCGTCTTGACTGTAACGAACACGGCGCTGATGCCGAAGACGCTCATGCCGATGGCCATGCAGATGGGCCCGTGGGCGGCCCGCGGCACGACATAGCCCATGAGGATCGACTGGATGCTCGACGGCTCGGCGGCGATGACATCCCAGGTCGGCGACGGCTTGAGAAGGATGGATTTGACCCGGTCGATCAGGCCGGAGGACGCAGGTGTGCCCGCAGGCGGAACAATGTCATTCATATGCGTAACCCTCGTCAGAAAATGAAATAATCGGAAATACTGCGTCAGGTATGACCAAAAAAAAGTCCCCGGTCAATGGAACCGGGGACCCAATAATTCTTGTGCGGCGCGAAATTACGCTGAGAAATCCGCGTGTTTCTTATCCTTCACGAACAGGATGCCGATGATCAACGTAACCAACGACACGCCGACCGGATACCATAGACCGTCATACATGCCGCCGGTGGCCGCCACGATGGCGAAGGCGATCGGCGGCAGAAGACCGCCAAACCAGCCATTGCCGAAGTGATACGGCGCCGACATGGCGGAATAACGGATGCGGGTCGGGAACATTTCGACCAGGGCCGCCGCCATCGGGCCGTACACCATGGTGACCAGAATGACCAATGCGGTCAGGATACCGATGGCATGTGGATAATCGATCGCCTTCGGATCGGCCTTGTCGGGGTAGCCGGCTTCCTTCAGGGCCGCGCCCATGCGCTTCTTGAAGTCATCGGCGGCCGCCTTGCTGGCTTCGGCATCCAGGCCGCGGCCTTCATAGGCGGTAACCGGCGTGTTGCCGACCCGGATCACGGCGATGCTGCCCGCCGGAGCGCCCTGCTTGGCGTAACTGATTCCATTATTGGCCAGGTACGAAGCGGCGATGTCGCACGATTGCAGGAACTTGGCCTTGCCGACCGGGTCGAACTGGGTCGAGCACGCCGACAGGTCGGCGACCACGACGACCGGCGCCGACACCTGGGCCCGGTCGAGCGCCGGATTAACGACGCTAGTCAGATACTTGAAAGCCGGGAAATAGCCGACGCAGGCCAGGAACAGACCGGCCAGGATGATCGGCTTGCGGCCCCACTTGTCCGACAGCCAGCCGAAGATGAGAAAGAACGGCGTGCCGATGGCCAGGGCCGAACCGATCAGGATATAGGAGGTGAGGAGGTCTACCTTGAGCATCTTTTGCAGGAACAGCAGAGCGTAAAACTGGCCGGTGTACCAGACCACCCCTTGGCCGGCGACCAGGCCAAACAGGGCGATCAACACCACCTTGAGGTTCTTCCATTGCAGGAAGGTTTCGGCAAACGGCGCCTTTGACGCCCGGCCTTCTTCCTTCATCGCCTTGAACACCGGGCTTTCCTCGAGCTGCATCCGGATCCAGATCGACACCAGCAACAGCACGATGGAGAACAGGAACGGCACGCGCCAGCCCCACTCCTTGAACGTATCCTCCCCGAGATAGATGCGAGTCACGCCGATCAGCGCTAGGGCCAGGAACAGGCCGAGCGTCGCCGTGGTCTGGATCCACGAGGTCATGGCGCCGCGCTTCTTGTCGTCGGAATGTTCGGCCACATAGGTCGCCGCGCCACCGTATTCGCCACCAAGCGCCAGGCCCTGGACCAGGCGCAGGCCGATCAGGATGGCCGGCGCCGCCAAGCCGATTTGGGCATAGTTGGGCAGGATGCCGACCAGGAAGGTCGATAGACCCATGATGATCATGGTCAGCAGGAAGGTGTGCTTACGCCCGACCACGTCGCCGATCCGTCCGAAGACGATGGCGCCGAACGGCCGCACCAGAAAGCCCGCCGCGAAGGCCAGCAGGGCGAAGATATAGGCCGTAGTGGGGTTGATACCCTTCGCCTCGAAGAACTGGGTTCCCATGATCGAGGCCAACGTGCCGTAGATATAGAAGTCGAACCATTCGAAGATGGTGCCGAGCGACGAGGCGCCGATGACCAGCGCCATGCTCTGTTTCT
Source organism: uncultured Caulobacteraceae bacterium (assembly GCA_964445605.1). GTDB lineage: Bacteria > Pseudomonadota > Alphaproteobacteria > Caulobacterales > Caulobacteraceae > Asticcacaulis. The sequence goes on along the minus strand of CAYULN010000373.1, from coordinate 4,075 downwards.
TGGGCGCGGACGCACCCCCTGTCATCCCGTTCATTGGTTTACCGTCCCTTTGTTGGCGGAGGCTATTCCCTCTCTGGGCCCTAGGAATGACATAGGGTCAAGTTTGCGGCAAGCTTAATATTACAATATTACGCCTCAAGCCCAACCATACCCGTTTGAAAACACATAACATTTTTCAAAACTGTTATATTTCCCCATGAGGTTGAACGTTTTTACCCGACCCAACCCGCCGCCCACAGTCCGAATTTTTTAAATGCATTCTTAAGCAAATCACTTACCTCTGGGGTCGGTACCGGCGCCCACCTCTCTGGGCGGTCCGGAGTCTTAGTTTCAGGACCCTGAGTGATGACAAAAGGCATATCCCTGTTCTTGGGTTTCGGGTTGATGGTGGCAGGCCTGTTTCTGGCGGCGCGCACCTTCGCGGCCGAGACGCCGCAGCTACTTCTGGTGCACCAGGGTGTGGATTTCGGCCTGGAACCACAGCAGCCATTGGCCCAGCACATCCAGGTCCTGCTGCACGCTGACGCCGTAATAGGACTGCACGATCAAGCCTAGCACGATCAGCCCCAGCAACGCGCTCACCGCCCGCCAGATCGGCACCTGGTTGCGCCCCAGGAACGAATGCTTGCGGAAGAAGTCCGGCTCCGCGCCGTGCTGCCCGGTTTCCAGCTTGAACGCCATCTCGAAACCGTCCTGGAAGCGGTCGCTCGGATCGGGCGCCAGAGCCTGCAGGATCAAGCTCTCCAGCCAGTCAGGCAAATCGCGGCGCTTGGCCGTCAGCGGTGCCGGCTTGCTGAACTTCGGCGTCTCGCCCGGCGCAATCTCGCCGAACGGATAGTCGCCGCCGGTGAACATGCGATAGAGCGTTACCCCCAGGGCGAAGATGTCGGTGCGCTGGTCGCCGTGGCGGGCGGTCGAGCCGCGCGGCGCGGCGAACTGCTCCGGCGCCTTGTAGCTCGGTGTTCCGGGGACGAAAACGCTGTCGATCTTGTCGAGCCCCGGAATGAAGGCGACACCCAGGTCGACCAGTTTCAGCCCGCCGTCCGGCAGCAGGATGATGTTTTCCGGCTTGATGTCACGGTGGATGATGCCGGCATTGTGCAGAGAACCGATCGCCTTGGCCAGCTTGGTGGCGATACCGACGCCCTCAACCAGGCTGACGCGCGGCGCCCGGCGCAGGCGGCGCTCAAGCGTCTCTCCGGCATAATAAGGCTGAGCGATATACAGGCAGCTCTGCCGCCCTGGCGCCAACGCCAGCACCGAGCCGATCCACAGGTGCTGAACGCGGCTGGCCACCCAGGATTCGCGGATGAAGGCCGATCGCGCCGCCTTTTCCGCGCCTATGGTGTCGGGCTTTGGGAATTTGAGCAGGACCAGCGGCAGGCGGGAATCGCGGATGTCTCGCGCCCGGAAAACGCGGCTGTATTCGCCATCTGCCAGCACGCGTTCCAAACGGAACCCGTCTATGATGGCGCCCACGGAAGGCGGCTCGATGATCGGCAGCTTGGTGATGGCCGCGTCCAGATCCTCGAAGGTCGCCGGCGGCAGGTCGATGATGTCGATGACCAGAGCCGTGGCGTTGTCGTCGCCGCCATGCGCATAGGCGGCCTCGAGCAGTTGGCGTGCCGTCGCCTCGGCCGACAGGCGCTGATCGAGCAAAGCGCTGATGACCGCCGGCCCGGCATGGCTATGCACTCCATCGCTGCACAGCAGAAGCCGGTCGTGCGGATGTAGGTCATAAGCGCCATAATCGATGCGGATCGACTCTTCCAGGCCAACGGCGCGGGCCAGGAACGAGCTCCCATCCGGTGCCCCATCTGGTTTGTGGTCGCGGGTCAGTTGCTCCAGCTGGCCCTCGCGCAGACGGTACAGCCGCGTATCACCGACATGGAAGCTGTGCAGGGTCTGGCCCTTGAGGACCACCCCGGTGAAGGCACAGGCCATGCCGGTCAGGTTTTCGTTCTTCTGGCCCTCGCGGTGCAGCCAGTAATTGATGCTTTCGAGGGCGCGTGCCGCCGTCCGGCGTGGCGGCAACAGGTCGCTCTGGCCGAGATAATCGTCGATAAAGCTGCGCACGGCCAGTTCCGCCGCCACGCGGCCACCCTTGCGCCCACCCAGGCCGTCAGCGATGGCCGCGACCACGCCATGGTAACGCGGCCCATCGTCAAGGACGAGCGCGGCGAAGTCCTGATTGTCACCCCGTTTGCCGATATCGGTGGCAAAGCCCGTGGCGATGTTCAGGCGGCTATGGGCGGACGGCGGAAGCATGCCCTTCCGTTGTGCCCGAAATTAAGGATTTGTAAACAATATCGGCCGGTTGCCCCTGCCCTCATCCGGCGGCTGTGGCGCATGCAACACGTTTACCGGAAATTTCAACCCATCCGGTCGAGTGGAAGGATTTCGACGTGTGCACCTGCGTCCATGGCCGGTTGCTGCGATGGAATACGCAGCAGGGCATCGGCTTGGGCAAAAATGGCGACCAATGACGAGTCCTGGTCGGCGAACGGCGCGACCTGTAATCGTCCGTCCACGGATTGACTGAGCTTGGCGCGATAGAAGGTCTCGCGCGGCCCGTTGGCCGCCAGGGGTTCAAGCAGGACTGCCTTCGCATAGGGTGACACCGCCGCCATGCCAAGCCCCATACCTAGAGACAACTCGATCCACGGCTTCAGGATCAGTTGCGCCACAACGAAACAGGATGCCGGATTGCCCGGGAGGCCCAACACCCGACGCCCATCCTGCAGCACGCCGAAAGCCGTCGGCTTGCCTGGCTTCAGGCGCAGGGTCTCGAATTCCAGCTCCAGCCCGAGTTTCTCCAAGGCCGGCTTGACCAGATCATAATCACCGACGCTGGCGCCGCCGACCGTAACGATCAGATCGGCATCGACGGTCTTCAAGGCGCGATGGATGGCCTTGGCGTCGTCGCCCTTGACGCCGAGATAGGTCGGTTTACCGCCCCATTGCTTGATCAGGGCCATGATCGCATGCGACGCAGATTCATAAATTTGATCCGCATTCGGATCATTTCCAGGCAAGACCAGTTCGTCGCCCGTGCACAGCACCGAGATACGCGGGCGCCGGGTCACGGTGACTTCGGCCAAACCTGCCGCCGCGACCAGAGACAGCCGCCACGGATCAAGCCGCGCACCGGCTTCACAAAGCACCTGCCCCGCGACAAAGTCCTGGCCGGGCTTGCGAATAAAGCGATCATTGATCCTGCGGCCATCCGGCAGGATCTCAAGGCCGCCTTCAACAACCCGTGTATTTTCCTGGATGACGACGGCATCACAATCATCCGGCACAGGTGCACCGGTAAAGATGCGCACGGCCTCGCCCGGTCCCACAGCCCTCCCGAATCGCCGTCCGGCCGAGCTTTCGCCGACCACCGCGAGAACCAATTGCTCCGTCTTCGGATCAATATCGCTTCGACGCACGGCATAGCCGTCCATGGCGCTGCTGCGGAATGGCGGCTGGTCACGCTGCGCCGTCACTGCCTCAGCCAATACCCGCCCGAGCGCCTTGCCCAAAGCGACCGTTTCGCGTTCCGGACTGAGCGCACGGCCGCGGACGCGCGCAATCGCCTCGTCCAGCGGTACGTCGCGGCGCGCCTTGCTGGCCATCACTTTTCCCGCAAACGCGGCATCAGCTCGACCATGTTGCAAGGGCCATGGCGGCTGTCGAGCTGCCAGCGGATCACCTTGTCCCAGCCGTCCTTGACCGCGCCGTTCGAACCTGGCAGGCAGAAGATGAATACGCCGTCCATGATCCCAGCCAGTGCCCGCGATTGCAGGGTCGACAGGCCGACGCTCTGGTAGCTCAGCATATGGAAAATGGTCGAGAAGCCCTCGATCCGCTTATTCAGCAGGGGTTCGATGGCTTCCGGCGTCACGTCGCGGCCGGTAATGCCGGTGCCGCCGGTCGAAACGATGACGTCGATCAGGCCGGAACTGACCCAGTTCTTCACCACATTGCGGATATGCTCGACATCGTCGCGCACGATTTCCCGCGCCGCCAAATGGTGCCCAGCGGACTCGACGCGCGATGCCAGCAGGTCGCCGGAGGTGTCGCTTTCGTG
>CAYULN010000372.1:0-4178 GCA_964445605.1 uncultured Caulobacteraceae bacterium | reverse complement strand
CGCTGTCTGGCTGGGCAAGACGCGGCTGATCGACAATATCGCGGTCTGATCCGCCGTCTGATTACCAGACACCGGCGTCCTTCAAAGCCCGCGCCATATCCGGCGGCAGGTCATGCTCGCCCTCGACAATATCGCGCGGCGCATCGGCGGTCTTGAGATAGCGCCAGCCCTGGAATGGCCGGCGCGGCTGCGCTTCGGTCAGGATATTCTTCGACCGCAGGCCGACCAGCCAATGATCCGCCTGATCGTCATAGTCGAAGGAGACGATTTCCCGGCGGCACAAGATGACGCCCTTGATCACCCAATAGAGCGATCCGCCATTCACAAGCTCTTCCCAGCGCGTCGGACGGTGTTTGGTGTGGATGAACGACACCTCGCCCTTGCGTTGCCGCTCCCAGCGCAGAAGGTCTTCCAGGCTGTCGGCGCCGACCGCCAGTTTCATGATATGGATATCGCTCACGCCAACTTTCCTTTTCCACCTCCAAAACCTACCTAGGTTTTGGCAAGGCCGCCAATTTTAAGTTTCATGGCCGCCCGAGCCCCTGAAGCGTGCTAACGCTTCGCTTCTTGAGCACAATGCGAGGAGCCCGTCCGGCGCTTGAGGACACTAAAGTGAATTAAAGCTTTAGAAGCAAATCGGGCGCAATGCTATAGTTTCAAGGGAGAAGGCCGCGGGCGGGCGCGAACGGTAGTTCCATATCGCTTCCGTATAAGCATGCGGCGTAAGAGTACCTGCGTGAACCGCATGATCGATATTCGTAAGCTGAGAGACGACCCGTCACTTCAGGAAGCGCTTGAAAGCCTGTTCGGCACGGCCCTGGGCCAAGGAGCCAGCCTGATCTCCCTGCCCGGCGGCTCACGTCTGTTCAGCGCCGGCGACGAATCCGACCATTTGTATCTGTTGCGTTCCGGTCGTCTCGGGGCCTTCAAGCACGACGAAGACCACGACGAACTCAGCCTGATCGGCATCATCAAGCCTGGCGAACCGGTCGGCGAAATGTCGCTGATCGCCGGCACGCACCATACTTCGACCGTCATGGCGCTGCGCGATTCCGACCTGCTGGCCATGCCGCGCGACGATTTCCTGGCGGCGATCGACAGCCGCTCCGACCTGTTGCTGGCGCTGTCGCGCAAAATGGTCGAACGCGCCCGCCGCGACGTGCCATCGGTCACCCCAAACGTCTTCGCCTTCTTCGCTCTGTGCGAAGAGGCTATTCATCCGATCGTCGAACGCATCGCCACCCAGATCCGCGCAATCGGCTACAAGGTCACCATCCTCGACAAGACATTTCATGGCACGACGCCGGACGCCTTTTCGCGCATCGAGGCGGAAAACGACTTCGTCCTGCACGTCGCCGAGAAACATGAAAGCCACTGGCGGCTGCTGAGCTCGCGCCAGGTCGACCACGTCTTCCTGGTCGCAGACGCCGAAGCCAAGCCGAACCTGTGGGATACCGAGGGTGAGAAGTCGCTGCTGCACCGCGCCCCCGACCTGGTGCTGCTCTATCCGTCCGACGTCAAGAAGGCCCACGTTCCCGGCCGCACCAGGGCCTGGCTCGACGCCCTCAAACCGACACGCTGGTTCCACATCTATCGCGAAGATGTCACCGACATGGCCCGCCTCGGCCGCATCGTCGCCGGCCACAGCGTCGGCATCGTCTTTTCCGGCGGTGGCGCACGCGCCTTCTCGCAGATCGGTGCCATCCAGGCCCTGCGCGAGGCGCACATCCCCATCGATTTCGTCTGCGGCTCGTCGATGGGCGCCATCCTGTCGGCCTCCCTGGCCCTGCAATGGCCGGACGATGAGATCGATGAGCGGATCCGGGATGCCTTCGTCAATTCGTCGCCGCTCGACGACGTCGCGTTTCCGTTCATCGCCATGACCACCGGCAAGAAGGTCGATCAGCGCCTGGAAAAACACTTCGGCGACGTGATGATCGAAGACATGCCCCTGCCCTATTTCTGCCTGTCGTCCAACCTGACGACAGGCGTGTTGAAGGTGCACAAGACCGGCATGCTGCGTGCCGCTCTGCGCGCCTCGATCTCCCTGCCCGGTGTCATGCCGCCAGTGGTCGAGGATGGCCAGGTGCTGGTCGACGGCGCCGTCATGCGCTCCTTCCCTGCCACCATGATGCGCAATACGCACCTCGGCACGGTCATCGGCGTCGATGTCACCCGGGCGCGCGGTCTTGATCCGAAGGCGTTGAGCGTGCCGAAAAACCTGGGCACCTGGTTCGCCCGCGGTGATTGGCGGCGCGGCCCGCCGATCATTTCGGTGATGATGCGCTCGGCGACCATCACTACCGCCAGCGACCTGGCGCAATCGCGCGCCGCCACCGACCTGCTGATCATTCCTGAGCCGGAAGGCGTCGAAATCCGCGACTGGAAGGCCTACGACAAGGCCGTCGAAAACGGCTATCAAACAACCGTGGAGGTCCTGTCCAAGCTCGACTGCGCCGTAACCACCCTGCGCAAGACCGGACGCAGCTTCCACCCGAACATTCCCGCTTTCACGCCGGACGATTCCTATCTTCAGACGGCCCTGCAACCGCCCGAACGGAAACCCGTCAAGGCAACGATCACGCCGGCGACCAAGGCCGACCTAAAGCCCGCCGCGAAACCGCCTGCCCCTAAAGTGGAAAAAGTGAGAAAAGCGAAGCCCACCAAGGCTCCGGAAGCGCCCAAAGCCTAGTCTTTCAACCCGCCCAGGCGCTTCATGATCAACCACACCGAAATGCAGACCAGCAGGATGCCGGCCGCGGCGGTGCCGATCGACACCCAGGTATAGACACTGGCGATGCCTGCGCGAGCCACCGATTCCTGGTGCGCCTTGAAGTAGGACGCCGCCGCGACACCGAAGCAGGCCAGGCCGACAGCGCTGATTAGTATCCACCACACGGTCGAAGTGATCATTTGCCAGACGCCGACCGTTTCCTGCTCCATTTCCTCAGCCGACAGGGCGATGCGACCACTATCGGGATGCCAATCGTCGGCATCGTCGTCATACATAGCCGTCTGCGCGCTACGCAACGAAGCCGCCGGCGCCTCGGACTGCTGGGTCTGATAATCCTGCGGCAGCGGGCGCTGCAGTTGTTCGCGCCAGTTCAGCGGCGCATCCGGCTGCTGCGGCGCCGGATTAGGCGCAAAGGCGGTCTGCGGCGCAGCCGACAGGTCGACGGCCGAAGGACGCGGCACTTCGACCAGATCAGCCTGCGGAATCGGCCGGGCATAGGGATTGAGCGCCGTCACCTGCGGCGGCGGCATGGTCGAAGCCGACGGCTGCGGGCGGAATTGCAGGTGGATCGGCTCGGATGACTTGATCTCGGGTTGCGGTTCAAGTTCAGGCGCCGGGGGCGGAACCATCGCCGGCGGCGCCACGTGAAAATCCGCGGAAGGTTTTTCGGGTTCCGGAGTCCTGGAAATCTCGATGAACGGAACGGCATTTTCGACCTGAACCGGAATTTCTTTCGGTGGTTCGGAAGCCGTCTTGGGTTCAAGCGGAGCCGGCTGCGTTCCGTTCAGCGGCAGGCCGAGGCGGCCCCCACCATAGGGCGAATAGAGGCGCATCATGGCCGCGGCCGCCTCGGCCTTGCGTTGCTTTTCCGCCTCTTCCGGGCTCAGACCCGGCATCGTCGCTGTCTGTTCCTGTTGCATGGCCTGTTCCCGACTAGCCTGCTCACGTTGGGCCTGCTCGAACCGCTCGCGCTCGAGCCTTTCCTGCTCCAGTCTAACCTGTTCCTGCCGTTCGCGCTCCATACGCTCAGCTTCCAGGCGAATCTGCACCTGACGTTCCGCCTCGATGCGCTGGGCCTCAAGCTGTGCTTGTTCGGCGGCATAACGTTCACGCTCAAAGCGCTCCTGCTCGAGGCGGGCCGCTTCCAGACGCTCGCGTTCCAGGCGTTCCTGGGCTTCCTGCTGCAAACGAAGCTGTTCCTGGCGGACGCGTTCCTGGGCCTCGAGCTCGATACGGGCGCGCTCTTGCGCTTCCCGCTCCAGGCGTTGCTGCTCAAGACGCGCAGCCTCGGCGCGCGCCAGCTCGGCACGAATCTGCTCTTCGCGCTGCAGACGTTCCTGCTCCAGGCGCGCCTGTTCAATGCGAATTTGTTCCTGACGAGCCTGCTCGAACCGCGCGGCCTCCTCGTTGCGCTGACGGGCTTCTTCCTGAGCGCGCAGCTCCG
>CAYULN010000371.1:0-38774 GCA_964445605.1 uncultured Caulobacteraceae bacterium | reverse complement strand
CGGCGCGCGTGTTCTCGACGGCAGGCGATGCGCTGGAAGCCATCGCCAAGGGCCGCATCCGCGAGGGCGACATCCTGGTTCTGCGTCACGACGCGCGCGACGCCAATCCGTTTGCGACCGAAGGCGTCGAACGGATTGGCGCAGCCCTTGCCTCGCACGGCGTCGAACGCGTCACCCTCCTGACCGACGGTCGTGTCGGCAGCAAGTCGCAAGGTGCGGTGATCGGCAGCATCGCGCCGTCGGCCCAGGCGGGAGGTCCGATCGCCTATGTCAACGACGACGACATCATCCATATCGACATTGCCGGCCGGCGGATCGACATTTTGGCGGATATAGACTTGCGTCGCGGCGCCAAACGTAAGAAGACGAGCGCTTTCGGGGCGCTCGACAAGTACGCCGCCATGGTTTCGGCTGCCAGCAGCCACTGACTCACTCCTATTGAACGAGGTATATTGTGAAGATCTACACGAATGATGACGTCTCTCCCGACAGCCTGAAGGGTGAACGCATCGCCATCATCGGCTACGGCAGCCAAGGCCGCGCCCATGCCCAGAACCTCCGCGACTCGGGCGCCGACGTCATCGTCGGCGTGCGCAAGGGCGGCGCCGGCTACGAAAAGGCCAACCACGACGGCCTGGCCACCGCGGAAATCAAGGACGCCATCGCCGACGCCACCATCATCGCCATCCTGACGCCGGACATGTCGCACGCCGACATCTACAAGGACATCATCGAGCCGTTCGCGCCCAAGGGCTGCGCCCTTCTCTTCGCGCACGGCTTCTCGGTCCTGTACGGCCGCGTCGTCGCCCGTCCGGACATGGACGTCATCCTGGTCGCGCCGAAGGGCCCGGGCGATCTCGTCCGCCGCGAATACATGCGCGGCCGCGGCGTGCCGTCGCTGTTCGCCGTCGAAACCGATGTGTCGGGCAAGGCCGCCAAGAAGGCCCTGGGCTACGCCCGCGGCATCGGCGGCACGGTCGGCGGCGTCATCGAGACGACCTTCCGCGAAGAAACCGAAACCGACCTGTTCGGCGAACAGGCCGTCCTGTGCGGCGGCACCACCGAGCTGGTCATGATGGGTTTCGAGACCCTGGTCGAAGCCGGCTATCGTCCGGAAATCGCCTATTTCGAATGCCTGCACGAGCTGAAGCTGATCGTCGACCTGTTGTATGAAGGCGGCTTCGCCAAGATGCACAACTTCGTGTCGGAAACCTGCAAGTACGGTGACCTGGTGTCGGGCCCGCGCATCATCAACAGCGAGACCCGCGAACGCATGCGCGCGGTGCTCAAGGACATCCAGACGGCCAACTTCGCCCGCGACTGGATCCTGGAAAACCAGGCCGGCCGTCCGCGCTACAACTCGCTGATGAACGCCGACCTGAACCACCAGATCGAAAAGGTCGGCGCGGATCTCCGTTCGCGCATGACCTGGCTGCAAAACAAGCAGTCGGTCGACGCCTGATAAAGTCTCATGCGGGGTGCCCGTCACCCCGCATGAAATCAATGTTGAGATTTTCTGCGGCGAGGCCTTCAGGTCTCGTCGCTTGAATCAAAGAGTTTAAAACGATGAGCAATCAACCCTCCGGAGCGCAACTGGTCATCTCCACGCTGAAGGCGTTGGGGGTAGAGACCCTATTCGGCTATCCGGGCGGGGCGATCATGCCCATCTACGATGCCCTGGCCGGCTCCGGCCTGCAGCATATCCTGGTCCGCCACGAACAGGGCGCGGCGTTTGCCGCCGATGCCTATGCGCGCGCCTCGGGCCGCGTCGGCGTCTGCATGGCCACGTCGGGCCCCGGCGCCACCAACCTGATCACCGGCATCGCCAACGCCTACATGGACTCCGTGCCGATGGTCTGCATCACCGGCCAGGTCGGCACGCACCTGATGGGCACAGACGGCTTCCAGGAGGTCGATATCCTCGGCATCACCCTGCCGATCGTCAAACATTCGTGGCTGGTCCGCAATCCGGCCGAGATTCCCGCGATCCTGGCCGAAGCCTTCGCCATCGCCCAGGAAGGCCGTGCCGGCCCGGTACTGGTCGACATCCCGCGCGACGTCGCGGCGGCGCGTGTCGCTGCCTCTCACGAAGCCACCTTCCCCGGCTGGACGCCGCCGGCGCCGGACATGGACGCCATCAAGGCCGCCGAGAAGCTGATCGAGGAGGCCAAGAAGCCCCTGCTCTATGTCGGCGGCGGCGTCGAGATGGGCCATGCCGCGCAGGAATTGCGCGACCTGGTCGCCCGCACCGGCATCCCGCAGGTCTCCACGCTGAAGGGCCTGGGCACCTTGCCAACGACGCACGAACTGGCCCTGGGCATGCTCGGCATGCACGGCACGCGCGCCGCCAACAATGCCGTCCAGGAGGCTGATCTGCTGATTGCCCTGGGCGCGCGTTTCGACGACCGCGCCACCGGCAAGCTTAACGCCTTCGCCCCGCACGCCAAGATCATCCATTTCGACATCGATCCGGCCGAGATCAGCAAGCTGCGCAAGGCCGACGTTTCGGTCGTCGGCGACATCAAGGCCGCCATCGCGGCGCTGAACCCCAAGGTCGGCCCGATCCAGAAGTGGGTCGAAAAGTGCAAGGCCGACAAGTGGGAACACCGCTTCAAGTACAATGCGCCGGGCAAGGGCGTCTACGCCCCTGGTCTGCTCAAGACCCTGTCGGAAAAAGCCGGCGACAAGTTCATGGTCGCCTGCGATGTCGGCCAGCACCAGATGTGGGTGGCGCAGCACTGCGAGTTCCAGAACAACCGCGCCCACCTGACCTCGGGCGGTTCCGGCGCCATGGGCTACGGCCTGCCGGCCGGCCTGGGCGCCAAGCTGGCCCGTCCGGAGATGCATGTCGTCACCGTGTCGGGCGACGGCAGCTTCATGATGAACATTCAGGAGATGGCGACGCTCAATCGCTACAACATCCCCCTGAAGATCGTCCTGCTCGACAACAGCTCGCTCGGCCTGGTCCGCCAGTGGCAGCAGTTGTTCTTCGAGGAGAACTATTCCGAGATCGACCTGTCGGACAATCCCGATTTCGTCGTGGTCGCCAAGGCGTTCAACATGGACGCCTTCCGGATCACCTTGCGCGATGAAGTTGATGCGGCGCTCGACCGCCTGCTCGCCGCCGAGGGTCCGACCCTGTTGCATGTTGTAATCGATCCGCGCGAAAACGTCTGGCCGCTGGTGCCGCCGGGCGCGTCGAACGCGGAAATGATGGAGGAGCGTTGGGATGAGCCACTTGATTCATATTGAGTTGGATCGCAAGGAAGGCAGTCTCATGCGAATTCTGGGCCTCATCGAGAGACGAGGCTTCCATATCGACGAACTGGAACTCTTCGATCTCGGTGAGGACAAGCGCGGACTGAACGTCACCGTTCGGGTTCGCGACGCCGCGCGCACGATCGAGACCCTGGGTCTGCAGATCGACCGCCTGTACGGTATCAAGCGCCTGGACCGCGATCCGCGCGGGGCTTCGGCGCTGAAGAAGGCCAAACAGGAGGCGCGGGCATGATCATCAGGTTCGCCTACATAAATGGAGAGGTTCATCGGGGCCGTGGTCGCGGCCCCGGTCCGGTAGGAATGGGGTTCTCGGGCGTTTAACCGCCACCAAGAAATCCGCCTTTAAGACTTCCGACAAAGGGAGTAAGAGGCGACCCATGGACACTCTCGAAAATCGAAAAGACACATGAAAAAGCTAGCTGATAAAATCTGGTTCAACGGACAGCTGAAGAACTGGGAAGACGCGAACATTCACGTCATGACCCACGCGCTGCATTATGGCACCGCGCTGTTCGAAGGCATCCGTTGCTACGACACCCCCAACGGCCCCGCCGGCTTCCGCCTGCGCGACCACCTGCAACGCCTGGAAGACTCGGCGCGCATCTACGGCATCAATATGCCGTACAGCGTCGACGACATGGTTAAGGCGGCTAAGGAAACCATCATCGCCAACAAGCTGAGGAGCGCCTACTGGCGGCCGATTGCTTTCCTGGGCGAATGCGGCATGGGCGTGACGCCGAAGCCCGAGAACGTCAAGGTCGACGTCGCCATCGCCGCCTTCCCGTGGGGCGCGTATCTCGGCGAAGAAGGCCTGACCAAAGGCGTCGACGTCTGCGTCTCGTCGTGGAACCGCGCCGCGCCGAACACCATTCCGGTCCTGGCCAAGGCGTCGGGTAACTACCTGTCGTCCTACCTGATCGGCAAGGAAGCCCGCTCGCGTGGTTACGTCGAAGGTATCGGCCTCGGCGTCAACGGCCTGATCTCGGAAGGCGCCGGCGAGAACCTGTTCGTCATGATGGGCGGCAAGATCCTGACGCCGCCGGTCGCCGCCTCGATTTTGGGCGGCATTACGCGCGACACCATCATCCGCCTGGCCAAGGCCGACGGCATCGAGGTCGTCGAGCAGGACCTGCCGCGCGAGATGCTCTATCTCGCCGACGAAGTGTTCATGACCGGCACGGCGGCGGAAATCACGCCGATCCGCAGCGTCGACGACATCCCGACCCGCGCCAACGGCCCGGGCAAGATCACCAAGCGGTTGCAGACCCTGTTCCACGGTCTGTTCAACGGCACGACTGAAGACCGTTTCGGATGGCTCGATCCGATAGACGCCACCGTTCCCGCCGAATAATGCAAAACGCCCCGGAAGGTTCCGCTTTCCGGGGCACCTTTCAAGAGACCCCACCATGCCCAAATCACTATTTGAAAAAGTATGGGATGCCCACGTCGTGGAGCCCGAAGGCGCCGACAAGCCCGCCGTGCTGTATATCGACTTGCATCTCGTCCACGAAGTCACCTCGCCCCAGGCGTTCTCCGAGCTGGACGCGCGCGGCCTGAAGGTCCGCCGCCCGGACCGTACCTTCGCGACGCTGGACCATTCGATCCCGACCCTGCGTCCCGACGCCCAGGGCAACCGTCCCTATGTGACGAAACAGGCGGAGATTCAGGTCCACACGCTTGAACAAAACGCCGCCAAGAACGGCGTGCGCTTGTTCGGCTATGACGCCGAAAACCGCGGCGTCGTCCACGTCATCGGCCCGGAAATGGGCCTGACCCAGCCGGGCTATACGGTGGTCTGTGGCGACTCGCACACGTCGACGCACGGCGCCTTCGGCTGCATCGCCTTCGGCATCGGCACGTCGGAAGTCGGCCACGTCCTGGCCACCCAGTGCCTGGCCCAGCGCAAGCCCAAGACCATGCGCGTCACCGTCAACGGCAAGCTCCAACCCGGCGTGACCGGCAAGGATGTCGCCCTGACCATCATCGCCACGCTCGGCTTCTCGGGCGGTACCGGCTACGCGCTGGAATATGCCGGCCCGGTCATCGAGGCCCTCGACATGGAAGGCCGCATGACGGTGTGCAACCTGTCGATCGAAGCCGGCGCCCGCTGCGGCATGATCGCGCCGGACCAGAAGACGGTCGATTGGCTGCGCGGCCGTGAATATGTTCCGCAAGGCGCGGCCTTCGACACGGCCGCCGCTCAGTGGCTGGCACTCAAGTCCGACGAGGGCGCCCAGTTCGACAAGGAAATCAGCATCGACGGTTCGGCCATCGAGCCGATGGCGACCTGGGGCACTTCGCCCGACCAAGGCGCGCCGATCGTCAAGGGCGTTCCGGTCGCCACCAATGAAGACCAGGAACGCGCGCTGAAGTACATGCACTTCACCGGCGGTGAAGCCCGCGAGGCCGAAAAGGTCGACGTCGTGTTCATCGGGTCGTGCACCAACGGCCGCATGGCCGACTTGCGCGCCGCTGCTGCCATCATGAAAGGCCGCAAGGTCGCGCCGGGCGTCCGCGCCCTGATCGTGCCGGGCTCGGAGTGGGTGCGCATCGAAGCCGAGAAGGAAGGCCTCGACCTGATCTTCACCGAAGCCGGCGCCGAATGGCGCCTGCCGGGCTGTTCGATGTGCATCGCCATGAACGGTGACTTCGTCGCGCCGGGTCAACTGGCCGTGTCGACCTCGAACCGCAACTTCGAAGGCCGCCAGGGCCCCGGCTCGCGCACCGTTCTGGCTTCGCCCGCCACGGCGGCCGCGTCGGCCATCGCCGGTCATGTGGCCGATCCCCGTCAATTCATGGCTCTTGAGGAGGCCTAAATGTCCAACCAGGAACCTATCAATACCTTCTCGTCGCGCATCGTCGTCCTGCCGGAAGCCAATATCGACACCGACCAGATCATCCCGGCGCGCTTCCTGACCACCACCACCAAGGCGGGTCTGGGCAAGGTCGCGTTCAACGACTGGCGCTACAATGCCGACGGTTCGAACAAGGATTTCATCCTCAACACCATCGACCCGGCCGAGCACCGCGTGCTGGTCGCCGGCAACAATCTCGGTTGCGGCTCGTCGCGTGAGCACGCGCCATGGGCGCTGATGGACTATGGCTTCAAGGCGGTGATCTCGACGGAAATCGCCGACATCTTCAAGTCGAACAGCCTGAAGAACGGCCTGCTGCCGGTCGTGGTCGACAAGCCGACCTACGACAAGCTGCTCAAGAACCCGCAGCAACGCGTCACCATCGACCTGGAAAAGTGTGAGCTGACCCTGGAAGACGGCACCAACTTCACCTTCCAGGTCGAGGCGTTCGCCCGCCAGTGCCTGCTCGAAGGCGTCGACGCCATGGGCTGGCTGCTGAAGCGCCTGCCGGATATCGAACAGTTTGAAAAGTCGCACGGAAAGGCCGCGTAATGTCCACCTTTAATATCACGGTCCTTCCCGGTGACGGCATCGGTCCGGAAGTCGCGGCGGCCGGCGTCTCGGCGCTGAACACTATCGGCGACGTCTACGGCCATACTTTCAACTTTGTCGAAAAGCGCATCGGCGGTATCGCTATCGACACCGACAACAACCCCTACCCGGAAGACACCGACAAGGCCTGTCTGGCGGCCGATGCCGTGCTGCTGGGCGCCGTCGGCGGTCCGAAGTGGGACCTCGGCAAGCAGCGCCCGGAACAGGGCCTTTTGGCTGTGCGTAAATCGATGGGCCTGTTCGCCAACCTGCGTCCGATGAGCGTCACGGCCTCGCAGGTCCACCGCTCGCCGCTCAAGGCCGAAGTGGTGCAGGGCGCCGACATGCTGATCGTGCGCGAACTGACTGGCGGCCTCTATTTCGGCAAACAAACCCGCACCGACACCATGGCGATCGACGAATGCGTCTATACGGTCGGGGAAATCGAGCGCGTCTGCCGCGTCGCCTTCGAAGCCGCCCGCAAGCGCCGCAATAAGGTGACCAGCGTCGACAAAGCGAATGTCATTGAAACCTCGCGCCTGTGGCGTGAGACGGTGATGAAGCTGCACAAGGCCGAATTCAGCGATGTCGAGCTGGAGCACAACCTGGTCGATTCGATGGCCATGCACCTGGTCACCCGGCCGACTTCGTTCGACGTGGTGGTGACCGAGAACATGTTCGGCGACATCCTGTCCGACCTGGCGTCGGTGCTGCCGGGCTCGATCGGCCTGCTCGGTTCGGCGTCCTTGGGCGCTACGGGCAAGGGCCTCTACGAGCCGATCCACGGCTCGGCGCCGGACATCGCCGGCAAGGACCTGGCTAACCCGATCGGCACGCTCAAGTCGGTCGCCATGATGCTGCGTTTTTCGCTCAACCTGATGAAGGAAGCTGATGCTTTGGAAGCCGCCATCGACGTTGTGGTCGAGGCCGGCACGCTGACGCGCGATCTCGGCGGTTCGGCATCGGGTTCTCAGGTATCGCAGGCGATCAACGAGCAGATCCGCGCCAAGGCCAGCGTCGCTGCCTAAGTGATCCGACAACCAACGAAAAGCCCCGCGGATCGGTTCCGCGGGGCTTTTTCATTTCAGCTGATCGTAGAGTTCGGCACCACTCAAGCCTTCGATATCGACGGCCTTCAGCCGCCTCGTCTCGCCGGACACCAGAGTCAGTTTTGATTTGGGTAAGTCCAGGGCTTTGCTCAGAAAAGCCAGCAGCGCGACGTTGGCTTTTCCTCCGACGGGTGCGGCGCGGACGCGGACCTTCAGGAATGCCCGGCCTTGCCCGTCCGTATCCCAGCCATCGATGCACTCAACTGTTGATTTGGGTGTCAGCCGGACGTGCAGCCGCGCCATTGAACCTCACCCGCGGAGCAGTTCAATCAGGTTATCTCGAGCCATCGGCAGCAGGTAGATCTGGATGCCCTGGATGACCAGATAGGCCACCAGGAAACTCAGGTCGATGCCGCCCATCGGTGGAATAAACATGCGAAACGGCGCCAGGATCGGCGCCGTGATCCTGTCGAGCAGGTCCATCAGCCGCCAGATGGCCGGATTGCGTGTATTGACGACATTGAAAAAGACCAGCCAGCTCAGGACGGCGCTGACGACAAGAATAAACAGGATAATGCTGAACAGGAGGCTCAGAACGCCAAAAACATTGTGTATCAAGTCGCCCATGCCGCCTGTCCCTGCTCTTGCTAGAATTGCCTATGCATATAGGAAAATCCATAGACGGCGCAAGTTAAGGAGCGCTTGACAGCGCGCCAACTTGGCTTATTAAGACGGCTCCCCGGCTACGGCCGGATCGGAACGGAGTGGGGCTATAGCTCAGTTGGTAGAGCGCCTCGTTCGCAATGAGGAGGCCAGCGGTTCGAATCCGCTTAGCTCCACCATTCCGTTCCCCTTGCCTCACACGATCCCTCCACAGCTTACTGAGTCTTCGGTCGATCCCCTAGTTGGCGTTGACCATATTCAAATCAAGACTCTTGCCGCGCTTACCGGTCAACGCCGACCCATCGACTTAATCAACAGATCGCCTATAAGGACAGTTTCTTGAAAACCCCTTCGGGAAGGGACTTGATGATTGTCATGATCACCCACCAGACGGGGCGGACATAGATGACATCCTTGCCTTTGCCGGCAGCCTTGAGAATGGCGGCGCCCACTTCAGGCGGTTCCGCCGTCAACGGCGCGGGCAGCTTCATTCCGGCGGTCATCCGGGTGCGTATGAAACCCGGCTTGACGGTAAGGACGTGAACGCCTTTTTTCGATAGCCGGTTGCGCAGTCCCGACAGGAAGGCGGCAAACCCCGCCTTGGCGGCGCC
Organism: uncultured Caulobacteraceae bacterium; assembly: GCA_964445605.1. Lineage (GTDB taxonomy): Bacteria > Pseudomonadota > Alphaproteobacteria > Caulobacterales > Caulobacteraceae > Asticcacaulis. The sequence continues at coordinate 29,726 of CAYULN010000371.1, read as the reverse complement.
ATAAACGTAGTTCGAGGCGCGGCCACGATCGCCGGCGACCGAAGAGATGCCAATGATCATGCCGCGTCCGCGAGCAGCGAAACGTTCGGCGATCAGGCTGAGCAGCAGGCTCGGCCCCTCGAAGTTGCTGCGCATGATCAGGGCGGCGTGATCCAGATCGCGCTCGGCCAATGTCTGATCGCCAAGCAGGCCGACCGCACAGAGGACCGCGTCCGGGAGGTCGGGCAAGTTATCGAGAAAGGGGGCGAAACTTCCCGCTTCGAGAATATCCAAGCGCCGCGCCGTCACATGGCTGCCATGGGCACGCAGTTCGAGGTCAGCGGCGTCGGCCTGGCCGGCCTGCAAATCTCGTCCGCAGACTATCGCGTCCCATCCCTCGCGGCAGAAGGCGAGCGCCGTCGCCTTGGCGACGTCGGAGGAGGCGCCCAGCACCAGAAGGGATTGTCTCGGGTTCGCCATTCGATTGTCCTTTTTGGGTTCAAGCGCGGTTACAGCCGCAGCCTCTGCGATTGCAGCGACGCGAAACGGTTGGCCGCACCAAAGGCAGCGCGGGCTGCCCGGAAAGCGGCAACACGCCCGTCCGCTTGTTCCAGTGTGGCGGCGTGCATCCGCGAATCCTTGGCCAGGTAGAAACGGCCGCCGTGGGCGACCGTGATCGCGTCCAGGCGATCCATCAGCGCCAGGTTGGCGACCGAGACCGCGAAGTCGAGCGCCAGCGTATAGCCTTCCATCGGAAACGAAAAAAGGCTGTCCTGCGGTCCCATGCGCTTGAGCACGGCCAGGAACGACCCTTGGCCTGAAGCCGAAATGACCTTGAGCAGCTCAGCCATGCCGTCGCGCGACGCGGCCAGCGGCAGCACGCATTGATATTGGGCAAACCCGCGCCGGCCGTAGATGCGGTTCCACTCCAGAACGGAGTCGAGTGGATAGAAATAGCTGTCCCAGTCGACGAGGCGCTGACCGGAACGGCTCCGCCCCAGGGCGTAATAGGCCGCGTTGAACGCCGCGACGGAGACCGGATTGAGGACGAAATTCGGAATGTCGAAAGGTATACGCCGCTTTGGTTTGATCGCGACCGCATAGGGGGCGCGCCGGCGCCGCTCATCTAGCTCTGCCCGCATCGCGTGCTCGCCCAGCATGATCAGCGATCGCCCGAGATTCCGGCCCTTGGCCATACAATCGATCCAGGCGACGGAATAGGTCCAGTCGGCGGAACGCTCGAAGCCGTCGAAGGCCTCCGCCAGGTTGGCGGCGGGGATCGTGACCTGGCGGATCCAGGCGCTATCGACCGGGGTCAGCCGGAAGGCGGCTCTCAGGATGATGCCGGTCAGGCCCATGCCGCCGACGGTCGCGGCAAAGAGATCGGCATTGTCCGTCGGCGAACAGCGCACCACGTCGCCGTCAGCGCGCATGATGTCGATCCACGTGACGAAGCCGCCGAACGCACCGTGTTTGTGATGGTTCTTGCCATGCACATCGGCGGCGATCATGCCGCCCACCGTCACGAACTTGGTCCCCGGCGTCACCGAAGGAAACCAGCCGCGCGGCAGAAAGGCTTCGATGATGTCGCCGAGAATCACGCCGGCCTCGACGGTCAGCACGCCGGTTCGGGCATCGAAGGCGATCATCCGGTTGAAGCGGCCCATATGGATCGTCAGGGCCTGGTTGAGCGCGCTGTCGCCATAGGCCCGGCCGTTGCCGCGTGCAATGGCGCTGCCGCCAGTCACCAACCGCCGTAAGGCCGCTTCGTTGAAGGGCGTGGAAACGACGCAGTCGGCGACCGGGAAGCGGCCCCAGCCAGACAGGTTCATAGGTTCTGTCCCGCACTAGGTGTCTGAAAGACAAATCGCCGATCGAGCCGGTACTTGACGAAATAGCCGACGGACAGGCCGATGACGGCGCCGGCCTCACGCGCCAGATCCGTCCGCCACAACAGCCAGAACGCCGTTTCCGTTCCCCAGAAGATGACGGTCGTCACTCCTCCCATGAGGGCATAGAGGCCGAATTTGCGGCCGTGCGACGACAATCCGGTCGATTCGTCGCGGAAAATCCATTTCTTGTCGAGGACGTACTTGACGACCAGACCCGTTGCTGTGCCGGCCAGCATGGCGAGCGGCAGGCCCAGGGGCGCGCCCAACAGGGCCAGGACGGCGCGCTGGGTCAGCAGGTTGATCGCTGTGGCGATGGCGGCGAACAGGGCGTAGCGGACGACGAGAGATAGCATCCGGTCAGAACATGGCTGCGATGATGATGACCGCGACGGCGACGCCGCAGTACCGGCTGGGCGGATCCTTGATCGAAAAGACGATGGGATCGTCGTTCATGCTGCCGCGATGCGCCATCATGACCATGCGGCTGATCCAGTAGAGCAGGATCAGGCAGATGCCCCAGAGGCGCGCCGGGTGCTTGTACAAGGCGCTGACATCCGGGCTGTTCAGATAGAGGGCCATGATAAGGACGGCGACATAACCGCCGGCGATGGCCATCAAGGAAACCATGGGCAGGTCGCTATTGGCATAGCCGCGCCCAGCGGCTTTCTCGCGATGCATGGTGACGGCGTCGACCAGTTCGCCTTGCCGCTTTACCGCGGCCAGGGAGAAGAAAAAAAAGACCGAGAAAGCCAGGAGCCACTTCGAGATCACCGTGTCGGTGGCGGCGCCGCCGCCGAAGATGCGCAGGCTGTAAAGCCCCGCCAGGGCGAGGATATCGACGATCATCTTGCGCTTCAGGACAAGCGAATAGAGCAGGGTCCCAAGATAATAGATCCCCAGCACCAGAAGGAATTCCAGCCTCTGCACCAGCACACCGAAAACGACGCCGCCAAGCAGCAGGCCGGGCGCCATGAGGGTGCCGTGCTTCAGCGGCAGAGCGCCCGAGGCGAAGGGCCGCTTGCACTTGCGCGGATGGGCGCGGTCGGCGGACAGGTCGAGGAGATCGTTGAGCACATAGACGCTCGAGGCAACCAGACTGAAACTGATGAAGGCCAGCAAGCCCTGGATCCAGTCCGCCAGGAACATTTCGTGGTCGGTCAAGAGGGGCAGGAAGACCAGGACATTCTTCGCCCATTGATGCGGGCGCATGGCCTTGAAATACATGTTGAGGCCGGCCTTGCGCGCCGGCAGATGCAGGACCTCCCCGCCCAGGGAACGGACCCGTTTTTGCGTCGGCCGCGACAGGCCGACGGTGATCGCCTTTTCAGCCGATGCCCAGACGGGGATATCCGCCGCCGCGTCGCCGATATAGTCGTAATTGCTGGCACCGTAGCGTTCGACAAGGAACTTGGCCTTGGCGTTGCCTTTCAGATTGCGCGCGCCGTCCGAGCCATGGACCTCGTCGAACAGCCCAAGATGGTTGGCCACGGCGCTGGCAACGGACTGATCGGTGGCGGTGACCAACGCCACCTTGCCACCTTGCTCCCGCCAGCTGCCGATATAGCCCAGGACGTCGTCGTTATATGGAAGCTGGCTGGCGTCAGGTGTGGCGTAGCGCGACAGCCAGGCCTTGAAGCGGGCCCGGCCGAAGACCAGGTGCGACAACGCCGCGAGAAGATTGAGCAGGCTCTTGGACGCGCACGCCCACACGGACTCATACAATACGTCCGTGCGCAGAAGCGTATCGTCCAGATCGACAACCAAAACCTTGCGAGAAAACATGTGAGACCCCGGCACATATTTTGCGGTGCAGCATAAGCGCAAATCGGCGCTATCCGCAACACTCATTCAAATATTATAACATCACAAAAAATTGCTAACGCGGCTGCAAACCTGCTGGATGATCTGCAGCCCGCGGAATGGCGCGATACAGGCGAATCTCGCCCTCGGGAACCGGATAGGTTGTCACCTCGGCAAAGTAGGCCGAGTTACGGACAAGGGCGTCGCCAGCGGTCAGATCGCGCGACGCCGCAAATTTGACCGACATATCGCCCATTCCCCGTTTCATGTCGTTCGGCGTGGCGGTCACGACGAAATCGGCGCCTTGCAAAGCCTTGGGAACACGGGGATCCGCCAGGTCGTCGACGCGGTCGACGGCCATCAGCCGACGGGTGTGCTCGAAATAAAGGAGCGCCAGGTTGGGATAGGGGGCCGGCCGGTAATCGAACATGAAAACGGCACTGGGCGTGGCCTTGGTAGCGGTGACCGCGATCCGGCCTGCCATGTCCTCGTAGATGGACTTGTAATAAAGGCGCTGCTCCGTTGTCAGATGGCTGAAGCCGACGTCACGCGCCGCTCCCAGCGGAAGGGTTGCCGGCAGAATGACGGCGATCAGCAGCAGCGGCGCCGCCACGCTGGCCGTCTTTGGTGCGTTGATCGTGAAAATCCGCATGCAAACCAAGCTTGCCCCAACCACCGCGCCGAAAAACGGCGCGCCGAAAGTGATGCCCGACGTGCCGACCAGGGTCAGCGGCGCCAGCAGAAGAAGCGGCAAAGCAACGACACCGGCGATGACCAACATGTGCAACCAGGCGCGACGCATCGCGGCGGTGACGGTCGCCGCCAGCCCAAAGAGAATGAAGGCGACATGAAGCCAGCCCCAGGTAATCGCGCCCTGGCCATCCACGGGCAGGTAAAAAAGCAGCCGTTGCATCGTCGTGTAGTGGTCGCGCCAGATCGGGCCCGTCGACTCGCGGATGTAATTGATAAGGCTTTTGGCGTTGTGCAGGAAAAACAGGAGAAACGGCACCAGGATAATAGCCACGTGCAACAGGCGATGCCTCAGGCCCTGCAGGTAAGCCAGGGTCCACTCCGTTGCGCCGGCAGGCCTGGTGCGGCTCTTGACGGCAAAATGGGCATGCCGCAGCGCGCGATAGACATCGAAGCCGAGAAAAACGGCCAGCATGACCACCGGCATGTAGACCGCCGTCAGCTTGGACAGCAGCGCCAAGGAGAGCAGACCGGCGCCGACCCATTGGCTTTTGTCGTCGTCTTCCTCGGCGGCGTCGAACAGGACGAACATGGCCGCCGCCAGATAAATCCCGGCCAGCCAGTCCGACTTCACCTCGCCAAGCGCCCGGAGGGTGATCGGCTGCAACAGCATGAAAACCATCGCGGCAAAGAAGAACCAGCTGTTTTTGAGCGCTGCAGTGCGATGCAGCGCGGCAATGACGATGAAGATATAACCGATACCCAGGGCGTAAGGCCCCCAGCTTTGTCCGCCGGTCAGCAACAGGCCGAGCAGGGTCTGAATGTCGGACAAGGCGGCATGGATGTCGATCCGCGCCGCCGCGATCCCCAGGCCCAAAACCGTATGGGCCTGGGCGAAACGGTTGATGTTCTGCAAGCCGCGCAGCAGGATGGCGCAATCGTCCCACGGGACAAGACCCAGGAGCGAATCGTAGTGAAGCATGTAGTAAAGGACATAGGCCTGAAGGGCCGCGGCCGCGGACAAAGCTAGCCAAAGTCGCGTATTTTTCATACATCGCCCCGCACGATATTATGATATATCGTACCGATCTAATCACGCAAAGACAAGGACGGCGCGTCCAACCCGACGAGGTTGACGTTACTTTACAGCCATTTCCGGAACGGGCCGGCGCGGCTCTCCTGTCGACGACTTATTCCGGCGGCATCCGATTCAGCGGCGCGAGCAGATAGCTCATGACCACGCTGACCACATGTTCTTCCCGCATCAGCATTTCCTTGGCGGAGCCGAACGGGCGGTCGAAGATTTTCGACAAGGTGTGCTGATTGGAGCAGTAGAAATAGCTCAAGGCAGCAATCGAAATATAAAGCTGCACCCGGTCGATATCGGCGCGGAACGGTCCCGCCGCCGCGCCGCGCGCCAGCAGGTCGCCGATCATGTCGAGCAGGGGCGAATACATTTCCGCGACGCGTTTCGATTTGCGCAGCGCCTTGGCGTGGCGGCGGTTTTCTTCATTGAGCATGAAGATGAATTCCGGATGATCCCGGTGGAAGCGGAAATTGAAGCGGATCAGCAGCCGCATGCCATCTTCAGGCGTGTGGTGCGCCAGATCGAGGTCTTTCTCGCCGTCGCGCATCGCCTGGTAGACGCGCTCGAGCGCCGCCAGCCACAACGCCTCCTTGTTGCCGACGTATTGGTACAGGAAGCGCTTGTTGACACCGGCGCGTTCGGCGATGGCATCGACACGAGCCCCATCCAGTCCGTTGGCGGCGAATTCAACCAGGGCGGCGGCGGCGATGGCTTCCCGCAGATGCGCGGTGCGATCGGCCTGTTTCAACGCGATATCGTCGTCTTCAAGCATGCGGCCCGGTTAACATGATCCGGCGCGCGAAGCGAAGACGAATATCGCCGGCGCCATTAATCGACCGCGGCATTCTTGGTCTCCGGCGCCATCAGCGCGGCGACGGCGCCGATCAGGAAGATCGCGCACATCACCATGGCCGAATAGCGCAACGGCTCCGGCGACGGATAGGCGCCGAACACCTGAGTGGCCAGCAGCGCCGAAAAGAAGCCGCCGCCGCTGGCCGCGAACCGGCCGAAATTGTAGGCGAAAGATACACCTGTGCCGCGATAGCGCGAGGCGAACAACTCGGGCAGATAGATGGCGAATCCGGCCAGCACACTGAGTTGGGCCGCGCCCATGATCGGCATCATCCAGTAGGCGTCCATCGGCGTCTGCAGCTTCCAGTAGGCCAGGATCGTCGTCCCGAACGCCGCCAGGAAACCGATGACGAAGGTCGGCCGCCGCCCGATGCGCGCCGCCAGCCAGCCTAACGACATCATGCCGAGCCCGGCGCCGGCCATCTGCAGCACATAGGCCCAGTTCTTGGCGTTGGCGACATTGGCCTTGACCGCGTCAGCCGGCACCAGGCCGGAATAATAGGTGGTGAACACCGCGTCCTGCAGATCGACGGCGAACTCACCGATCGCCCATAGCCCGACAATGCCAGAAACGCACAGGACCGTGCCGATGAACAGCCGCCCGCGGTCCTCGCGCGACCGGAACAGTTCGCCATAGGCGCCGAACAGGCCGCGCGGCAGGGTCCGGCTCTCTTTCCGTTCACGCCAGGCCTGCGTCTCGCGCAGCCAGAACGCCGCGATGACGGCGAGCAGCATCGGCAGGGCGCCGATGACGAACAGCAGGCGCCAGACGATCTGCGGATCGAAGACATGCTGCACCGCCAACCGGTCGAGACCCATCTTGATGAAGGCCGCCAGCATATTGCCGACGGCGGACAACGCCTGGAACAGGCCCAGCATGACCAGCCGCGTCGATCCCGTCACCGTCTCGGACAGCAGCGTCACCGCCAACCCGAACACGCCGCCGACGCCGATCCCCGACGCAACCCTGAGCCAGATGAATTCATCGACAGTGCGCGCCATGGCGGTCAGGGCGCTGCCGGCGGCATAGAGCACGATGGCGAAGATAAGCATGCGCGCCCGCCCCAGCCGGTCGCCCAGCGCCCCGATGACCAGGCCGCCAAGGCCCCAGCCGAACAGGAACAGGGCGGTGGCGATCTTGGCGGTCGACTGGACGGTGAGATTGGATCCCGGCAGGTCCATCAGATCGGCCAGGGCGACGATGCGCGCGACCGAAAACAGGCGCTGGTCCATGGTATCGAACAACCACGCGCACGAGGTGATCGCGAAGACAAACCACTGATAGCCCGTCACGCCACGCCACCACGGTTGGCCGGTTCCGCCTGCCGTCATGATCCCCTCCGCCGTTTCCTGGGCGCAATTGTAACCTGATGGTTATTCTGACGTTTGCACCTTACCTCAAGGAACGCACAAAAATTACCCTTTGGCAATCCTGCATACAACAGCACCTTGACGGCCTTTCAAAAACGGAGGTAACTAACCGGTTACAAAATGGGGATGGCAAGGAGGGAAGTCATGGCCGAACGTCGTGTCGGGATCATCATGCACGGTGTCACCGGGCGGATGGGCTATAACCAGCACCTGGTGCGGTCGATCTGCGCCATCCGCGATCAGGGTGGCGTCGCGCTCTCCAACGGCGACCGGCTGATGCCTGATCCGATCCTGGTCGGGCGCAATCTCGACAAGGTGCGCGGCCTGGCCCAGAAGCACGGCGTCGCACGTTTTAGCGACGATCTGGCCGCCGCGCTGGCCAATCCCGGCGACACCATTTTCTTCGACGCCGGCTCGACCCAGATGCGCGCCGACCTGCTCACCCGGGCGATGCAGGCCGGCAAGCACATCTATTGCGAAAAGCCGGTCTCGGAGACGCTCGATGAGGCCCTGGCCCTGGCACGCCTGGCCAAGGCGCGCGGCGTCAAGGCCGGCGTCGTCCAGGACAAGCTGTACCTACCCGGGCTGCGCAAGATCGAAATGCTGCGCAATGCCGGCTTTTTTGGCCGCATCCTGTCGGTGCGCGGCGAGTTCGGCTACTGGGTATTCGAGGGCGACTGGCAGGCGGCCCAGCGCCCGAGCTGGAACTACCGCAAGAAGGACGGCGGCGGCATCATGCTGGATATGCTGCCGCACTGGCGCTACGTGCTCGATAACCTGTTCGGCGCCGTCAAGTCGGTGAGTTGCATCGCCGCGACCCACATTCCGGAGCGGGTCGACGAAGCCGGCAACCGCTATGCCGCCGATGCCGACGACGCGGCCTACGCCACCTTCGAACTGGCCGGCGGCGTCATCGCCCAGATCAATTTCTCCTGGACGACGCGGGTCAAGCGCGACGACCTGGTCACCTTCCAGGTCGACGGCACGCACGGTTCGGCGGTCGCCGGCCTGACGCGCTGCTTCACCCAGCACCGCGTCAACACCCCCCGGCCGGTGTGGAACCCCGACATGCCGCAGACCCTGAAGTTCGAAGACCAGTGGGAACTGGTGCCCGACAACACCGTCTATGAGAACGGCTTCAAGACGCAGTGGGAAGACTTCCTCCGCCATGTCGCGGCGGATACGCCGTGGAAGTACGACCTGATCGAAGGCGCCAAGGGCGTGCAGCTGGCCGAACTCGGCCGGCAGAGCTGGCTGGAACGGCGCGTGATGGACGTCACGGCGCTCGAGGTCTGACATGGCGACGCTCGACCTGATCACCGCCGAAGGCCATCTGGCACCGTTCACCACCTCGGCGCCACGCGCCTTCACCCGGCCAGCGCAGCCGTTCTCGCGCATCGCCTTTTCCGCGGCGCATGTCGTCGCCGATCCGTTCGCCGAGCACGATCCCTGGCTGGAGGCGCGCGTCGATTGGGACCGCACCGTCGCTTACCGGCAGTATCTGTGGTCGCTGGGCCTGGGTGTGGCTGAGGCGATGGATACGGCGCAGCGCGGCATGGGCCTGAGCTGGACCGACTCCCGGGAACTGATTCGCCGTGTCATCGACGCCGCCCGTGACGTGCCGGACGCCCTGCTCGCTTCCGGCGTCGGCACCGACCACTTGGCGCCGACTGCGTCTGTGACGGTCGACGACGTCATCCGCGCCTATGAAGAGCAGGTGGACTATGTCGAAGGCCTGGGTGGCCGGCTGATCCTCATGGCCTCGCGCGCCCTGGTCAAGGCCGCTCAAAGCCCCGATGACTATCTGAAGGTCTACGGCCGTATCCTGAGCGGCGTGCGCGAACCGGTGATCCTGCACTGGCTCGGTGAAATGTTCGATCCGGCCCTCGAAGGCTATTGGGGCAAGGCCAGTCACGAGGCGGCCATGGAGGTGGCGCTCAACCTGATCCACGATCACGCCGCCAGGATCGACGGCATCAAGATCTCGCTGCTCGACAAGCAGAAGGAAATCGACATGCGCCGCCGCCTGCCGCCGGGCGTGCGCATGTATACCGGCGACGATTTCAACTATGCCGAATTGATCGCCGGCGATGGTTTCGGCGCCGATAATCAGGGCAAGTCCGACGCCTTGCTCGGCATATTCGACGCCATCGCTCCGGCCGCCAGCGCCGCCCTGGGCTGCCTGGCGGCGGGCGACGTCGCCACCTTCCACGATATCCTTGGGCCGACCGTGCCGCTGTCACGGCATATCTTCAAGGCGCCGACCCGTTTCTACAAGACCGGCGTGGTCTTCATGGCCTGGCTCAACGGTCACCAGGACCATTTCAGCATGGTCGGCGGCCAGCAGTCGGCGCGTTCCCTGGCGCACCTGTGCGAGCTGTTCCGGCTGGCCGACGCCGCCGGTCTGCTGATCGAACCTGACCTGGCGGCGCACCGCATGAAGCGGCTGCTTCCCGGATAAGGCGGTACAATGATGGAAAAAGCCGGCCTTTCTTTGAACACCGCCACCGTGCGTGACGCCTGGACATTGGAACAGTGCATCGATGGCTGTGTGCGGCACGGTATCCCGGGCATATCGCCATGGCGGGACCGGCTGCAGGAAATGGGCGTCACCAGAGCTGCCCGTGCCATTCAGGACGCCGGCCTTGAAGTGACCGGACTATGCCGCGGCGGCATGTTCACCGTCGGTGATCGCAAAGCGGCGATCGATGACAATCTGCGCGCCGTCGACGAAGCGGCGGAAATCGGCGCCAGTTGTCTGGTCATGGTGTGCGGCGGCTTGCCGACCGGTTCGAAGGACCTGGGCGCCGCGCGGAATATCGTCCGTGACGGCCTGGCCGCCATCCTGCCGCATGCCCAGCAAGCCGGCGTGCCGATCGCGCTGGAGCCGTTGCATCCGATGACCTGCGCCGACCGGTCGGTGCTGTCGACCCTCGGTCAGGCGCTCGACCTGTGCGATGAGCTGGGCGACGGCATCGGCGTGACGGTCGATGTCTACCATGTCTGGTGGGACCCGGAGGTGGCGCGCCAGATCGCCCGCGCCGGCCAGCGCATCATGGCGTTCCATGTCTGCGATTGGCTGGTGCCGACCCGCGACCTGGTCTTCGATCGCGGCATGCCTGGCGACGGCGTCATCGACGTGCCGGGCCTGCGCCGTCAGGTCGAAGCGGCTGGCTACACCGGCCTGATCGAATTCGAGATCCTGTCGCGCGACTGGTGGGCCCGCGACCCGGATGAAGTGCTGGCCATATGCAAGGAAAGCCACGCCCGCCACTGTTGACTGCAACGTATGCATATTCAGTTGCGCCGGTTTTTATTCGAACGGATATTTGGCGCCGCGCTCAGCTACGCCTCTTGGAATTTGTCTGAGTATATGGCATTGCCATTCGGCCGTCTGTCAGCCACAAACGCACATCAGTCTGTCCGGAGGCGTGTGGCAAATCGTCTGAAACAATGACCGCCTGCGGAACCGCTGCGGAGGTCGCCGTTCGACCACATAAAAACAGGGAAGAAGCGACAATGAAATCTCTTGTCACCTTCGTGAGTGCGCTGGCGCTTGCCCAGACTCTGACCGGAACGATAGCTGTGGCTCTTGCGGCACCGGCCAACGCCGTTCCTCCCCGCCCAGCGGGTCCCTGCGACGTCTATGCCGACGCAGGCGCTCCCTGTGTGGCCGCCCACAGCACAACACGCGCGCTATATGCCGCCTATAACGGCCCTTTGTACCAGGTGATGCGCCAGTCGGACGGCAAGACGCTCGATATCGGTGTGATTCAGCCGAAGGCCGCGTCCATTTCCGATGCCGGCGGTTACGCCGACGCGGCCGCGCAAGACAGATTCTGCGCCAACACCTATTGTTGGATCACGGTTCTCTATGATCAGTCCGGCAAGCATAACGACCTCGTCCAGGCGCCGCGCGGCACCTGGACCGGTCCCGCTCTGGGCGGAATGGACACGCTACCGGTCGCCGACTGGGCGCCGGTCACCGTCATGGGCCACAAGGTCTACGGTCTCTTCATCGCGCCCGGCATGGGCCTAAGGCAGAACGATCCCCACGGCACGCCGGTGGATGACCAGGCCGGCGGGCAGTACTGGGTCATTAACGGCCAGCACTACAATTCGTCCTGCTGCTTCGATTACGGCAATGGCGAAATCGACAGCATCGACGACGACAACGGCACCATGGAAGCGATGTTCTATGGCAATGTCACCGGCTGGGGACACGGCAATGGCCCCGGTCCCTGGTTCATGACGGACCAGGAAAACAACCTGGTCGGCTGCGTCAACGCCGACAAGTCGAAGTTCTGTTCCGGCCTGCCCAGCCTCAACTGGCGCTTCGTCACCGGGACGGCAAAGGGCAAGCCGGGGCACTGGGCCACGCTGGCCGGCGACGCGACGCAAGGCGCGCTCTCCGTCATGTTCGACGGCCCGCGCATCGACGTCTCCTACGACCCCATGCGCAAGCAGGGGGCCATCATCCTGGGCAATGGTGGCGATAACAGCGCCGGCTCGCAGGGCACCTTCTACGAAGGCGCCATGACGGCGCCGGGCACCTATCCCAGTCATGAGACCGACCAGGCGGTCCAGGCCAATATCGACGCCGCCCGCTACAATGCTCCCACCGTGACCATTGCGCCGCCCGACCAGATCGCCACGCCGGGGCTGCAGACCTTCACGCCGCTGAGCTCGCGGGACGTGACGGTCAGCTTTACCAATACCAGCGGCCAGATCGCCAGAGGCGTCTCCCTGTCTGTCCAGGTGCCGAAGGGGTGGACAGCTGTGGTCTCCGGGCCGGTGCCGTTCGCGGATGCCATTGGCCCCGGCGCCAGCCTCAGCGGCACCTTCAAGGTAACCTCCGGCGCCACCGCTTTTAACGGCGACCTGAAAGGCGTCGCCATCTGGAAAGGCGGCTCGGAAACCGCCATCGAGAAGGTGCGTAACGTCGCACCGGTCAAGATCAACGAGTTCCGCGTCAGCGACGGCAGCGGCAACGCCAGCAACGCGTTCATCGAACTTTATAATGCCGGGACGAAGGCGGCCGATATTTCCGGCTGGACCTTCACCCAGCACGGCAGCCGCGAGCCGACCTTCTCGACGGTAACGATCCCGGCCAGGACAAGCGTCGCACCGCGCGGCTTCTATGTCCTGGGCCTGGCCAATTCCGGCCTCGTCCTGGCCGCGCAGCCGGGCGACACCACGCTCCATGTCCGCAATGTCGAGGGCATAAAGCCCGGTGACAGCCTCGTGGTCGGCGACGGCGCCGAACAGGAGACGCGCAAAGTGGTCAGCGTCGGCACGGCGGCGGGCCATTCGACGCCGTTGTGGCAGCCGCTGCCCGACGGCCCGGTCATCACCGTCCCGGCCGGATCGACCAATGTCCCGGTGACCAGCACGGACGGCTTCAAGGTCGGCGACAAGATCGCCCTGGCCTACGGCACCCGCTATCCCACCACCGGCGGCGACACCGAACACTACGAGGCCGCCACCGTCACCCAGGTCGGCACGGCGGGCAACCAGGCCTGGCTGGGGCTGGACGCGGCGGCCGGTTCAACCCATCTCCAGGTGACCTTGACGGACGGCATTTCGGCCGGCGACGCGCTCCGGCTCGATATCGACAGCGTCGGCCACGGCAAGGAAACGGTCACCGTCAAGGCGGTCGGCACAGCGGCGAAGCGCAGCACCCTGTCGCGCGACGCCGCGGCGGGCGCGACTACGATCGTCGTGCGCGCCGGGGTCGGTTTCCCGGTGCCGAAGGCGGTCGCGTTCGCCCCCGGCAAGGCGCTGATCGGCACGCCCGGCCAACTGGAAACCGTCGACATCGTTAGCGTCGGGTCGGAATCCGGCGCCAACCTGACCCTGCAGATCTCGCCGGGCCTGAGCCGCGGACACGTCGCCAGCGAAACCGTCGTCGAGCCGGGCACCGGCCTCGAGCTGGCTGCGCCGCTGAAATTCGACCACGCCGCCAACCTGCCGTTCAGCGTCCGGGGCACCGGCCTGAGCTTCACCCCCGCCACCAAGCACGCCCATTCGAGCAACGAACCGGTGCTGCCGCTCGGCAGCGGCATCGTCCTGGACAAGCCCTTGACGCGCAAACATCCCACGGATTCCGTGGTTCGGGTCGAAAGCGTCACGACCGCCGGCTACCAGGGCAAGCCTAACCAATGGTTCGGTGGTCCGGCCCTGTCAACAGAAGGCGGAAACATGGTGCTGCGTGACAATTCGGGCCGTGTCGTCGACAGCCTGAACTATGGCGGCCTGGTCGACCCATGGGCGTCGGAAGGCTACCAGAACATCTCGGGCACCGGGAAATCCGGCTGCGCCGCCCCGAACCCGGGCATAACGCCGCCTCGGGACTGGCGCGCCGCGATTCCCGGCGTGCCGTACAGCGGCATGCCGGGTTACAACCTTGCGACCCAGGGCAGCACCGGCCGCTATCCGGACGGCGCCGACAGCGACAGCAACTGCATGGACCTGCTGGCTTCCAGGCAGGTCCGGCTTGCGGCGGCCGCTGGTATCGGCGCGACAAATCTGAAAGTCGCCAGCGTGAAAGCCTTCGCGCCCGGCCGAACCGTAGTGATGGATACGGGGGCAAATGCGGAAACCTTGGCCGTGGCCACGGTTGGCACGGCCGGCGCCACCAAGTCGTCCGCCGCCGCCGACAAGGGGGCGACCGTGATCCGCGTCACCAATGCCGGTTCGTTCTCGGTCGGCCAAGCGGTCGTCATCGACAGCGGCGTTGGCGAAGAGGCCGGTGTCATTGCAGCTCTGGACAATGCTCGCGGCGCGGCGCAGATCACTCTGACCGAGCCGTTGAAGTTCGCGCACGACACAGGGATCGCGGTATCAGGCACAGGCATCACATTTACGCATCCGATGGCGAAATCTCACAGTGAAGGCGCGCCGATTACGCTCGACATTGCCACGCCGGGGGCGCCAAACACATACACCCGTTGATTTTGGCACCCGTTGATTTTGGCGCGACTTGCCGTTGACTGAAAAATCCAAAATTCGAAAGATAACAACGCCGGATTCACAAAAAGCGAAATTGCTGTCAGGGAAATCCCTTCCATGCCTAAAATCGACAGACGTTCTCTCCTCTTGGGTAGCCTCTCCGCCGGCGCGCTTGGCGCGCTTGGCGCGCCATCCATGGCGTCGGCAGCGACGAAGTCATCATTCGCGAACCCTCTCGAGGCGGGCTTCGCCAACCCTCCGGCGCAGGCCCGGCCGCGTGTCTGGTGGCACTGGATGAACGGCAACATTACCGAGGACGGCATCGCCAAGGACCTGCGCTGGATGCACGAGACCGGCATTGGCGGGGCGCACGCTTTCGATGCCGCGCTCGACACGCCGCAAATCGTCGACAATCGCCTGGTTTATATGTCCGATCCCTGGCGCCATGCCTTCAAGCGCGCCGCCACGATCACGGACGGTTACGGCATGGAACTCGGCATTGCCGCATCACCCGGCTGGAGCGAAACCGGCGGCCCGTGGGTGACTCCTGACCAGGCGATGAAGAAGTACGTCTGGTCATCAACCACGCTCGATGGCGGCAAGGCGTTCAAAGGCGCGTTGCCGGCACCATCGGATGCACCTGGTGTTTTCCAGGGTATCGCCAAGGCCCCTCCGCAAGCCGGAGACCCGATGCCGGCGCCACCCGCCTTCTATCGCGACAGCGTGATGTTCGCTTATCCGGCCGAGGACGAAACGGATCTCGGCACGGCTTCCTACACGTCATCGAAACAAGCGCCTTTGGAGGCGGGCCTATTCACGGATGGCGACTATACGACCGGTGTCGACGTGGACACCGGGCCGGACGGCGGCATCCTGATCACCTTCCGTGACGTGCAGACGGTGCGTTCCGTCGAATTCTACGCGCCTGGCCCGTATAACATGTTCCGCAAAAGCAGTGTCGGCCCGGTTCTCGAAGTCAGCGAGGACGGCCGGACCTGGCGGCATATCTGCGAGGTGCCGATCACCCAGGCGTCGACGACGGCCAGCTTCGCGCCGGTGCAGGCTCGCCTGTTCCGGATGCGCTTCCTGCTGGCGGTGAACGCCACCACCGATTTTCCACCTCGCATCAAGGTCAACCAGCTCCGGCTGTCATCGAGCGCCCGAATCCATGCCTTCGAGACCAAGGCGGGCTTTTCCTTGCTGCGGGACTATTATGCGCTGGATGCTGACGCCGGGCCGGATATCGTCGGCATTCCGCCGGAAAGCGTGGTCGATCTGTCGGAGCGGTTCCACGACGGCACGCTGGATTGGACGCCGCCGGCAGGCCAACGGTGGACGGTCGTGCGCCTCGGCTATTCACTGACCGGAACGAACAACCATCCGGCGACGCCGGAAGCGACCGGGCTGGAAGTCGACAAGTACGATGCCGGCGCTGTCCGTCATTATATCGAGACCTATCTGGCCAAGTACGAAGCGACGACGGGCCCGGAATTGTTCGGACGCCACGGCCTGCGCTCCCTGGTCGCCGACAGCACGGAGGTCGGGGCATCGAACTGGACGCCGCGCTTCGTCGAGCAATTCCAGAAGCTGCGGGGTTATGATCCGCGTCCCTGGCTACCGGCGCTTGTCGGGGTGATCGTTGGATCGCGCTCACGCAGCGACGCCTTCCTCTACGACTTCCGCCGCACATTCGCCGATCTCGTCGCCACCGAACACTATGGGACGATCGCCCAGGTCGGCCATGAAAAAGGGTTGTTCGTCTACGAGGAGTCCCTCGAAGCGGGGCGTCCTTGCCTCGGTGACGATCTTGAAATGCGGCGGTTCGCCGACATTCCGATGGGCGCGTTGTGGACCTGGCCTCGCTCGGATACCGGCCCTCGCCAGGCGCTTCAGGCCGATATCAAGGGGGCGTCCTCGGTCGCGCACATCTACGGGCAAAACATGGCCGCGGCGGAATCGATGACGGCGAACAAGGAGCTTCTGTACCGCGAGGGGCCGGCCGATCTGAAACGCGTAGTCGATCTCGAATTCGCGCTCGGCATCAACCGCATCGTCATCCACACCTCACCGCATCAGCCTCGCGACGACCGGAAGCCGGGCCTCACGCTCAAGACTTACGGACAGGCCTTCACGCGGCATGAAACCTGGGCCGGCATGGCCAAACCGTGGGTCGACTACCTGGCGCGGTCGTCGTTCCTGTTGCAACAGGGCCGGGATGCGGCGGACGTGGCCTATTTCTATGGAGAGGACGGGTCGCCGACCGTGCTCTTCCAGTATGTCCTTGTCGCCGACGCACCGCGTCGCCATGCCTTCGACTACCTGCCACCCGATGCATTGCTCAATCTGGCAAGCGTGGAAAATGGCGTCCTGGCCCTGCCGGGCGGCGCCAGGTATAAGGCCCTGTTCCTGAGCGGCTCCAGTCGCCGCATGACGCTTCCCGTCTTACGCAAACTGGTCGCCCTGACTGAGGCTGGCCTGTCGATCATTGGCCAAGCGCCGGTGGATTCACCGAGCCTGGCGGACAACCCGGTGGAATTTGCGCAGCTGGTTCAACGGCTTTGGCCCAGCGGCGCATCCACCCAAGTGGGCAAGGGCCGCGTGGTGGCGACCAAGGACGTCGACGCCGGCCTGGATATGCTGAAAATCCCGCCGGATTTCGATTACAGGGCCGCCTCCGGCGACGCGTCGATCCTGTTCTGCCATCGCCTGCTACCGGACGGTGACATCTACTTCCTCAGCAACCGCAGGAACCGACCCGAGCGCGTCCAGGCGCGCTTCCGCGTCACCGGGCGGCAACCGGAACTCTGGAAGGCGGACAGCGGAACGGGATCGCCGCTATCCTACCGCGTTGAAGGCGATCATACGGTGGTCGATCTGGACCTCCTGCCGGAGGACGCTGTCTTTGTCGTTTTCCGCAAGAAGACCACTCTGGCCGCGCGCACCGTCCCGACGAAGCAACTGGCGGATCTTTCCGAGATTGGCGGCCCGTGGACGGTCACCTTCGAAGCCGGTAGGGGCGCGCCGGCCGGCGCCCAGTTCGATCGTTTGACGCCCCTGCAAGAAAACGGGCAACCTGGCATCCGCTATTTCTCAGGCGTCGCCACCTACGCCACGCGTTTCACTGCGTCACGGGGCAAGGGAAAAATCCTGATCGATCTGGGAACGGTCGGCGACATCGCCGAGGTGCACGTCAACGGACAAGTTGCCGGCATAGCCTGGAAGCCGCCCTATCGCGTCGATATTACGAAGGCGATCCGCGCCGGCGAAAACAGCCTCGAAGTCCGCGTGGCCAATCTCTGGCAGAACCGCCTGATCGGCGACCTTCAGCCCGGCGCGACAAAGATCGGTTTCGTGTCGAACGAGACGTTCACCGCCGACACGCCGCTTCGCGCGGCCGGCCTTATCGGCCCGGTCAAGCTGCTGTCCGAAACCTAATTGGCCGGTTTCTTTTGCGGCGCGAGCAGCGCTTCGGCCTGGGCGCGTTGTTCCGGCGTCATCTGCGCGGCCACCTGCTTCATCGCCAGGTCGGCCTGAGGCGCGCCTGCCCGGTTGGCCACGGTGAACCAGGCATAGGCGCGCACCAGGTCCTTCGGTCCGCCTTCGCCCTTCGCCAGCATGGAGGCCAGGTTGAACATGGCTTCCGAATTGCCCTTTTCCGCTGCCGACTGGAACCATTTGCGCGCCGTTGCGTCGTCCTTCGGCACGCCGTCGCCGCTGTAGAAAGCTATGCCGACCGCGTTCTGGGCGTCGGCCTGGCCCTTCAAAGCCGCTTCCTTGTAGTAGACCAGCGCCTTGGCCGGATCGGCGCTGGCGCCGCCTTCGCCCAGCTCATACAAGCGGCCCATGGCGTAAAGCGCGTTCGGCTCGCCTTTCCTGGCGGCCGCCAGCAAATAAGCGCCGGCGGTGACCTTGTCCTGCGGGATGCCTTCGTCGCCAAGATAGTAGATTTCGCCCAGGGCATATTGCGACGGCGCATAACCGGCGTCGGAGGCGCGCTTGAAATAGTCGACGGCCTTCCTGATGTCCTTGGTCACGCCGTAACCTGATCGGTAGGCCCTGCCGACAATATGGGTCGCCGGGATGTAGCCCCATTCGTCCGCCGTCTTGTACCAATGCACGGCCTCCGCCGGATTCCTCGGCACGCCCCAGCCGACCATATAGATCTTGGCCAAGGTGATATAGGCCTCGGTTCGGGTGTTCATGGCGTCGGGATCTTCGGGACGGAACATCTGCCGTTCCGGGCCGAATGGATTGACCGGCCGCAGGAAGGTCTTCTTCAGCCAAGCAATGGCCTGGTTGGTGTCGCGCGGCGTACCGATGCCGTACAGGTACATCTTGCCGACGGTCAAAGCGGCGACGTCGTACTCCGGGTAGTCGCCGAGCTTTTCGTAGGCCTTCTTGAACAGCGCCAGTGCCTTGGGATAGTCCTTGGCGTCAAGGGCGGTGAAGGCATCCCGCAAGGTGTGGTCGTGGGCGTAGATGGTGGCGCGGCCCAGGGCAAAATTGGTTTCCGCCTGAGTGCATTCGCTGCCGCCAGACGCGGCGTTGTCGTCGCCGCTATCGGACCCGGCCATGGGGGCGGAGGCGTCAGGGGTGGAGGAGTCGCCGTAAGGGCTGTTGGCATTCATGCGTTGGCGGCCGCTGCCGGCGGCGGGCGGCGGGCCGTTACTGTCGACCTGATCGCCACCGTACATGTCGTCAAAATAGTTATCTATCACGTCCTGTTCCGGCGGCCGAGACATGAAGCCGCACCCGGATGCCGACTTGCTGAGATCGATGGTGGTCAGGCCGTCGGCAGCGACGCGGCTCTTCGGCTTGGCGAAGACGGTGATGGTCGTCTCATCCTGTGGGACCGCATTCGGCTGACTTGCCGGCGCCGCCATTTGCGCCTGCGCGACAGCCGCCGGAAAAAGCAGTGTCAAGGCCGCCGCGCACAAAATCGCTCTTCCGCTCATAAGCCATCCTCCCCCGATGTCAGGTCTGCTCAATCTTGCAGACGGTTAACGCCTGGTAAAGTCCATATCCGTCGTTTCCTGCTGCCGCGCCTGCGGAAACCTCCCGCCATAGTAGAAAAATGCAACAATCACCGGCTAAAGCGCATCCAATCTGTTCGTGCTTAAAAACCACCGACATTTGCTATAAATATGATTTTTTATGCTCTCGCTTGATTATATGTGACCAAAATAGCGCGGTTTAACGGTATATGTGAAAATAGTTTTAAAAACTTAGTCAAAATTGCGACGGCTTATTTACAACCCTACTGCGTCAACGTATCAATTTTGAAACATACTCTTGACTACAGGGACGGCTACGCATTTTAGCGGTAACATGAGCGCCTCGGCCGCAGGCCGGCGTGCTTAGAAGCGACGTTCGGTATTCAGTACTGGGACCAGCGCCGACGACCGATGAAAATCGCAAAGCTTCACCTTTAGTCGCCAATTGCGGATGCCATGCCGCGCGCATGGCCGAGCATTTTTCTGGAACCTAGGCTGTGGGGGCCCGTTCTCGTGGGGGAGGATAAACTGGAAGCATTGACGACCTAATAGGCCTGGCTCTCCAAGCAGGCGGCCATCATTCAGCATTGCAATCCATCCAACGGCTACCGGCCACAAGACCGGGGCATGGGGATTTGTATCCTGAATTCACACTAAGACCGGATGAAACCCGGCGAATAGACCAAAAAAGGGAGTGTTTATGAAAACGTTCAAAGACAAGACTTTCAACCTGATGCTGGGCGCCTCGCTGGTGGCCCTGGGCGCGACGGTGACCTTGGGCGGCGCCCATGCCCAGAACGGCGCGCCGGCCGCGCCGGACAAGAAGTCCGCTGACGCCGCCGCCAGCGACACGCAGGAAGTCGTCGTCGTCGGTGTGCGCAAGTCGGAGCAGTCGGCGATCAACCGCAAGAAGCACGCCGCCACGGCGCAGGATTCCATCGTCGCCGACGATATCGGCAAGTTCCCGGACAAGGACGCCGCCGCCGCCATCGCGCGTATCGCCGGCGTCGGCTTGGATACAGCCGATGACGGGACGCCCGGCGGCTTTACGATCCGTGGCCAATCGGCTGACAAGGTCCGCGTCGAAGTCGACGGCATGACCATGCTGCCGACCGGCAATCAGGACGGCCGTACCGCCAGCGTAGTCGACATGTCCTCCGACCTGATCAAGAGCGTTGACGTGGTCAAGGGCGCGACCGCCGACATGACCCCGGGCGGGGTTGGCGGCACGGTTCGCATCCAGCAGCGAACCGGCCTGGACTTCAACAAGCCTTTGTTCAAGTTCAACGCGCAATATCAGGAAAATTCGCTGAACGCCCGCATCGCGCCGCGCGTCAATATCGTCGCCGCCCGGAAGTTCATGAACGGCAAGCTCGGCCTGCTGATGAACTTCACCTATGACGATCAGGAAACGACTTTCGACTTCGCCCGGGTCTCGGACAAGAACTCCGGTTACATTCCTTTCGGTGACTGGGACAACTCGGCCCAAAAGACGTTCACCACACCTTACGACGCCGCCGCCGCCGCGGTGACGACCAAGGCGAACTGCGCCAACTTCCCGGCGCCGACGTCGGCCAATTTCAACCAGCGTCTGACCTGCTACGCCCAATGGGAAGACTATGTGCCGTCCTTGCCGCGGTTCAGCCGGAACAACCTGCAGAACAAGCGGACGTCCGCGCAATTCCGCGCCGACTACAAGGTCAACAACAACCTGACCGTCTTCATCTCGTACAACCCCAACATCCTCGACTACCGCCAGGATGCGGCCAACCTGCAGATCGCCAGCCCGGCCGGCCAGACCAACGCCAGCGGTGTCCTGGCCTCGCAGAATTTCCGCAACGCGGTGGTCAACGCCAACCACTATGTCACCCAGTACGATATGGTTGTCGGCACGCCGACCTCCGCCGGCTTCGTGACGACGCTGAACTGGTCGTCGCAGATTCGTGACATCAAGACCAAGGCCCAGCAGCATTACGTGCAGGCCGGCGCCGACCTGAAGTGGAAGAAGTGGGTTGTCGCAAGCCGCCTGCAATACAGCTTCGCGCAGAGCAAGCGCCGCGACGAGGCCTTCACCTTCGTGGCGCCGATTCCGTCCGCCACGTTCAAGATGATCCCGGAGAACGGCCTGTGGAACTTCACGGTGCCCTCCACCGTCGACCTGAACAGCCCGGCCGCCTACTATCCGGTTCTCGGCGCCAACGGTCTCAGCGCCACTTCGCAGCTTGAATACACGCCCCAGGCCGACGAGAACAAGGAGTGGAACTTCCAAACCGACGCTACCCGCAAATTCGATCATTTCGGGCCGATCCAGGACATCAAGTTCGGTCTGCAATACCGCGATCGCTATAACACCACCTGGCGCGAAGGCAGCTTCGACATCCTGCCGGGGGTGACGCTGTATCGTGGCCGCACCCTGGACCTGCTGCAGTACTGCGTGCCGGCCCTGGCCCCGGCGTCGGCGCCGTGCAAGTTCGGCACGGGTCCGCGCGGCACGACCGGTCAGGATACGCTGCAGAAGACCTACACGATGACGCAGACCCAATATCAGGACATCATCAATTCCAGCCTGGAAGACCTGCCCGGCGCCCAGTTCTTCCACGGTTTGCCGGATCGCGGCGACCTGCTCAATGGCTGGAAGGTGTTCGACTTCGATACCTTCTTCTACAAGCTGGGCCAGGTGGCCGACCTGAGCGGCCATACCGATGCCTGCCTCTATCGCTGCCTGGCGTCAGACGGCAACTATTATGACCGCCCGAGCTTCAATACGCGTGAACAGACGGCGTCGGCCTACGTCATGACCGACTTCGAGACCCGCCTGTTCAACATGGACCTGACCGGCAACGTCGGCGCGCGTTATCAGCGCATCCACGTCCTGGCCCATCCGACGGTCATCTTCAATACCAGCGCGGCGGTTCCCATCACCACGCCACGGCCGGGTTACAACATCGTCAACACCTTCGTGAAACGCCGGGTTTCGACCATCGACCGCACGACGGAAGACATCCTGCCGAGCATCAACCTGGCCCTGTGGCCCATCGAGGACCAATTGGCCGTGCGTTACTCGATCGCCAAGCAGCGGGCCCGGCCGAGCATGGCGCAATTGACCGGCACGTCGTCGGCGACCTGCAACCAAGTCAGCGACGCCGACCGCAAGACGCTGGAAGACTTCCTTCGCGCCAATCCCGGCGCGATCGACGACGGCGATCCGACGACCGACGACGCGGCGGAAGGCGCCAACTTCCTGAGCACCTTCATCAACCGGTGCACCGGCACCATCGGCAATCCGGATCTGAAGGGTTATGCCGCCACGGTGCAGAACCTGTCGCTGGAGTGGTATCCGAACAAGGATTCACAACTCAGCGCCGCGATCTACAAGATCTATGTGAAGTCCGGCGCGCCCGAGACCGTGACCTTGCCCCTCTATGAAATGGAAGGCGTCAACTACTCGGTGAGCACCTGGCAGGACGGCCAGAGCGGCCTGACCCAGCGCGGTCTCGAAATCGCCGGCCGGACGGCCTTCACCTTCCTGCCGAGCATCCTGAAGTATACTGGCGGCGGCTTCAATTACACGACGACAACGAGCAATGCGGTGAACGCAGACATCGATGAATTCACCGGCATGGCCCTGCCTCCGAAGGGTCAGTCGGCCTTCGTCTACAACGTCAACCTGTGGTACGACGACGGCCGCTTCAATGCGCGTGTCGCCTATCAGCAGCGCGACTTCTATTATGTCCAGACCGACCGGTCGCCGAGCATCAACCGCATTCCGAGCACCGTAGGCAACGGCTCCAACACCACCGGCTATTACAAGACCATCTCGCCGATCTTCAAGAACGGCTCGAAGTCGCTGGATGCGCGGGTTTCCTATAAGGTCAACAAGACCCTGGAAATCTTCCTGGAAGGCAAGAACCTGCTGAACGACTCGGTGACCCGCTACACACCGGACACCTACCGCGACGTCGGCGGCGGCACGCCCTATGTGTTCGACACCTATTATGCCGGCCGCACCATCTATTTCGGTGCGTCCGCAACCTTCTAAATCGCGTTTCTTCCCCCGCTTATCCCCTGGTCCGGTCCCGCTTCGCGGGGCCGGATATTTTTTGTCCGAAAGCGAACTCAGAACTTCATCCGGAGGCTCATCCCGACCGAATTGTCGTGCAGTTTTGCGCTCTGCTCGGTCTTGTAGCTGAAGCGTACGGTCATTCGTTCGTCGGCCTTGCAGACGTCGAGATTGACGCCGACCCGGTTGCTGGCTCGGCCGATGAAGGTGCCGATCAGCGCCGGGTCGGACTCCGGATTGGCGCCCATCAGCCGGTAGGTCATGGCGACGCGCGTGACATCGCGGTAGGAGCGGCCGAGATTGACCTCCAGCTTGGCCATGTAGGGCTCGCCCGGATCGGAAACATAGCCCGCAGCCATTTCCCCGCCGGCGCTGAAGATGAACTGGGTATGAGCCTGGCCGGCGATACCGATCCCCTCGAGGCCGTCCTCCTGGAAGGCATACTGATGCAGGGTGGTGGCTGAAAGGTTCAGCATCGGCCGAGCGTAGAGATGCCCCCACCGGTGCGTATAGCCCATCTTCAGGCCGGCGCGCAGGAAGTTCGTCTCGGGGTGGGAAGCGCCCACCAAAGGCTGGAACACATTGACCAGGCGCTTGGTGTCCAACGTTTGCCAGCCCGACGACAGGGAGAGGGCCATGTCGGCGCCATTCGACATCATACGGCGCAGGCCGATGCCCAGATCGAGGCTCTGGCCGTCGGATCGCGCCCGGCCGTTGCCTGCCACCAGCGCGTTGATGCGGTCGTAGCCGACAGCGACCGTCACCGACCACAGATCGTTAAGCGGCCGTTCGAAACCGGTGCTGAGGCTCTGGCCCTGGCTGGAGGCGCGGTAGCTCTCGAAATCAGGCGTCCGGCTCAGCGAATTGCCGTCCAGATGGCCCCAATTGCAGGTGCGGTCGACCGGCCCGACGGAGGTCACGCAACTGAACATGTCCTGACTGAACCGATCCGCCGCCGCATTCTGTTGGAGTAGCGACGTCACAAAGGGTTCGGGGCTCAGCTGGTCGAAGATGCCGGAATAGACGTACTCCTCGCCGGTCTGCAGGTTGCCGATAAGCGCCATGGTGCGGCCTATACCGTCCGAGCCGCCCAGGGTAATCGCCGAGTCCATGTGATGCGCCAGGGCATTGCCGTTGCGGTTCAGGAAGGGCTGCTGGAAATGGTGGGTAAAGGCCAGTTGAATGCCTTGGGCACTGGCGATGACACGATAATCCATGGCCAGGGTGTCATCAATTTTCAAGCCATTGTCGATGCCGCCCCGGCCTGTGGCGAACAGGGTCACCGGCGTGGTGTTGCCGAGCGCGGTCAGGATGACGGTGCCGGTGCCCGCCACCTGGGCGGTACCGGTGACATTGACCTTGTCAGACGCATAGGGCCCGAAGGCGACGTCGAACGCCATATGACCGCTGGCGGTCTGGACGAAATTGCCGTCGAGCGCGACCGTATTGATGACACGCACACCATAGAGCGGGTTGGTCCCAGGCTCGCCGTCGGCATCGAAATTGTCGAACACCGCGCCATGCTGCAGATCGATCGGCCGGCGCGGAGCGGCGAGGCCCATCTGGAAGTCGCCGGAATTGCTGAAGGTCGCTGCCGGTGAAAACGGCAGAGTAGCCGGTGTAGACGGGTCGAACAGGTTGATCTGGCTGGCGGCCATGAAGGTCGCGCCCGTGCGGTTGGTGAAGCTGTTCGCGCCCGTGCCCAGGTCGACATTGCCAATGACCCAGCCGTCATTGAGGATGGCGTCGTTGCCGCTGGTCACCGAGATGGCCAGGCCCGACACCGCCGACACCGAATCCGAGAAGATCACTGTGTTGTTGGCGCCGCCGTCGAGCCTTAAACCCGCGGCATTGCCGCGGATCATACCCGCCGCGTTGACGGTGATGTCGCCACCGCCCTGGCTGCCGAGGCTTTGTGCCAGGACCGCCGTGGCGCCGTCGCCCGACGCCAGCACGCTCGCGCCGAGATCGAGACGGATCGCGCCGCCTTTGCCGGCCCCGCCCGCCGTGCCGGCGAACGTGCTGTCGATCCAGCCGCCACCGCCGCCCAGGCTCTGGAGAACGATACCGTTAGCGCCTTCGCCCGTGGTCATGACGGCGCCGCTTTGGGTGAGATGGATCGCGCCGCCATTACCGCTGTTGCCGCTATTAAGCGTCACCGTCGAGCCGGGTCCGGCGCCGAAGACCACGCCGCCGCCGCCGCCGATCGATTGCAGGAAGACGCCGTGGCTGCCGGCGCCTTCGGTTGCGACGTCGCCGGAATTGGCGATGGTCAGGGCCCCGCCGTTACCGGCCGCAGAATGGCTGCCGCCCAGCATCACGTCTGCCGCCTTGTTGCCGCTGATCGTAATTTCGCCGCCGCCGGCGCCGATTGACTGGACGAACAGGCCGAGTGCATGGTCGCCCGTGGTCCCGGCACCGCCGCTATAGGTGGTGTTGACATCACCGCCGTTCAGACCCGAACCGCCGGATGCGCCTAAGCTCACGATGACGGGAGCCGGCGTGGGCGCCGTTAATGTCGGCCGTATGCCGCCCTGATCCACCATATCCGGCGCGGATGCCGAAATCGCCGCCAGGATCGACGGATCAGCGTGCACGGTGATGCTGGCCGCCCCGCCACCACCGCCAATACTCTGCATCATAATGGCAGTCGCCAGGTCGCCGATGGTCGAAACCGCTCCGTCCTCGGTCCGCAGGATAGCGCCGCCGGTTTCATTGGCGCCGTTGCTGCTGCCGAAATTAAGCTGAATGGGACCGACCAGGGCGCCGCTTTCGGTCGTGATGTCGACAATGGCATGGCCGCCACCGCCGCCGATCGTCTGTGACAGCACACCCAGCGAATTGGTGCCGGTGGTCAGGACGTAGCCGGAGCGCTGGCCTTCCAGATTGGCGCCCGAATTGTTGCTGCCGTTGGCGCCGCCGAGCTCAACCGAATAGGCGATGGCGGTCGGCGCGAAATCGACGCCGAGCGACGTCGCCGAAGCCTGCACCGTCTTGAGGTGGAGGGTGCCACCGCCCCCGCCCAGGCTCTGCGTAAAGCTGCCGACGCCGTTGTCGCCGGCGACGCCAAACGTGCCAGTCGTCGTCACCGTGACCTTGCCGGCGTTCATGTTGCTGACGTCGATGCCGCCGAGACGGGTGTCGATCTTGGGATCGGTGACTGTGCTGGTGCTGGTCAGGCCGAAGGCGCTGGCGAAGACGCTCTTGAATGAGAAACCGGGCATGCCGGCGACGCCGCTCAGGTCGAAGTCGAGATGGCCGCCGCCGCCATTGATGCTTTCCGCCATCACCGCCTGGGCGCCTTCGCCAAGCACGGTGATATTGCCGGCCTGGGTGACCTTGACCTCGCCGCCGACGCCGCCCTTACCGCCACCGGTCGCGCCGGCAAGCAGCGACAGGGTGTTCGAGATGGCAAAGCTGTCCGCGTCGTCGGTCAGCGCGATACCGATGCCGGCATTGCCGCCGCCCCCACCGATGCTCTGGGCGACGATGCCATGACTGCCCGCACCGGCGGTGAAGATGGTGCCGGTATTGCCGACCGTGACGGCGCCGCCATTGCTGCCATCACCACCATCGCCACCGATTGACAGGACCTTGTTATTGCTGTCGCCGCCAAAGGTTGCCGCGGCGGACAGGACCAGGCCGCCATTGCCGCCACCGCCGCCGGTCGACTGCGCCAAGATGCCGTAGGCGTTGTCGCCGTCCGTTTCGATGGCGCCGGAATTGGTGACCGTCACCGCCGCGCCAATATTGCCGCTGCCGCCTTTGCCGCCGAAGTTCAGCCCAACCGCGACCGAGTCCTTCGTGCTGCTGAGGCCCGTCATCGAAACGATCGATGAGCCATTGCCGCCGCCGCCGCCGAGGCTCTGGGCGAAGATGCCGTGCGCCGCATCGCCTCGCGTCCAGATGACGCCGGTATAGTCACCGGTCGTGTGCGTGTTGTCGACCGTGACCGCGCCGCCTTCGCCACCCGTGCCACCGTCGCCGCCAATATTCATGGCGATGGTCTGGGTCTGGGCGGCTGAACCGGTCGCGGACAACAGGGTATCGATGATGATGCCCGCATTGCCGCCGCCCCCGCCGGTGCTGGTGGCGCGGATGCCCTCGGCACCAAGCTCTTGAGTCAGAATGGCGCCCTGGTTGGTGACACTGACCGCGCCGCCCTTGCCGCCGTCGCCGCCATGGCCGCCGACATTGATGTCGACCGACTGGTTGCTGCCGCCACCGGTCTGCAGGGTCACTTGGGTGACCGCCCCGCCATCGCCACCGCCACCGCCGATACTTTCGGCGCGGATGCCGAAGGACTGGACGCCGGCCGTCTGAATGAAGCTGGTGTTGGTGACGGTAACCCCGCCGCCGATGGCGCCGGTCCCGCCGGTGCCGCCGACATTGAGCGAGAACGAACGCGCCGTCTTGTCGCTTTTGATATTCTTGATCGTGGCGGAAAGGTAGTCGCCACCGTTGCCGCCGCTGCCACCGATCGATTGCGCCCAGATGCCGCTGGCGTGGTCGCCGAAGGTGAACAGGTCGCCGAAATTATTGACCGTCACCTGCTGTGCGAACGAACCATCGCCACCCTTGCCGCCGATATTGATGCCGGCCGAGGTCGTGTCCTCCTTGTCGACCGTATTGAGCGCCAGCTTGTCGCCGACCGTACCGCCCATACCGCCGCCGCCACCCAGACTCTGGGCGAAGATGGCATGGGCCCGGTCGCCCCGGGTCTCGATTTGCCCCTCGGCAGTGACCGTGACAATACCGCCGGTCGCCGCCGAACCGCCGTCCAGGCCGACGGCGAGATTGCCGTCATAACTGGCGGATTCAAAGCTGAAATCGCCGCCGACCGTCGTCGTGCCGCTGCTACCGCCACCGCCGCCAACACTCTGGGCCATGATGCCGATCGCGTCGGCGCCATCGGTGAATATCTGGCCGTTGGACTTGACCCTGACCTCGCCGCCCTCACCGCCGCTACCACCTTCGCGGCCGATGTTGACGGCCAGCGACGAGCTGTCGAGATGCCCGGTCACAGCGTCGAGAACCGGATCGAGATACTGGTTGAACCCGTTGGTCGAGCCGCCACCGCCGCCGATCGACTGCGCCTTGATGCCGATGGAGGCGTCGCCCTGGGTGAAGATCGTGCCGACATGGTCGACGTCGACCAGCTGGCCGATGCCCGCCGCGCCATTGGCGCCGCCGACACCGATATTGATGCCCTCGGTCTTGTCGCCGAGCATACCGAGGCCAAGATTGACATTGGACGAACCGCCGCCGCCGCCGATGCTCTGGGCGACGATGCCGTGGCTGTAGACGCCGTCCGTATAAATATCGCCGTCGTGCTTTACGGTGACAACCTTACCATCGCCGGCGTCGGCCCCCGAGCCACCAACGGAGATAAGCGCAGCCGCGTATTTCTTGTTGTCGTTGCTGTCCGCTTCGGCCTTCGGTTCGTCGTTGTTGGCGAAATTGAAGTTCATCCCGCCCATGCCGCCGCCGCCGCCGACACTCTGCGCCACCAGGCCGCTGCTGTAGTCGCCCGCGGTCTGGATCACCGAAGAATTTGCCGTGCCCGTTCCGGCGTCGTAGCCGCGGATGACCGTGACATTGCCGGCGTCGCCACCGGCCCCGCCGTCTCCCCCCATGCCGAACTGCAGCGTATCGCCGGCATTGCGAGCGGCCGACGCCGAAATGTTCATGCCGCCCAGGCCACCACCGCCGCCGATCGACTGCGCCAGCACGCCGCCAGAATTGAAAACGGTGGTCTTTTGGTCGTTGGGGTCGTTGGCCGTCGCCGTGCTGGCCGGACCGCTGATGCCAATGGCGCCGACGCTGTTGACCGTGACGTCGCCGGCATCGGCGCCGTCACCGGCAGTGCCGCCGACACCGGCGATGATGCGCTTGGCGTTCTTGTTCGCCGTGCCATTGATGATACTGGCCGAGACGTTGAGCCCGCCGTCGCCGCCGCCGCCGGCCACACTCTGCGCCATCAGGCCAATGCCATTCTTGCCATTGACCAGGATCAAGCCGTTCTGCGTCACCTGGACCGCGCCGCTGAT
>CAYULN010000370.1:0-11872 GCA_964445605.1 uncultured Caulobacteraceae bacterium | reverse complement strand
GGTTATTGCGTTGCTGGTGGGGCGGGGGTGGGGGACAACAATTTGGGTGGTGGCCACACACCCCCACCACCCCATAGGTTTTATCACGCGTTCAGCCGTTCCGCATCCCGCTGCGTATTTTCCGCCATCGCCTTCAAACCGGCATGGTCCGGCTTCATCGCCGACAGATCGGCAAAGATGTTGTGCGCCTTCTTGTAGGACTGGCCCGCTTGATCGAAAGCGCCTTGCATCTCGCGCGCCTGGCCGAGCTTGGCCAGCGAAATCGCCTGGGCCGAACGCGCCGGCACATCGTCGGGCTTCAGATAGGTGCGCGTCTCATGCAAACGGCTCAGTTCCTCAAACGCGTCACCGGCCGCCTGAATATCGCCGGCCTTCATCTTGAGATCGGCATAGGGTGTCAGCAGTTCCAGGCGCGTCGCCGGATCGCCGACCACGGCCAGGGCGCGCGTCAGAACCGGCAATTGCTTGGCCGTTTCGTTGGCCATCTGATAGCGCCGGGCCAGATAGACGTGAATATTGGCGTCCGACGGATCAAGCTCCGACACCTTCTCGTAGGCTAGCAAGGCCTTAGGATCGTCGCGGCCCATGTTGAGCGCGCCGACGACACGCCAAACTTCGGCGGCTTCATTCCGGGCACCGGTTTCGTTCAGCCGGTCAGCCTGAGCCTGCAAGGTATTGGCGGCAGCCGTCAGGTCGCCGGAGGCGATTTGATTGAAAGCCAAGGCACTTTGCGGCGCCCTGTCGTGGAACAGATAAGCGACGCGGACATTGAGCTCATCGGCGGCTATAGCGCGCGTCGCATCCGGCCACACCGACAGGGCCATCTGGACAGCCTGGCGGATCTTGGCCTGGTCATCGACGGGCTCGAAGCTGGCGGCCACTTCATGGAAACCGCTGGTGGCTTCTTCTACTGGCGTCTCGATACGTTCGACAGCCACGGTTTCATCGGCGGGGGCTTCGATAAGGCGCATGGCCGAGCTGATGACCGCGTTCATATCGCTTTGCGGTGCGGCACGTGGCGCCGACGAGGTGTCGGCCAGCAGGGCGGCTTCGAGCGGGTCGCGCAGCAGGACCGGTTCGGCGGCAACCACGGTTTCCTGCGGAATCTGGATTTCCGGACGGATCGGAATGACCTGCGCGCCGCTGGCGACCTGCAGGCCATGCGTTTCGGACAGCGCTTCCTCAGGATCGAAGGCGCCCTGCGGCGTGGTGTCCGCCTGGTGATGGTCGGAGAAGATGGCCGGCTCAAGCGAGCGGATTTCCATCGACGGCGGCTCGGCGGCGGCCGGCTCGGCAATGGTCGGTTCGATGGTCACCGTATCGGCGGCCGGCGCGCTGAGGGTCTGGGCATCGAATTTCAGACTGCCGCGCGCCGCGGCCAGGGTTTCGCTGGCGGGGATGCTCAAGGCGGTGGCGCCGTCGTCCGGGCGCAAAACCCGCGGCGCCTTGACCTTTTCGGCCTTCGTATTGGAACCGCCAAGCATGGCCGTCAACGCCCCGATGAGCGCGGTCAGCAACAGGACAACCCCGACGGCGAAGACGCCGGCCCAGGTGGGCGCGGTCCGCGGCCAGTCGACCCAGTCCTGGACATACTGGCTGGTCAAGGGCGCTTCACCGCGCACCGTGGCGGCGGCGCAGGTGATCAGGGCGGCAATGGCCAGCACGGTAAAGCCGCCGACCTTAAGGGCCCGTGTCGCTGAGGTATCCGAATTCCCGCTCATACCTGTCCCCCGGTACAACCTGTTCATAAAACTTTAACCCCGTCTTGGGCTTCCTGGCAATCTCTTGCGTGGGATTCCGTCCCAAAAATACGATTTTAGCTTAATTTCGCGACAGTTGTGCAACTTTCCGGCCATAGGGGCGCCGGACGGCTTGCACCCGCAAACGGATGCCGGTACAACCGAACATATGAAGAACACGATTCGGATTCTTGGTCTCGATCCCGGCCTGCGGCGGCTCGGCTGGGGGGTTGTCGACGCCGAGGGCACAAGGCTTTCCTGGGTGGCGCACGGGGTCATCACGCCGGAGCAGGACCAGGATCTGGCGATCCGCCTGCTTAACCTTTTCGAGGGGCTGGGCGAGGTCATCGCGCAATGGCGGCCGGACGAGGCGGCGATCGAGGAGACCTTCGTCAACATGAATCCGGCCTCGACCTTGAAGCTCGGCCACGCGCGCGCCGCCGCCATGCTGGCGCCGGCCAAGGCCGGCTTGAGCGTCGCGGAATACGCCGCGCTCGACATCAAGAAGTCGGTGGTCGGCGCCGGCCGGGCTGACAAGGACCAGATTTTGTTCATGGTCAAACGGTTGTTGCCGCTGGCGGCCAAGGCGGAGGGCGGGCTGACGGCCGATGCGGCGGATGCGCTGGCCTGTGCCATCACCCATGCGCATAAGCGGAAGATGGCCGGGTTGAAGCAAGCTATACAAAGAGGTGCTGCGTGATTGGTCGCCTGCGTGGATTGTTGCTCGAAACCGGCGACGAAGAGGTTTTGATCGAATGCGCCGGGGTTGGTTATATTGTGCGTTGTGGTGTGCGCACCCTGGCCGATCTGCCGGAACTGGGCAGCGAGATCATTCTGCATATCGAAAGCCAGACGCGCGAGGACGGCACCAAGCTCTACGGTTTCCTCGGTAAGGATGAGCGCCGGACGTTCCAGGCCTTGCTGACCGTGCAAGGCGTGGGTCCGAAGGCGGCGTTGTCTGTGCTCGACGTGCTGACGCCGTCGCAGCTGGCCCAGGCGGTGGCGCATGAAGACAAGACGGCGGTTGGCCGCGCCAATGGTGTCGGGCCGAAGCTGGCGACACGCATTCTGATCGAACTCAAGGGCAAGGTGCTGGCCGGAGGCGATTTCGAGCCGATCCCGCTGCGGGCCGTCGCGGAACCGCCGAAGCCGACCGTGACCGGCGAAAGCGTCGCCGCCTTGGTCGGCCTGGGCATCCCGGAAACGCAATCGCGACTGGCCGTGGACAAGGCCTTGAAAGAATTGGGCGATGAGGCCGAACTGGCCGCCGTCATCCGAGCGTCACTGAAAGCTATGGGACGGTAACCGATGGCGCGTCTGGTATCCGCCGAATCGATGGACGACCTGGAAGAGCGGGCGCAGGACCGCGCCTTGCGGCCGCAGAGCTTCGACGATTTCGTCGGCCAGGCGCCGCTCAAGGCCAATCTCAAGGTGTTCGTGGCCGCCGCCGCCGGACGGTCGGAATCGCTTGACCACGTGCTGCTGTATGGTCCGCCGGGCCTGGGCAAGACCACCTTGGCGCAGATTATCGCCAAGGAACTACGCGTCGGGTTTCGCGCCACGTCCGGGCCGATGCTGGCCAAGGCCGGCGACCTGGCGGCGATTTTGTCAAATCTTGAGCCCAACGACGTGTTGTTTATCGATGAAATTCATCGGCTTAACCCAGCCGTTGAGGAAATTCTCTATCCGGCCATGGAGGACTATGTCCTCGACCTGATCATCGGCGAAGGGCCGGCGGCGCGGACGGTGCGCATCGACCTGGCGCCATTTACGCTCGTCGGCGCGACCACGCGGGCGGGCCTGCTGTCGACGCCGCTGCGCGACCGGTTCGGCATTCCGCTACGGCTGGAATTCTATACGCCGGAAGAGCTGGTGCGCGTGGTCATGGGGGCAGCGCGCAAGATGGGCACCAACCTGAGCGAGGACGGGGCGCTGGAAATCGCCTCGCGGTCGCGGGGCACACCGCGTATTGCCGGGCGGTTGCTGCGCCGGGTGCGCGATTTTGCCCATGCCGAAGGCGCCGAACGCATCGACAAGAAGGAGGCGTCAAGGGCGCTGGCGCGGCTGGAGGTCGATCCGTTAGGTCTGGACCATTCCGACCGGCGCTATCTCAAGGCGCTGATCGAAAACTACGGCGGCGGGCCGGTGGGCCTGGAAACCATTGCGGCGGCGATCGCCGAGGCACGTGACGCGGTCGAGGACATGATCGAACCGTACCTGCTGCAGCAAGGCTTTATCCAGCGCACACAACGCGGCCGGACAGCGTGCGCGCGCGCCTATCTGCATCTGGGACTGACACCGCCAGCGCAACCGCCTACTGTGCCAGATTTGTTTGAGGATTAGGCTGTTTAAGGATTAGGGGTCAAAAGTACCAAACAGGGTCAGATCCCACTGTATGCCGACGACCTTGCCGTGATCGACCAGGACGTTAATGACGCCGTCACGAAGCGCCTTATGCGACAGGTAGCCATCGACTTCGTCGCCCTGTGGGCAGACAAAATAAACCAGGTCAGTGCATGGGCCGGTATCGACGTATTCCACGTCTCTTTGGCGCGTGAGGAGGGCTCGTGCCTGACTGCGATCCATGCCGATTTTGATGCCGAACTTTTCGCCTTTGAGGATGTAGCCGTCGAAATATCCGTCCTGGCCGGGCTTAATCTTTTCGGCGCATGCCGGATATGCCACGGCCAGTCCCAGCAAGGTGGTAACAATAGCCAGGTTTTTCATAACGCCCCTCCCGTTGTTTTTCCAAATTATCATGCCACACCGCCCAGGGCGATTCGGAAATTTTTGACTCGCGCGCTGCCCGATCCCTGCTAGAAGCGGTGGCCTTGTTCTTTATTCCCGAGCTGTAACCTTCGCCGCCATGGCCACGTATGACTCGTCAGATTGGCAGAATCTTATGCGTGCTTCGCTTGGCGGGGACGCGAAGGCCTATCGCACTCTGTTGCAAGGGTTGCGGCCGTGGCTGGTTTTCTATTTCCGCCGGCGCCTGAAAGGCAGTGACGGCGAAGACCTGGTACAGATGACCCTTTTGAGCTTGCACGAAAAACGCCACACCTACGATCCGAACGCGCCATTCCTGCCGTGGATCGCGGCGGTGGCGCGCCATAAGCTGATCGACTTCGTGCGCAAGTCGGGGCGGCACATCGACGTCGAACTGGATGAGACGATCGAAGGCGACCTGCCCGATGAACTGGCGCGGCGCGATGTCGAGGTGCTGCTGGCCGCCCTGCCGAAAGACCAGGCGGAGATCGTCAAGCTGCACAAACTGGACGAACTGAGCGTCGATGAGGTGTCGGCGGCGACCGGCAAAAGCCCGTCGGCGGTCAAGGTGACCGTGCACCGGGCGCTCAAGAAGCTGCAGGCCATGGTCGGCGGCAAGGGGGCGGGCAATGTCTGATCCCGCCATCGATACTTTGGTAGGGCGGTTGACGCCGGTCAAGCCATTGCAGGCTGCCGCCTTGTGGCGCGGAGCGGCGTTGGCCGTTGTGGTGGCCGCCGTTTATGTGGCGATCCTGTATGGTATGCGGCCGGAATTACGCATCCTGACCCAGCCGATGCTGATGCACAGGCCGATGATCCTGCTCAAACCGATATTGTTCCTGCTGCTCGGCATCAGCGCCCTGCGCGGCGTGGCCGAACTGGCCCGGCCGGAAGGGCGGTTGCGCTTCCGGGTTCTGTTGCCGGCCCTGCTGCTGTTTGGGGCGGTGCTGGGCGTGTTCATTCGCGACGTGACCGTGTATGGCTGGGCGAAGACGTTCCACAATGCCTTCGGGGCCGCGCCGTTGTGCGCCATGACCATCCTGTGCGGCGGGACGGTCGGGGTGATCCTGATGTGGCGGTTCTGGTTGCGGCGGTCGGCGACCTCGCATCCGGTGCAGCTGGGGGCGATGAGCGGGCTTTCGGCGGCATCGCTGATGGCCGGGGCCTATGCGATCCACTGCAATATGGACGCCGCGGTCTATCTGCTATTAGTCTATGGCCTGGCGGTGGCCGTGTTTACCGGCCTGAGCGCGCTGGTCGGGCGGAAGCTGTATCGCTGGTAGCTAAGCCGTTTTCATAAGGGCTTCCCGAATTGGCAGGAAGCGTTCGTTGAATGGCAGGATGCCGGCGCCGCGCGCCGCGGCATCAACCGCCAGTTCGGCGCGCTTGACGGGCGCGATATTGCGAACGCCCGGGCTGTAGCTTTGAAGACGGACATTGACCTTGCCGCACAGGCTTTCGATGAAGCGAGCGGGTAGCCGTCCGCCGATAAAATGGGCGGCTGGGTTGAAGGCGCAGTTCATGACCAGGAAAGGGCCGGCCAAATGCTCGGCGGCGCGGTCCAGCCAGGCCTCGACGCGTATCAAACCGTCTTCTGGCAAGGCTTCCAGATCGTCCGGCGTCGATACTTCGAAGCCCGCTTTGCGCAGATCGTCATAGAGCGCATATAGCGACACCACATCTTCGAGCGTACGGCCTTCTGCCACCGGCAGAAAGCCGATTTCGCCCGAGCGGCCATCGGCGCCGCGCACATAATGGCCATCGACCACCAGGCCGCCACCGAGACCGGCGCTGATCAGGGTATAGAGGAAATTGCGGTGCTGCAGGCCGTGGCCGAACTGCATTTCGCCGATGGCGGCCGCCGTGGCGTCGTTCTCAACGAACACCGGGCCGGGCATGATATCGGCGAACAAACCGGCGACGTCGATTTCCGACCAGACGCGATAGGCATCCGGCCGGTTGGCCAGCGGAATGCGGCCGAGATCGTCGGGAATGGCGATGCCCAGACCGATCAGGCGCTTGAAATCGATGGCCTTTTGGGCGGCGATACGGGCGATTTCCTCCTTGAAGAAGGCGACCACGGCGTCGGGCATGGCGAAGTGGATTTCGCGGCAGATGCGGGCGCGCACCTGGCCGAGGAAATCGAGGGCGACGATGGTGATGTGGTCGCGGTCGATGTTCAGCCCGATGGAAAAGGCGCCGTCCGGATTGACGATCAGCTTGGTGGCCGGCTGGCCGCGCCCGCCCAGCAGGCGCCCGGCCTTCTGGATCAGGCCATCTTTCAACAACCGATTGGTGATGTTGGCGACGGCGGGCGGGGTCAGTCCGGTCAGGTCGGCGATCTCGGCGCGGGTGACGGTGGCATCGCCGGCGGCGCGCACGGCCTGCAGGGTGACGCGTTGATTATGGTCGCCGGCGCGCTCCAGGTTGGTTCCCGACAAGGAGTCACCCAAAGCATGAGGCCGGGAAGGAATGCGTTCGTCCGCGCTCATCATTTTTTCCGGTACCGTTACCATGGCTTATTCCAAAGCTATGGACGTTTCAAGACCGGGCCGTTTGCGACTGGGTCTGCCCTTGCGATTGGCTTTGTGATTGCACCGGCTCCACGCCGAAGAAGGACTCGGCGATGGCGGCGTCGACCAGGTTGAGATTGTACTGGAAGATGTCGATGAATTCATGCAGGCCCGCCGCGATGATATGCCCGGCGTCGGAATTATAGATGGTCTCGGTCAGTATGGCCATTTCCTTGGCCGCCTTGTTGGCCTTGCCGTCACCGGCGTTGAGCGTGGCCAGGGCGTGCGAGGCGCTGTCGAGACAGTGGACGACCGAGCGCGGGAAGGCCTGGCTGAACAGCAGGAACTTAGTGACGTCCTTGTAGTTGATGGTGTGGAACTGCTGGCGGTACATTTCCAGGGCGTTGACCGATTTCAGGACGGCGCCCCACTGGACGGCGTCGACGCGGTCGTCGATCACCCAGGCCGAGGGATTGAGGATGAAATATTTGACGTCGAGCAGGCGGGCGGTCTTGTCGGCGCGTTCCAGCATCTGGCCGAGATGGGCGAATTGCCAGCCGGAATAGCGGCTCATGGCGTTGTACATCAGGCCGGTGAACAGGTGGCCGGCCTGACGGACCTGGGTGTAGTAGCCGTAAAGGTCGCTCAATGACCGCTTGCGGCTATGGGTCTGGGTCAGGTGGTAAAGCTCGTTGATCTTTTCCCACATCTCGACCGGGATGATCTCGCGCACCGTGCGGGCGTTTTCGCGCGCGCGGTAAATGGATTGCAGGATCGAGTTGGGGTTCCTGTCGTCGAAGGTCAGGAACCTGACCACGGACTGTTCGTCGGCGGTCTTGTAGCGCTTACTGAAGTCCTCGTCGTCACCCGAAGTGGCGATGATCGGGTACCACTGGGTCTGGTCCTTATCCAGGCTCAGGTCGAGCATCAGGTGGAAGTTGACGTCGATGAAGCGGGCGACATTGTCGGCGCGCTCCAGATAGCGCGACATCCAGTAGATGGAGTTGGCTACGCGGCTCAGCATTCTACGCTCCTCTTGAATGCTTCGCATTTTTGCTTTGCCGCCATTTTTTGCGAAAAACCGGCGACCACTTTTTCGAAAATGGCTTCAGGCATAGGTCGCCTCCTCGCCGAGCACCCAGGTGTCTTTCGAGCCGCCGCCTTGGGAGGAATTGACCACCAGCGAACCCTTCTTGAGCGCCACGCGCGTCAGGCCGCCGGGCAGGGTGAAGACGTCCTCGCCGAACAGCGAGTAGGGGCGGAAATCGACGTGGCGGCCTTCGATATTGTTGCCGATCAGGGTCGGCGCGCGCGACAGGGACAGGGTCGGCTGAGCGATATAGTCGCGGGGTTTCGCCTTGATGCGTTCGGCGAACTCCTTCTGCTCGGCCTTTGTGCTTTTCGGGCCGATCAGCATGCCGTAGCCGCCGGACAGGTTGACCGCCTTAACCACCAGCTTGTCGAGGTGGGCCAGGACGTATTTGCGGTCGGCGTCGTCCTCGCAGATATAGGTCTTGACGTTGTGCGAGATCGGCTCCTCGCCGAGGTAGTATTTGATGATCTTCGGCACGTAGGCATAGATTGCCTTGTCGTCGGCGATGCCGGTGCCCGGCGCATTGGCCAGGGCGACCGTGCCCTTGCGGTAGCAGCGCATGATGCCGGGCACGCCGAGTACCGACTCCTTGCGGAAAATTTCCGGGTCGAGGAACTCGTCGTCGATGCGGCGGTAGATGACGTCGACCGGCTTCAGGCCCTCCGTGGTGCGCATCCAGACGCGATCGTCCTCAACCACCAGGTCGGAGCCTTGCGCCAAAGGCACGCCCATTTGCTGGGCGAGATAGGCGTGTTCGAAATAGGCGGAATTGTAGATGCCGGGCGTCAGCACGATGATCGACGGATCGTCCTTGCCATCCGGGGCAATGTGCCTGAGTGTTTTGTACAGATGATCGCCATAGTCACTGACCGGGCGGACCTTCATGGTCTGGAAGGCTGAGGGCAAAATGCGCTTCTGTACCGCCCGGTTTTCCAGAACATAGGAAATGCCGGATGGGCAGCGCAGGTTGTCCTCGAGCACGTAGAACTCGCCGTCGGAATCGCGGACGAAATCGGTGCCGGAAATATGCGTCCACACGCCCTTGGGCGGATTCAGGCCTTCGCACGGTTTGAGATAACAGGCCGACGAGAAGATCATCTCGGCCGGGATGACCTTGTCCTTGACGATCCTTTGGTCGTTGTAGATGTCCTGGATGAACAGGTTGAGCGCCCGGATGCGCTGGCTGATGCCGCGTTCCAGCTTGGTCCAGTCCTTGGCCGAAACCATGCGCGGGATGATGTCGAAAGGCAGGATCTTCTCGGTGCCCTTCTTGTTGCCGTAGACGTTGAAGGTGTTGCCCGACTGATAGAGGATGTCCTCGGCCTGTTTCTGACGCCGTCTGAGCTCGCCGCGGCTCAGGACTTCGAGCTGCGCCACCAGCGGCTTCGCACTGTCGTGCGGGACGCCGTCGCTTTTGAAAAGCTCGTCGTAGAACCCGTTCGTCTGATAGGCCTCAAGCGTCAATGGCATCTCCCCGTGAGGTTATAAGAACACCTCGTTCATGGTGACCTGGACCCTAAGCGTTTCCTTGCCGCCCCCTCTGTAGATGGTCCCCGACGTGGGCGTGGCGTCGAGGTAGTTGCGGCCCGCCGCCACCCGGACGTGGTCCTGGTTGACGCGGATGCCGTTGGTCGGATCGAAACCGCGCCAGCCGAGATAGGGGATGTAGATCTCCACCCAGGCGTGGCTGGCGTCGGACTGAATCTTGTTCTCGTAATTGGCGCCGGTGAAGATGTAGCCGACACGGTAGCGCGCCGGCACGCCGAGCAGGCGCGCCAGGCAGATGAACAGGTTGGCGAAGTCCTGGCAAACGCCTTCGCGCGAGGCGTAGACGTCGAACGGCGTCGACTTGACGGTGGTGGCGCCGGGCACATAGCGGAAGTCGCGATAGATGGTCTGGTTGATGTCGCCCAGTGTGTCCATCAGGTGCCGGCCGTTGCGCTCGGCGAAGCTCATGGCATAGATCAGCAGTTCCTGGATCTGGGTTTCCGGCAGTTCCGGCGGGCGCAGGTAAGGCTCCATCATCAGCTGCTGCCATGGCATCATGGTCAGGGGGATGAAGTGCTGGCGCTTGTCGGGCGACAGGTCGTCGGGGGAGCGGCCGTAGATCTTGACCAGCGATCGGCAGGAGACGGTCAGCTTCCGGTACGGCTTGATAATGCTGTAATGGATGGTCTGGTTGCCGAAGACGTCCTCGAACCGCATGTCCTCGCCCTCGACGGACAGCGACAAGGTGGCGTTGAGGACCTCCTGGACCGAATCCTCGACCGGCATCAGGCGGAAGCTGTGCGTCGAATGCTCGACGTCCTGTTCGTAGCTGTACTCGGTGGCATGGACCACGTCATAAAGCCGGTAGGTTAGGGGCGAGCCGTCCGGCGCGTGGGTCAGCGAGCGGGTGTTCAGGATGTTGTGCTGAACGCCCTTCATCTGTTGCAGGGACTGCACGATCGACAGCTGCTGGGCCTGGGCCTGCTGGTCGACGAACGGCCGCGTCGGCATGCCGCGCGACAGGGCCGGCGGCACCACGACACCTTGCAGATGGCCGTCCTGTTCGTGCTGGGGCTGGTGCGCCTGTTCGGGCTGTTTCGGCGTGTCCTTCTTGTTGGTCCAGGCGACCTGGCCGCGGCGGGCGATGATCAGCTGGCCCTTCTGCATCGGCTTCCATTCGTCGTCGCGGAAGGCGGTTGAGGAAAAGACCAACGCCGTGCGGAAGGTGTCGCGCGGATTGTTGAGCGCGAACGCGGCGGCTTCGGCCTGATAACCGTTTTCGTCGTGCGGCGGCTTGACGCGCGCGTAGTAAAGCTTGGTTTCCGACTGCGAGCCATAGAAGGCGGCGACGGTGGTGCCGTCGGAAATGACCATGTCGGCCGAGCCCATGTCGTCCAGTTGCAGGAACCACGACAGCAGGATCTGATGATCGACTTCGCCGAGCGTCCGGGCGCCGTAATCCTGCACCTTGCCGAGCAGGAAGCAGAAGGCCAGCTCCGAGTCGGTGCGGCCCATCGGTTCCAGAAATATCGATTTGTTGAAATGCAGCCGCGCCATGGCGGTCTTGTCGAGATCGCCGTTGTGCATGAACAGCCAGTCCTGGCCGGCGAAGCTGCGCGAAAACGGCTGGGTTTCCAGGTGGGTATAGCCCGAGGCGGCGCCGCGCACCTTGCAGAAGAACACCGTCGAACGGAAGCTGTCCCAGTCGCCCATGGCGTCGCGCAGGGATTTGGTGTCGCGCGCCGCCGGGTCCTTGGCGACGATGGCCGCTTTGTTGTCGCCGGGATACCAGGCCAGGCCCCAGCCGTGCGTGTGTTCGCCCTTTTGCGGGCCCTTGCGGAACTTGAGGTCGATCGCCGGCGAACTCAAGCCGTCGAAACTAAACGCGAGAATATCACTCGAAATGGCGCTCACAAAATGACCTCGTTTGTGCATTGCAACTAGACTTTTTTAGCAAGCGGTTGTCTAGTCCCTGTGCAGGATGGATGACACTTTTTTTTCGATTCCGTTACAAGGGCAAGAGGTTAAGTGCCCGGGCGGAGCGACCCAGGCTTTATTTGGCAAGGACTTTAGAGAGCCCTAGATGAGCATTCTGACCGCGCTGCATCACGTCTCCGACTACCGCTATGACCGCCCGATCAGTTTAAGCCCCCACGTCATCCGCCTCAGGCCTGCACCGCACACCCGCGCCCATGTCCAGTCCTATGCGCTGAAAATCGAGCCCGCCAACCATTTCATCAACTGGCAGCAGGATCCGTTCGGCAACTATCTGG
>CAYULN010000369.1:0-3547 GCA_964445605.1 uncultured Caulobacteraceae bacterium | reverse complement strand
CGTCGCCTTGATCGTCGCCCCGTCCGCGCCCGGCGTGACCGTCCAGTCGGTGACGCTGGCCTTGTAGGCGTTGAGGTCCGGGAGCTGCGCCTGCGCGTCCGCCCGCTTGAGGACGTAGTCCTCGTTCGGGTTGTACGGCCGCCAGATCGTCGGGCGCAGGCCGGTGACCAGCGCCGCGCCCTTGCGGCCAGCCGAAACCAGTTCACCGGTCTGCTTGCTGAAGCGGTAGACGGCGTCGCCGGCCTGGACGACCGTGTCGCCGCCCTGGTCCGTCACGGCGACCTTAATTGACTTGGAAACGACCGGCGAGGCCGAGGTCACCAGTTCGACCGACCGTTTGGTGATTTCCGAACCGTCGGCGCGGCTAAAGGCGAATTGCAAATAATAGGTCGCGCCCGGTTTGGCGGTCTTGAGCGCCGTCAGCGGCACCTCCAGATCGGCGGCGGCGTGGGGCGCGCCGGACAGCGGCGACGTGCCCTTGGCCAGCTGTTTGTCGTCCTCGAACAGCGCCCAGGCGATACGGATCGTGCTCAGGTCGCTGAAGTCGAAATCGTTCTGGATCGGCACGCGGACGCTGGCCTGGCCGGCGGCGACGTTGACCTTGTCGACCGCCGGATAGGCCTGGGCGTAGACCGCCTTGGTTTCCCAGTAGTCGCGCGTCGGATTGCGGTAGGAATCGGTGATGCCGTCCCAGCCGTCGGGCACAACCTTGAGCGACGCGGTGGTGGTGCCGTCGGCATTGCGGGTGGTGACCTTGATGCCCTGGTCGGCCCACATCCAGATCGCGCCACCCGCCCCGGCCGGATGGCGCATGATCGCCTTCCAGCGGCTGTCGAGGTCGCCGAAGCCGTCATTGCCGTAGGCGTGCGAATATTCGCTGGTCAGCACCGGGCGCTTGGCGTTGGCGGCCAGTTCGTCGAACTTCTCGGCCGTCCAGTAGTGCGGCGCCTGGATGTCGATCTCCGGCGGCAGCCAGTCCTCGGCCCGCCACGGCATCAGCACCGGCCGGGTCGGATCGAGCGCCTTGACCGTGCGGATCGAGGCGATATGCAGGGCCGTCAGCGGGTCCTCGTTGCCGATCGACCAGACGACGATCGACGGGTGATTGAGATCGCGGGCGACGGTCTCGTACGAACGCAGCATAACCGCCGCAGCATAGGACGGATCGTTGGCATTGTCGCCGCCCCCGCCCATCGGGATCTCGTCTTCGATATACAGGCCCAGCTTGTCGGCCAGGTCGAGGAAACCGGCGGCCGGCGGATAGTGCGACATGCGCACGAAATTGATATTGGCCGCCTTCATCAGCTGAATGTCCTTCAGCCAGATGTCCGGCGTCGTCGCCCGGCCAACATCGGGATATTCGTCGTGGCGGTCGACGCCGCGCAGCTTGACCGGCTGGCCGTTGACCTTGAAGACGCCGCCGGCCGTGGTGATCTGGCGGAAGCCGACATTGACGGTGCGGGTATGGGCGACCTGGCCTTTTTCAAGCAGTTCGACGCGCAACTGGTACAGATTCGGCGTCTCGGCCGTCCAGTGCAGGGGGGCCGCGACGTGCAGCACGGCGTCGGTCTGGCGGTCGGTGCGGTAGTGGGCGGGAACGATGGTCTGCTGTGTCTGGACCGTCTTGCCGTCCTTGTCGAGCAGGATCAGGCGCAGGTCGTAGGCGTCGCCGCCGCCGATCAGGTTGCCGGCGACCTGCGGCCGGTGGGCGTCGCCGACCAGGACGCGCACCTTCAGGTCGGCGTCCTTGTACTGGCCGTCGAAATCGGTCTCGACGTCGACGCGGTCGAGCCAGCGCTCCTTCGGCATGGTTTCCAGCGAGACGTCGCGGTAGATGCCGCCCATCGCCCAGTCGTCGTTGGTGTCGAAATTGTAGTCGTGCTGGACCTGGCGCACCCGCACCGCCAGGACATTGTCGGCGCCGGGTTTCAGCGCCGAGCTGACATCATAGGCGAAGCTGGTATAGCCGCTGTCGTGGCGGCCAAGCGGCTTGCCGTTCAGCCAGACCTCGGCCGACGACCAGACGCCGCCGAACTTCAGCAGGACGCGCTTGTCCTTGACATCGGCCGGCGGCGTGAAGTGGGTCAGGTAGAAGCCCTGGCTGGCCTCGCCGTTGAACGCCTTGTAATGCGGCTCCTCGAAGCCCTGCACCGCCCAGTTCGACGGCACCGGCGTCGGCTTGAAGGCCGACAGGTCGTAGCCGGGCTTGTAGAAGCCGGCCATGGCGTCGGCGGCCGCTTCGGTCGGGGCCATGGCGAACGACCAGGCGCCGTTGAGCAGCATGTCCGGGCCTTCCGCGGCGGCCGGAAGCGCGGCCAGCAGGCCAACACCCAGCACCAGGGCGCGAAGGCTCGCCGTCCAGCGGCGTGACGGATGCAACATGGCTTTGTCTCCCGGCGACCGGATCAGGCGCGCAGCAGGGCCGAGGCGCTCCACAGGACCGGCGCCTGGCCGTGCAGATCGCCGACATTTTTCTTGCGGTCGATATAGTACTGGTAGTCGTTCTTCTTGTTGGTGCCTTCGCAGACGTCGTGGATGTCGGCGTTTTCGTCGATCTCGCCGCACAGGGCCAGCCAGCCCTTGCGCGCGGCGGCGGCGTAATCCTTGCCCAGCCAGCCGTTCTTGACGCCGGTGATCATGGCGAAGGTGAACATGCCGGTGCCGGAGCTTTCCGGCCAGGATTCGGGCCGGTCGATCAGTTGCTTCCACATGCCGTTGTCACCTTGTGTGGCCAGCAAGGTCGCCATCATCTTCTTGTAACCGGCGACAATGCGGGCATGTTCGGGGTGGCTGTCCGGCAGGGAGCGCAGCATCTCGGCCATGCCGGCGGCGAACCAGCCATTGCCGCGCCCCCAGAAGAACGGCACGTCCGGGGCGTGATAGAACAGGCCGTTCGGCTGCTGCAGGCGGTCGAGATAAGCCGACATCTCCTTTGCGCCGCGATCAAGATAGACCGTGTCGCCGGTGGCGCGGAAGGCCTGGACCTCGAGGATGGTGATCATCCACATGTCGTCGATCCAGAAGCGGGTCTGCGAGCTCAGGCCCTTGGCGATCGCCTCCTCGGCGATGGCGCGGTCGGCGGGCTGCATCATCGCCGGCGGCCAGTCGGCCGGCGGCGGCGCCCATTGCCGGTCGGCGATCGTCTTGCCGATGGCCAGGTAGCGCGGGTCCTTGGTCTCGATGTACAGCTCGAACGGTACGGCGCCGAACATCGACGGATCGACGTGGTTGGCGGTCGGCAGCAGGTTGGCCTCGGTGGTGAACAAGGGTTCGAAACGGTCGGCCAGGCGCTTGCTCAGGTCCTTGTCGCCGCTCAGTTGGGCGAAGGTCAGCGCGCCGTACCAGGCGCAGGCTTCCGGATAGATGATGCC
This sequence comes from uncultured Caulobacteraceae bacterium, assembly GCA_964445605.1. GTDB lineage: Bacteria > Pseudomonadota > Alphaproteobacteria > Caulobacterales > Caulobacteraceae > Asticcacaulis. The sequence goes on along the minus strand of CAYULN010000369.1, from coordinate 176 downwards.
GCGGTTCGACGGCTTGCCCATATTGCCATGCGGCTGGGAGACGAAGCGTTCGGCGACGCGCTTGCCGATCTCGGCCGGTGACTGGCCCTTCGGCCACGAGGCGAAGGCGGACACGGTGGCGGCCGTCGCCGATCCGGCCGTGGCGGCGGCCGTCATGGCCAGCATAAGCGCGCGTC
>CAYULN010000368.1:0-21524 GCA_964445605.1 uncultured Caulobacteraceae bacterium | reverse complement strand
CACTACACCGACACCCTGCCGTCTCTGAACCTGAACTATCACGTCCTGCATAACCTCGACATGCGGATCGGTGCGTCGAAGGCGATGGCGCGGCCGCTGCTCGGCAACTTGTCGCCGAGCGTGTCGGCCATCACCATCCCGAACACCACGGGCGCGACGACCGGCGGCTCGCTGACGGTCGGCAACACCCAGTTGAAGCCGTTCCGTTCGACCAACTACGATTGGGACGTTGAGTGGTACTTCGACAAGAACGCCCTGCTGTCGTTCGCGTTGTTCGACAAGGAAGTGCGCAGCTTCCCGCAGACCATCCTGTTCGACTCCAGGCTGTCGGACTTCCTGGACCAGGATTCGATCGACGCGCTTAAGGCCAATCTGAGCACCACCAACCCGACCCAGCTGGCTGCCCAGATCGCCTATATCGACGGTGGCATGCCGTTCACGGCCCGTCAGGTCCGTGATGCGCCGGGCGGCAGCCTGTGGGGCTGGGAGTTCAACTACCAGCAGGAAATGACCTTCCTGCCGGGCTTCTGGAAGGACTTCGGCGTCCAGTTGAACGCCACCCACATCGGTTCGAAGCTGAAATACATCATCGATCCGGGCGTGAAGAGCAACGGCGTCTACACGGTCCAGCCGACCTTCTCCTATGGACCGTGGCTCAACGCCTCGCCGGATGCGGTTAACTTCACCCTGTATTACGAGGTGCCGCAGTTCTCGACCCGCGTCTCGATCGCCCATCGCGCCGGCTATTACACGACCTTCCCGATCGCGGCGGGTACCTGTAACGTGGGTCTGCAGGCGGCGACGAACACCACGACGGCCAACGCGGCCTACGCCACGTCGGCGACCTGTGATGGTCCGCTCCTCAACGATTTCGTCGGCTCGCGCGCCACCACCAATGTCGACGCCAATTTCGTGTGGAACTTCAACCAACACCTGGCCTTGCGCATCGAAGGCCTGAACCTGACCAACCAGACTTCGCAACGCTATGCCTACGTCGCCAATCCGGTGGTCACGTCTTACGCCAGCTCCGGCCGTCAGATCACGGTCGGCCTGCGGTACAAGTACTGACCGCAGTATCCGCCGCTGTCGTTCTCCCCGTTCGGCAGCGGCGGTTTTCTTTTCCCAGCTTGAAGTCTTCTTAGCTTGAAGTCTGGCGCCACGGGCCGTCTCCCGTCCCGCGGCGTCAGCCCAGCTCCTCGCCGGCGGCCTTCCTGTGCCGGCCCGCTGGACACTGGCCAGTCCGCATGCCGACCAAGGGCAATGGGGCTGGCCATTTTTTCATGGCATTTTTTATATAAAATGCTTTTCATTCGTGATTTTTCGTCTGTTTTCACCGTCAAAATTTGCTATCCGTTTAACACCCACAGCCCGCCGACAAGGGCGGCGACCGCGAAGAAACAGAAAGTGCCGCCATGCCCCAGAAGCCCATGCCCCAGATGCCGACGCTCCAGACACCGACGCTCCAAGCTTCAACCCCCAAGATTTCCCGCCGATCCGCCTTGACCGCGACCGCCGCCGCTCTCACGGGAGGCGGTCTGTTCCAGGCCGCCGAAGCGCAAACGGCGTCGCTCGATGCGCCGCATCGCCTGATGCTATGGTACAAGCAGCCGGCCGCTGTCTGGACCGAAGCCCTGCCGCTGGGCAATGGCCGCCTGGGCGCCATGATCTATGGCGGCGTCGGCCATGAACAGCTGCAACTCAACGAGGATACGCTCTGGTCGGGTAGCCCCTATGACCCGGCGCACAAGGGCGCGGCCGATTACCTGGCCCAGGCCCGTCAGCTGGTGTTTGACGGCAAATATACTGACGCGGCAGCTTTCATCAGCGACCACATGATGGCGACGCCGGTGCGCCAGCAGGCCTATCAGACCATCGGCAATGTGCTGATGACCTTTGGCGTATCGACCATGGCCGGCGGTTATCGCCGTGACCTCGACCTGACGACGGCGGTGGCGCGCGTCACCTATAAGCAGGGCGACACCACCTTCATGCGCGAAATGTTCATCTCCCCGGTCGACCAGGTCGTGGTGGTCCGTCTGACCGCCGACAAGCCAGGCAAGATCGGCTGCGACATCGGCTTCGAGACGCCGCAGAACGCCGACGACGCCTGCGAAGGCAATGACACCCTGGTGCTCAAGGGCATCAACACCGGCTCGTATGGTATCGATGGCGGACTGAAGTTCGAGACCCGCCTGAAGGTGATCAACCAAGGCGGCAAGCTGGACACCACGGCCCATTCGCTGCGTCTGTCGGGCGCCGACAGCGCGACGATCCTGATCGCGGCGGCGACCAATTTCAAAAACTACGACGACACGTCGGGCGATCCGACCGCGGCGACCAAAGCCGCGCTCGCCGCCGCCTCCGCCAAGAGTTTTGACGCCTTGCGCTCCGCCCATATCGCCGAGCACCAGCGCCTGTTCAGCCGTGTCAGTTTTACCCTGGAAAGGACCCCAGCCGCCGACCTGCCGACCGACCAGCGCATCTCCAAGTCGCTGACCCAGGACGATCCGCAACTGGCGGAACTGTACTTCAATTATGGCCGCTACCTGCTGATCTGTTCGTCGCGGCCAGGTACCCAGCCGGCCAACCTGCAAGGCATCTGGAACGACTCGCTGAACGCGCCCTGGGGCGGCAAGTACACCATCAACATCAATACCGAGATGAACTACTGGCCGTCGGAAAACGGCAACCTGGCCGAATGCGTCGAACCGCTGATCAAGCTGGTCAAGGAAATCGCCGTGCGCGGCCAAGAAACCGCCAAGGTCCATTACAATGCCGGCGGCTGGGTCTGCCACCACAATACCGATATCTGGCGGGCAACCGGTCCGATCGACGCGCCTTATTCTGGTTTCTGGCCGTCGGGCGGCGCCTGGCTGTGCGGCCACCTGTGGGACCATTACGACTATGGCCGTGACGACGCCTATCTGAAGGAAATCTACCCGATCCTGAAGGGTGCGTCGCAGTTCTTCCTCGACGTCCTGGTCAAGGAGCCGAAGCACGGCTGGCTGGTCACCTGTCCGTCCGTATCGCCGGAAAATACGCATAAGTTCGGGACGTCGATCTGCGCTGGCCCGTCGATGGATATGCAGATCATCCGTGACCTGTTTGGCAATACCCTCAAGGCGGCGGAAATTCTGAAAACCGACAAGGCTTTCGCCAAGCAGGTCGCTGCTACCCGCGCCGGACTAGCGCCGCATCAGGTCGGCTCCGCCGGCCAACTGCAGGAATGGCTCGACGACTGGGACTTGCAGGCCAAGGACATCCATCATCGCCACGTCTCGCATCTTTACGCGGTGTTCCCGAGCCACCAGATCAATATCCGTCAGACGCCGGATCTGGCCGCGGCCGCGCGCAAGTCGCTGGAAATCCGCGGCGATCAAGCCACCGGCTGGGGCACGGCCTGGCGCATCAATCTATGGGCGCGGCTGGGGCAGGGCGACCACGCCCACGACGTGCTCAACTTCCTGCTGGGACCGGATCGCACCTATCCCAACATGTTCGACGCCCATCCGCCGTTCCAGATCGACGGCAATTTCGGCGGCGCTTCCGGCATGATGGAAATGGTCATGCAAAGCTGGGATGACCAGATTTTCCTGCTGCCCGCCCTGCCATCGGCCTGGAAGACGGGCGCGATGACCGGCCTGCGCGCGCGGGGCGGTTTCGGCGTCGACGTCGAATGGGCGGATGGCAAGCTGAAGACCGCCAAGATCACCAGTACGACCGGCCGCCCGGGTACCCTGGTCTATGGTGGTCAGACGGTGAAACTGGCGCTCAAGAAGGGGGAGACGGCCGTGTTCAGCTATGATGGCACGGCCCTGAAACGCGCCTGACTATTTGTACTGGATCGTCCATTTGAGCGTGAACGGCGCGGCCAGCGTGGCTGCGTCCTTCGTGCAATGGACCACGGTGGCCATAGCACCGGTATCCGACTGATAGTCCGGATTGCCGTTGGTCGCCTCGGCCTTGCATTGTAGACCCTCGGCCGCGAAGCCGGTCACCGCGCCCTGGCCAAAACTGATAGCTTTTCCCTTGGTCTCCGGCTCGCTGGAAAAGCTAGCAAAATCCATCCGGATGGATTGCATATCCAGCGGCATCTTCGGCGTATAGGTATCGGTTCGCGTGATCTTGCCGGATTCGAAAACATAGGTTGTCGCCACGCTTAAGCGATCGTCGGCCACGGCGTCGCGTCCGCCCATGCGATCCATTTCCGCCTGGTGGTAACGCACCGTTGTCTTGCTGCCTTCGGTTTTGACCTCAGCATCGCGGAAGAAGGCCAGCGGCATCAGGACGCTGCCGTCCTTGAGCACGATCTGCGGCACCAGCAGCGGCGCCTCGCCGTCGGCCACGCCTTCCAGCATCCCGCGCGAATAGGGGATCGGGAAATAGGGGTTGTGCATGTGCTGGGTTTCGGCGCCGTTGATGACCGGCAGGCCGATAATGTGCCCCTTGTCGCGAACGGTTACCAATAGCCGGTCATAGGTGCCACGCGCGAACCAGGTCGTCATCTGGCGAGGCAGGGCCTCGATCCCCTTGGTCCAGTCGGCGGCTGGCGTCTTCTCCTTGAACCCCAGCCCGTTCCAGCCGGCGCTGGTATAGGCATATTGGTGCGCCAGCGACAGGTTTTCACCCAGGATGCGGAACTTGCCGCGGTAGGCATCCGTCCGCCGGCCGTTGTCCCACAGATTGACCGAGCCGGTGGTCGGATTGATCCAGAACTCGGCATAACGCTGGGCGGCGCGGCAGGCATAGTCGTAGGCCAACTGCTTTTCCGCGTCGGTCAGAACGCCCGACCGGGCGGCGGCCGTCAGCACCTCGATGATCGCCGTCTCGCTGTACGGCCCGAGGCTACGGCCATATTCGAAACCGGCCCCGTCGGCGTGGACGCGCATCAGCATGACGTCGGCCGACTTGCGCAGCCAGCCCTTGACCGCGTCGGGCGGACTCTCACCGGTTTCCAGGAAATGGTTGGCCAGTTCGCCGGCCAGCAGCACCGAATAGCGATCGAACCGGCCTTCGCCGTCGGTCTCGTCGGCGAAACCATATTGCCCGGAATAGAGCCGGTAATGCTCGGCCACCTTGGCATAGATCGTTTCCGACGGCTTGCCGGTTTCCCAGCCCATTTTCTCGCGCAGCCGGGCAATCGCAAAGGCCACCACGTAGTAATTGTTCGGATGATCGATCAGCTCGTACGTGTCGGCGTCGACGAACATGCGGAAGTCGAGCTTGACCCTGAGCTTGGCCAGGGTCAGCCGGTCGACCGCCTGATCGAGCAGGCCGGCGGTGCGCAGCTTGTCGAGGGCGTACAGGTAGTAATAGGTCCCCCAGCTGTCGTTGGCGTCGTCGGCCGTCATCGCCGCCACCTGGCGGAAATCCTTGATATAGGCCGGCAGGCGCGGATCGTCCTTGGGCAGGGTCACCAGGAAATCGGTCAGACCCATGGCGATCTTGCCGGGCAGGAACTTGTCGTCGCCGTTGAAGATGGCGACGCCGTCCAGCGCCGCCTTGCGCTTGTCCTTGACCAGGGTGAGCAGCAATTGCTCCTCCTGCGGCAGGATGCGTTTCTGCACGGTTTCATCATAGGAGGGAACCGCGGCCAAAGAAGCGGCATGCGCCACGACAGGAAGACAGGCGGCCACGACGGCCGGTACGATCACGCATTTGAACATGGGGAGAACCTTTGGGGGAGGGTTTTCAATAGCTCGCCGACAGGCGAAGACCGACATAGCGGGCGCTGTCTCGCGCCGGTTTCCAGGTGACCGCGTCGGTCGGCGGACTGGTCGCCTGGTTGATGTTCCACTGGGTGTCGCGGCCGCGCGTCAGCGCATAGCGCCGGTCGAACAGGTTATTGACGAACATGGTAAGCTTCCAGCGGTCGTTGCGCACGCCGCCCGACAAGTTGACGATGCCGTAGGCCTTCTGCACGGAATCCGGGTCCTGCAGCAGATTGAAGATCACCGCCGACTGCCAGCGTGCCGCCACGGTAGCGAAGCCGCTCCACCCGCGTTTTAGCGGCACTTCGTAGGTGGCGTTGCCGCCGACATTCCATTCCGGCGCGTTGAACAGGGGCTTGCCTGACAGGTCCTGGGCCCCGCCGACGCAGCCCTGCGCCGCCGTTTGGGCGGTGTAGCAGTTGGCATTGGGAAAGTCGTTCATCGTCGCCTTGTTGTAGGCGACGCTGGCGTTGACAATCAGGCGCGAACCGACGCGCGCCGCCAGGTCGCTTTCGACGCCTTTCGACGTCACCTGGCCGATGCTGTTGAGGATGTTCTGGCCGGTGATGCCGTCGCGACTCTGCGCCTGGAAGCCGCGGAAGCTTTCGTAGAAGACTGTAGTGTTCCAGACGAGGTGATGATCGAAAAAAGCGCTCTTCAGCCCGATCTCGTAATTGTCGACCTGTTCCGGCGGGATCGGCTGCCTTGCAGCGATAGCATCACCTATAGCCACGCCCTTCAATGGCCCGCTCGTCAGGGGCGCTCGCATGGTCAGGGTCGAGGTCAGGTCGTAGGCCATGCCCTTGTAGCCGCGCGAATAGGTCACAAAACCCATGACGTCCGGCGCGAAATGATAGAGCAGCCCGGCCCGGCCGGAGACCGAGGTATCGCTGTTGCAGGTCTCGATGGTCACGGTCGGACCCAGAGACTTGATTTGCGTCGAACAGGGCGGATCGCCGAACGCCACGCCGTTGCCGAGGTCGCGGAAGGTATAGCGGATGTCTTCGAGATTGATGCGCAGGCCGCCGGTCACGCCCCATTTCGGCGTCAGGTCATAGGTCGCCTGGCCGAACACGGCGTAGTTGGTCGCCCAGGCCTGCGACAGATAGGCCGCATAGGTGGTCGAATTGGTCGAGGGCAGGGCGGGCAGGCCGTTATAGTCGCCCAGGTCGTTCGCGCCGCGCACGAAGTAGCGTTGGGCGTGGGTGCGGCTGTAGAACAGGCCCGCCACATATCTCAGCCGCACATTGTCCGGTGAAGTGACGCGGAATTCCTGCGTCACCGAGTTGATCTTGAACCACCCGCCATTGGCCGATCCGCCTTTCGGCGCGGTAGGCGCCACGGTCGAGAAGTCGAAATCGCTGGAGTCGGTGTCCTGCATGTCGACCAGGCTGTAGCGGTCGTAGGACGAGATCGAGGCCAGGCTCAGTCCGTTGACCTTGCGCACAATCTTCAGGCCGGTGCCGTAGTCGACGGCGTCGGCCTTGGCGTCGACGTCCATGCGGGTCAGGCGGTTGTCCTCATCGGGCGTGATGCCGGCCAGGATGGCCGATTGCGGCTCGTTGCTCCTGCCGAAGGTGACGCCGGGACTGACGAAGGCCTCCGCCCCGGCGCAGCAAGACGACAGGGTGCGCGTGACATAGGGCGACAGGGTCATCGTCACCGCCGGGTTCGGCGTCCAGACCAGCTTGCCGCGCAGGGTGCTGTCCGACTGGCCATTCAGCCAATGCTGGGTCGACAGGTTGTAGACATTGCCGCGATAGGTGCTGAAATTGCCGGCAACGCGGAACTTCAGCCGATCATTGATCGGGCCGGAAACCGTGCCCTGGATACGTTGCTCGCCGTCATCGGTCGCCACCACCTCGATCCGGCCGGTCGCGCGGTCGGTCACCGGCTGGGTGGTGATATTGATCACCCCGGCCGAGGCCGACTTGCCGAACAGGGTGCTCTGCGGCCCGCGCAGTACCTCGACCTGCTGCACGTCGACCAGGGCCGAGAACGCCGCCGCCTGGAAGGCCTGCGGCACATCGTCGACCACCACGGCGACGCTGGCTTCGGTGGCGATCGAATAGGCGTAGGTGCCGATGCCGCGGATATTGATCGAATTGTTGGCCGGCTGGCTGGTCTTGGTGATGGTCACCGACGGCGCGATCTTCACGATGTCGTCGAAGTCGCGCATGCCAAGGCCATCCATATAGCTGGCGGTCGCCACCAGAACCGACGCCGGCGCCCCCTGGTTGCGCTCCAGCCGCTTGAAGCCGGTGATGACGATCTCGTCGAGCGGCTCCTCGCGCACGGCCGCCACGACCAGGCTGGCGGCCGGCGGCACAGGTGTTTTAACCGCTTCCGGTTTGGGCGGCGGGGCAGGGACCGGGGTGATCAGCAGGACATTGGAGGCGCTGCGTTTGTAGGTCAGGCCGGAACCGTCGAGCAGGATCTGCAGGGCGGCCTCGGGGCTGTACTGGCCTTTCAATGCCTTGCTGCGGCGGCCTTCGACCAGCCGCGGGGAAAACAGCAGCTGGGCGTTCGACTGGCGGCCGAACTGTTCCAACGCGTCGCCTAAGTCTCTGGCGGGGATATTGTAGGTGCGCATCATCGTCTCTGCCTGGGCTGAGGCCTGGGCCGGGACAAACAGACCGGGGAGCAGGGATAGAACCGTGGCCACGCACAAGGCGCGCGCCAGCTTCCTTCCCTGACGGAATGATCTGCTCATTCGGCCGCCTCCCCAGGCGCATTTTTCGAGGCCGGGTTTCTGTGAACCCTTCGGCCTCCACTCATTCGAGACGTTTTGTCTTCCGTCTCAATACTATAATTCTTTCAGCTCCGCGAACCGGTCGGGCGCAAGGTGATGGCCTTGCCGGAGCGGCGGACGCTGAGATTGAAATAGGCCTGCATGGCCTCGGCGAAGCTCACCGAGTCGCCCGCCGTGAACACGCCGGAAATGCGCAGGTTCGCCAGTTTCGCGCCGTCGCCATCCTCGAGGACGATGGGCATATGCGAATAGGTATTCATGCGCGCCACGGCGGTGGTCAAGTCGACGTCGTCGAACACAATTTGACCGTCGCGCCAAGCCAGGGCGCGACCGGTATCGATACCGTTGCTCAAAACCGGCGCCACCTGGTCGGACAGGTGCAGGGCCTGATGCGGCACCATTTCAATGGGTACTGCGGCGTGCGGATCGGACACGGCGACCCGGCCTTCGACCAGGGTGACCAGCATCCCCTTGGCTTCGCGCTCTACGCTGAAGGCCGTGCCGAGCGCAGTGACGGCGCGCGCGCCGGCGCGCACGCGCAACGGTCGGCTGGCGTCCTTAGCCACGGCGAAGAAAGCGCGGCCGGACACCAGTTCCAACAGGCGCAGGTCGTGCGAATAGGCGACGCGCACCTGGCTCATCGCGTCCATGGTCACGCGTGTCCCGTCCGGCAGCGTCACCGTGCGTTGTTCGCCGACGCCCGTGGTCAGCATTTCGCCGGCCGGCTTGGTCGCTAGCCACCAGGCCAGAGCGGTCGGCACCGCCACAAGTCCGGCCGCAGCGACTGCCATTTGCCGCCGGTCTAGCGGCACGCCACCCAACCAGCGCTGGCGCTGGCTCTGCCGGGCGCGTTCCAGCGCGTCACGGCGCATGGCCAATAATTCCGGCCCGGTGCTGTGCTCGTCGACGAGGGACAGCATGTCCTCAGCCTGGTTAAAGGCCTGGAGATGCAAAGAATTCTCAGCGATCCACGCCTCGAACACCGCCAGGTCGGCGTCGGACGGATCATTGGCCAGGCGCACGGTCCAATAGGCCGCGGCCTCCTGGACCTCTGCCGGTATCTCTGCCGGGATATTAGACTGTGCCAACGCCGATCTCTTACTTTAACGAGCGCAATCCAAAAAGTGTGCTTCTGCTATCGTGCACTTTTTGGTTAAATTGCGCGACCAAACTAAATATTGGCGCCACGCTTCAAGAGATGGGCCACGACCTTCACGATAATCTTTTCGATAGAGCTTACCGAAAGACCGTGCAGCTGGGCAATCTGTGCGTATTTCATCCCCTCCAGGCGGTTGAGGATGAAGATATCGCGCGAGCGGGCGTCTAGTTCGTTGAGAGCCTGTACCGCCGTTTGCAGAAGCTGCTTACTTTCAAGGACGCGCTCGGGCGACAAAGCCTCAATGGTCTGCTGCCGGTCGGCCAGTTCCGGCGCATTGTGCGTGACGGTCGCATCCCGGCGGGCGCGGTCGCGCAGCAGGTTGACCGCCGTCCGGAAAACAAAGGCTTCCGGATCGTTGATCGGTTCGTCGTCCATGCGACGTAGCAAGCGGACGAACACGTCCTGCGCCAGGTCCTCGGCCTCCGCCTTGGAACCGACGCGGCGTTGGAAAAAGCGCGTCAGCGGAACATGATAGGTATGCGACAGATGATCGAACCAGGCCTGCCGGGACTGGGGCGGGGGGCTATCGCGTTCAGGTATCGGTGTCATTTTTATACGCTACCCAAAACAAGGACGTTTTGTCTCCGTCGTGCCTGTTCTTGTTGGCATCCCCGGCAAGCATCGACCGGGCAAGGCTATGTCAGTTCTCTTTATAAGTCCACATATTGGGATGACCATTTTGTTAAGACGGCCAAATTGGCCTGACACATGTGGCGGATTTGTTACAATTCCCTGTCGGCTTTATTGAGCGGCGGGTGCTGTGAATCCTGAAAAATACATTTAAAAACAATAAAATAAACCGTCTTTCCCCATGGTAAGGCCAGCCTGGATTGACCGGTATCGCGACGCGCTTCGTCACATTTCCGCATTTTTCGACGACCAGCGGTTTGTGGATGTGAAGATTGACCACGTCTTAATTTTTGAAGGCCCGATCGTGCCGGCTGAACGGCCGCGGGCCCGCGCATGAACATAAGTCAATAAAGACAAAATAGGGAAGAACATGAAGAAATTCGTTTCCAAGACACGCGCCCGCGCCCTGGCCACCGTCAGCCTCGGCGCACTGGCCGGTTTCGCCGCCTTCGCCGGCGGCGCCCAGGCACAGGATGCGGCCAAGAAAGCCGACGGCGACGTCGTCGTCATCACCGGCTTCCGCCAGTCCTATACCAACGCCGTCAAGACCAAGCGCGACACCATCGAAATCTCCGACTCGATCTCATCGGACGGTCTCGGCCGCTTCCCCGACCTGAACGTCGGGGAAGCCGTCCAGCGCATTCCGGGCGTCCAGATCAACCGCGAAGCCGACAGCCGCAACGCCACCATCTCCCTGCGTGGCCTGCCGGGCACCTTCGCCCGCACCACTCTGAACGGCGGCGCCTTCGCCGATCCGATCCTGTCAAGCGCCACCAATACCGCCTCGACGCCGCTTGGCGCCTTCAACTCCGACATCTTCTCGTCGATCACCGTCATCAAATCGCCATCGGCCGCCGACGTCGCCGGCGGTCTGTCGGGCAATGTCGACCTGCGCATCGCTCCGGCCCTGAGCCGCAAGCAAGGCGGCTTCTTCAAGATCTCCGAGGAATACGACACCCTTGGCGACCTCACCAGCCCTCAGGTCAGCTTCGGATACAACAAAAAGCTGTCGTCCGACTTCGCCGTCTTCGGCGTCGCCGCCTGGAAGGACGAAAAGTTCCGCCGTGACTCGATCACCGTTCAGACCTGGGCCAACAAGCTGGGCTCGATCCAGCTCGGCAACCAGAAGACCGTGCTGTCGGGCAGCACCTACGTCGCCGGCCAGAACGCCGCCTATGATGCGCTCCAGGCGGCTTTGCCGACCAGCTACACTTCGCTGTTCGCCACCGGCCTGGCGCCGGTCTACTATCCCAGCCAGGTCCGTCACTTCAGCCGCTTCAACAAGGGCCACCTATTGTCGACGGCCACCGGCTTCGAATGGAAGGCCAACGACCACCTGAAGATCGGCACCACCGCCTTCTACACCGAGCGCTTCCTCGACGAAGGCACCAATGACCTGCAATACATCCAGACCGACAGCGGCCAGGGCGTGAACACGGCCCTTACCGCCACTTCGCAGGTCGCCCATATCACCAGCGTCGGCACGCCGTACATCGTCAACACGCCGACCGGCCCAAAGGCCTACATCAACACCTTTACCGCCGAAAACAACACCACCTACGACTCGACCCGTTCGGAACCGGCCAAGCAGTCGACCTGGTCGGTCAACCCGAGCTTCGAGTACAAGAGCGACGCCTGGCGCATGGCCGGCAGCGCCACCATCTCGCGCGCCGAGGTCCTGGCCAACCAGATCGAACTCGATGTCATCCAGAACCCGGCCAAGAACGGTATGGCCACGGTGCTGGGCACCGTCAACGGCAACAGCACCAGCGTGTTCACTGGCGGTACCGACCTGTCCAAGGCGGTCTATACCTCTGTGACGCCGACCACCTCACACGTGTCGCCAGGCGGCTACCCGACCGCCTCGGCGGCCAGCCAGGCCACCCAGGCGGGCGACGCTGCCAACGTCAACAAGTTCGGCGCCACCGGCACCAACGGCCATGCCGACAACTTCCTCAATGCCGTGCAGTTCGACGCCGAGCATTTCCTGACGGACAACTTCTTCTCGAGCGTCCAGTTCGGCTTCCGCTTCGAACAGGACAAGTACATCTCGACGGGGTCGCGCAACACCTCGCTGGGCGCGCTCACGGCGAACGTCACCGCGGCCATGGTTCACTCCGAACCCGCCAACGACGACTTCTTCGGCGGCAAGGCGCCAGGCATGAACACCAACTGGAACCAGGCCGACATCAACGCGATTTTAGGCGTAATCACACCGATCAACCCGGCCTCCCTGCCGGCCCAGTTCGCGCTCAACAATTCGACCGGCGTGTTCATCACGCCCTATGGCCTGGTCAACAACTACTGGGATCCCAACTACTGGAACAACAACTTCACCAACAAGAGCGACATCAAGTCGTACTACTTGATGGGCAAGTTCAACACGCACGTGCTCAGCGTTCCGGTTCGCGGCAATATCGGCGCGCGCTATGAGGACACGCTGAACACCATTACGGCGCTGGACTGCGTCAACTGCTCGAGCACCCTGGCGACGGCGACCTTCCCGATCCCGAACCACAGCCTGACCACCCGGACCTACACGCAGCACTACCACTACGTCTTGCCGTCGCTGCTTGTCGCCGCCGACCTGCGTGACGACCTGGTCCTGCGCTTCGCGGCCTATTCGACCTATGTCCGGCCGCAGCCGCGCGACACCGTGCCGATCAGCTCGGTGCTGGCGCCGGAACCGAACAGCGCCGCCATCCCGGCGGTCTATGCCGCCAATCCGACCTACACGGTCGTGGCCGGCGCCACCAACCTGAAGCCCTACACGGCGGATTCGATGGACATGTCACTGGAATGGTACAACCGTCCGGGCGGCCTGCTGGCCATCGACTTCTTCCAGAAGAAGATCAAGGGCTATATCGGGCCGATCACCGATCCGGCCAAGCTGTGTCCGTCCGACGGCCTGATCAACGGCGTCGACTACGGCATTGGGCCGCTGTTCATCGGCACCGGCAGCAATGCCGGCAAGTGTCTGACTACGGCCACCTTCAACACCACCGCCGGCGCCCAGAACGCCGTGGTCAGCATCAGCGGCCAGACCAACCTGCTGCCGATGACCGTCAACGGCATCGAACTGGTCCTGCAGCAGAACCTCGACTTCCTGCCCGGCTTCTGGAAGAACTTCGGCGGTTCGTTCAACTACGGCTACACCACCGTGTCGGGCAAGGACGCCAGCGGCAATCCGATCACCCTGCCGAGCGTCGCCAAGGACAACGTTAACCTGATCGGCTACTACGAAACCAAGAAGTTCGGCATCCGCCTGGTCTACAACTATCGTGGCAAGTACGACCTGGCCGCCGGCAATACTTTCGTCGGCGACGCCCGCTCGGTCAAGGCGCGCAGCCAGCTCGACGCCTCGGCTTCGTATAACTTCAACGACCGCATCTCGCTGTCGGTCGACGCCTTCAACCTGACCGACGCGACGCGGGCGGAGTACGAAAACGATCCGTCCCTGCCGCGCCGCATCGACTATGACGGCAAGACCTATCAGGTGACCTTGAACGCCAAATTCTAACTCCCCGACGGGCGGACCGCGGCCAACACCTGCCTCCCAGGTTAGGCGGTCCGCTCCCTTCTTCGGGTAACTGGGGCGGGGCCGTAGTAGTGCGCGGTCCCGCCTTTTTTTGCTTTTCGGATTGAGATGTCTGCCATGCCCCGTTTGCCCTTGCTCTCCTGTATGTTCGCTCTTGTTGTCGCGGTCCCGGCTCAGGCCACGACCTGCGACGGCGCCGCCGGCTATTCCGCGGCTTTCAGCGGCCGGCATACCTATCTGTGGCGGCCTGAGGCGCTCGAGCGGGTCAAGGCGCATAAGGATGGCAATCCGGCCTATGCCGCCCTGATCAAGGACGCCAACAAGGCCCTGACCGAAGGCCCGTGGAGCGTCACCGACAAGACGCGTATCCCGCCGTCCGGCGACAAGCACGACTATATGAGCATCGGCCCCTACTGGTGGCCGGACCCGGCCAAGTCCGGCGGCCTGCCCTATGTCAACCGCGACGGCCAGGTGAACCCGGAACGCGCCACTGGCGCTTTTGACCGGACGCGTCTCGGCAACATGGCCTCGGCGGTCCAGACCCTGAGCCTGGCCTACTACTATTCCGATGACGCCAAATATGCCCAACGCGCCGCCATGATCCTGCGCGCCTGGTTCCTCGATTCCAACACGCGCATGAACCCCAATCTCAACTTCGCCCAGGGCGTGCCGGGATCGACGCCCGGCCGATCCTTTGGCATCATCGACAGCGCCGAGCTGCTCGGCGTCACCGAATCCATCGGCCTGCTCGAACCCTCCGGAGCGCTGAGCGGCGACGATCTGAAAGGCCTGCGCGGCTGGTTCGGCGACCTGTCGGGCTGGATGGTCACCAGCGCCAACGGCAAGGAAGAGGGCGCCGCCAAGAACAACCACGCCATCTGGTACGATCTGGAACTGTCGGAATTCGCCCTGTTTTCCGGCAAGGCCGACCTGGCCAAAGCCACGATCTCGGCCTTCGGCCAGGCCCGCCTGAACCCGCAGATGGCATCGGACGGCAGCCTGCCGCAGGAACTGGCTCGCACCCGGTCTTTCCATTATTCCAGCTGGGCGATGCAGGCGGTTTATGACGTCGCGACCCTGGGCGAATGCGTCGGCGTCGATCTGTGGAACTACCAGGAGCCCGACGGTCGGAGCTTACGCAAGGCCACCGATTTCCTCGCCGCCTATTCCGGTCGGGAAAGCGACTGGAAATGGCAGGAAATCAGCATGGACAAGCAGGACCTGTACGACGCCCTGCTGCGCGCCTCGCAGGGCTTCCGCGACCCGTCCCTGAGCGCCAAAGCGGCCGTGCATGCGCAGGACTTCGCTTCGGCGCGCATCAACCTGATCGTTCCGGCTTACGACAAATAACTACTTCGTCGTTTTCACCACGCGCGGCTTGCGCGCCGGCTTGGCGGGCGCCTTGTTGGCTGCTTCTTCCAGGTCGTCCAGGTCCTGGCCGGTGATGGCGGCGTCGAAGGCACCGGGATCGTCGGGCAGGGGGATATGGTTCGACCGCTTTTGCGCCGCCTTGATGAACGGCATGGACGGCACGTAGCGCGACGCCATGTCCGGCATTTCCGGCAGGCCCTTTTCGCCGCGTTCGAAGCGCGGATGGATCAGCACCGCCTTGCCGGCGAAGGTCAGGATCAGGGCGCTCCAGTCGGCGGCGCCGAATTCGAAGGCCCGGCCTTCGGCGTCGATGTCCGACCATTCCGGTTCCGAGCGGGCCATCTTGGCCTTGGCCACCCAGGTGCGCGCCCCATCCATGTCTTGCAAGGCCGAGGCGCCGCGCGCCATCACCGCGCATACCCGCTTGGTCACCTTGTCATCGCTGGCTTCATCCTCAAGCGCGTCCATGGCGGCGGCGATGTCGGGTTTGGTATTGGTCAATAAGGCGCGCTCGACCTGCAGGATCAGGCTCTCGCGATGCTTTGGGTTGCGGTCGACCAGGCCGGCGAGGCGGCGGGCCCGTTCGCGTGGCGTCTCGTCCGACACCAGGTCGCGATAGGCCAGCCACAAAGCCGGGTGCGGGCTGGCCGCCCAGGCGGCTTCGAGCACGTCTTCGGCGCGGCCCAGTTTGTTGCTCTTGATCAGCAGGCGCGAAGCGATGATCGCGGCCGGGGTGAATTGTGGCTGCAGCTTGGCGGCGCGCACGGCGTAATCGAGCGCCTGCTCGGCCTCGTCCGAGCTTTCCAGACGCGCCGCCGATGCCGCCATTAACGACGCCTTGGCCCGTTCCGAGAAGATCGGCGACACCAGCTTACGCGCCACCGCGCCGTCGATCAGCGCCAGGGCCTCGGCCCATTCGCCGGCTTCCAGGCGGGCCTCGAACAGGGTCTCGAACGCCCACATGGCCGGCCGCGGCTGGTTATAGGCTTCAGTCGCAAATGAGACAGCCTCGGCCTTGTCGCCGTGGGCATTGGCCAGTTCCATCAGGCCCTTCAGGCCGGCCACTTTGAGTTCCGGCACACTCAGCATGGCCGAATAGGCCGCCTTGGCCGCCATGGCGTCACCCGAGGCCTGCGCGGCCATGGCGGTCAGGATGCGCACCAGTGAGATGTTGTCACACAGGTCCAAAGCCTTGACCGCGTTGCGGCGCGCTTCGTTGCCGTCGCCGGCGGCGACGCTGAGAAAGCCGCGCGTCAGCACTTCGTCGCCCTGGCGGCGGCGCGCTTCGGCACGGGCCTTTTCGGCGCGCTGCGGCGACCGCGACAGCCACAGGCCCAGATTCCAGAAACAGACGGCGCAGAAAGCAAGCACGCCCAGCAGGATGACCGCCGCCGTCGCCGAGGTGTCGACGCGATAATGCAGCCAGATCAGGCTGGCCTGGCCGTTGTCGCCGCCCAGCATGCCGAAACCCATGGCGAGCAGGGCGGTAATGGCCAGCAGGATAAGGACGGTACGGATCACTGGACGCCTCCAACCGGGGCGGCGGCGTCATTGGCCGAAGCCAGCCGGTTCAGCGCCTGGGTAGTGATGCGTTGCGTCGTGACGTCGACCAGGCTGCGCGCCCGCGCCAGGTCCAGCCAGGGCTTCAAGGCTTTTTGCCCCGACGGCGGCAGGGTCGACAGGAAGCTCAGAGCCCCCTGCAGATCGCCGTTGTCCAGGTGGGTTTCGGCGCATTGCAATGCGCCCTGCACGCCCTTGCAGCTTTCCTTGTCGATGTGCCGCACCGAGATGAACGAGCCCAGGGCGTGGCGGCCACGATTGAACAGGCTGTTATCGCCGTCGTCGTCCTTGGCGGCGATATTGGCCTTGGCGGCGTAGGGCGGAAACAGGATGGCCAGTTGCGCTTCCGACGGCACGCCCTTGTCGGCGACGGCGCGTAAGGGAGCGGTCAGGGTCGGATCAGCGACAGCCGGTTCTGCGGCGGTCAGTTCGCGCATGAACGGTTCGGAGGTGTGGGCGGCGCGCGCCAGTTCCAGCGCGGCTTGCGCGGCGGCGGCGGCGCGGGCCAACGCCCGCTGATTGCTTTCCAGCCGGTCGACGCGCGCCGACAATTGCGCGATGAGGGCGGCCTCGGCGGAATAGACCGGGGCGACCGGCGCCTGGACGACCTGGCCCGGCGCCACGGCCTGCGGCACCAGCGCCGGATTGACCGCCTGGCCCTGCATTATGGCGATCTGGCTTTGCAGCCGGGCGATCTGCATGTCCTTGTCCGATACCGGCGCGGCGGCGGCCGGCTTGTCGGCGGTGGGCTTGGGCGCGAACGGATGGCGCGTAATAACCAAATACGCGCCCAAAACACATAGCCCCGCAAAAATGGCGGGCAGGACATAAAGCGCCAATGCGCGATAGAAATTGCGCGTCCGTTCGCTCGCCCAATCATTCGTGTCCGAAGCGTTCAGGCCGCCTTCGGTGACCAGGGAATCTTGGGATGCGGGGCGCGGGTCGCTCATGCGGGTGTCTCTTAGCTCGTCTCGATCCGTTTTAGCATGGAAGCTTCGTCGGGGAACGGAGAAATCCGCCGCGTAAACGCTTCCGGCACATTATTTTTTGTCAGCCGTGTCCATGCCTCGTCGAAGGCGGCGGACACGGCGTCCGAGATGAAGACTAAGCACAATTTGGTGAACGCAAACTTGCCAAGCACGTTGGCCACAGCCCGCGCCGCCTTGGCCGAATGGATCAGCACATGGGTGACTTCCGTTGGATCGAGATCCGGCGTCACCATGCGCGTCTCGTAGACTGGAATTTGGCTGATCGACAGGCCTTCCGCCCACATCCAGGCCAGCAGCGGCGCGGCCGGTTCCTTCGGGGAGAGATAAAGAAACAGGCCATCTCGCGGCGCCTTGTCCTTGATCAGCTTGAACAACGCCTCGGCGTCGCCGTCGGCGCTCATCACGGTTTGGAAGCCCTGCGCCTGGGCGCCTTCAGCGGTGGTGTCGCCGACGCACCAGGCAGTCACATCGCGCCGTTCGGACAGACGGCAGAAGGCTTCCACAGCATTGCCGCCGGTAAAGATCACCGCGTTGAAACGGATGCCACTGAAATCGGCGGGCAGGGGGATGACCTCGAGTACCGGCGCGACGACGACCTTATGTCCCAAGGCTTCGACCGCCCGCGCTGTCCTGTCCGCGCCGGGCTGTGTCCTGGTCACCCAGACAACCGGCGTCATCTTGTGCGCTCAAGCGCCGCGCGAGCTCGTCGCATAAGCGACGGCGGGCGGTCGCCCTTGCCGATGGCCGATAGTTTGGCCATCGGAATCACCCCTTCACCAGGATCAGTTCGGGCCCAGCCTCGCGCTTGATCTCCTCGCCGAGCCTTAAACCCAGGTCGCGCGCTGTGATCGGCGTTGGCCGGCTCAACACTTCCCGACGTTGCCAGCGCTTGCGGCCATCGGCGCTCAGGGCTTCGACGAAGATATGCAAAGCACCGCCGACGAGGGCGGCGTAGGCGCCGACCGCCGTCCGGCATGACGCTTCCAGCGCCGTCAGAGCGCCGCGTTCCGCCTGAACGGCAACGAAAGTCTCTTCGTGGTGCAGTGCCTTCATCCATTCGGCGCCGACATCCTCAGCCCGGCATTGGATCGCCAGGGCGCCCTGGCCCGGCGCCGTGGCATATTGCTCCGGATCGATGAACGAGCGGATGCGCGCCGCCAGCCCGAGCCGGTTCAGCCCCGCCGCCGCCAGTAGCAGTCCGTCGCATTCGCCGCGATCGAGCTTGGCCAGGCGCGTATCGACATTGCCGCGCACCATGACCACCTCCAGGTCCGGCCGACGCGCCAAAGCCTGGGCCTGCCGCCGCAGGCTGGCCGTGCCCAGCCGCGCGCTCGGCGGCAGGTCGTCCAGGCTGGCATAGGTGGCGCTCAGGAAGGCATCGCGCGGGTCTTCGCGCACCGGTATGGCGCAGATGGCCAGGCCCGGCACTTCGTCGGCAGGCATGTCCTTGAGCGAATGCACGGCCACGTCGATATCGCCGCGCAGCAGCGACTCCTCGATTTCCTTGGTGAACAGCGCCTTGCCGCCGGCCTCGATCAGCCGCCGGTCCTGGATACGGTCGCCCTGGGTGGTGATGATGTTGAGCGGCGCGAATTCGTCGGCCTTGGCTGGATCGTGTCCGATGGCGGCGACGATCTGCCGCTGCACCCAGCCGCACTGGGTCAGGGCCAGTTTCGAACCGCGCGTACCGATTTTCAGCAAAGCCGTCATGGGCTGTTCCTAGCACTTTGTCGTGCACGATCAATGCAAAAGGCTGGGATGCGGCGATATGTCGGGTTGGAAGCAAGAAACCCCTCCACCACGAGCCATTCATGGCGTGTCTTCTGACGTGTAGGCTCGCGGTCCCCGGTGCCGGGACCGCACGGCGACGCAAAGCGTCTAGATGCGGTGGAGGGGTTTCTTGCTTTTCTGATCAACCTGACCCATTACACGCGCATGTCCCGATCCCTGACCGTCATCGGCATCGAATCCTCCTGCGATGAAACCGCCGCCGCCGTGGTGCGCCGCGACGAGACCGGCGTCCACGTACTGTCAAGCCTCATTCACAGCCAGACCAACCACCACAAGGCTTTCGGCGGCGTCGTCCCGGAAATCGCCGCCCGCAGCCATGTCGAAACTATCGACGACCTGGCCAGGTGCGCCCTGGACGAAGCCGGCAATCCGGATATCGACGCCGTCGCCGCCACCGCCGGGCCGGGCCTGATCGGCGGCGTCATGGTCGGCCTGTCCTTCGCCAAGGGCTATGCTTTGGCGACCGGCAAGCCGCTGATCCCGGTCAACCACCTCGAAGGCCATGCTTTGTCGGCGCGTCTGACCGAAGACGTCGCATTCCCCTTCCTGCTGCTGCTGGTCTCCGGCGGCCATTGTCAACTGTTGATCGTTCGTGAAGTCGGCGATTACGAACGCCTCGGCACCACCATCGACGACGCGGCCGGCGAAGCCTTCGACAAGATCGCCAAGGTCCTCGGCCTCGGCTATCCCGGCGGCCCGGCCCTGGAGGCCTGCGCCCGTGCTGGCGACGCCACGCGTTTCACCCTGCCGCGCGCTCTGCTGGGCCGCAAGGATTGCGCCTTTTCCTTTTCCGGCCTGAAGACCGCTGCCGCCACCATCGCCTATGAGCACGTCAAGACCGAACAGGACCGCGCCGACCTGTGCGCCTCGGTCCAGGCCGCCATCGCCCGCCAGCTGGTCGAGCGCTCCGAGCGGGCCCAAGAAACGTTTATGGCCGTGTTCCGCGAACAAAATAGCGTGAGCGAACCGGCCTTCGTGGTCGCCGGCGGGGTCGCCGCCAACACCGCCATCCGCAATGCGCTCAAGGACCTGTGCGCGAAAAACGGCTTCCGCTTCGTGGCGCCGCCGCTCAAATACTGCACAGACAATGCCGCCATGATCGCCTTGGCGGGCCTTGAACATTTCGCAGCCTTGCGCGATACGCCGCATGATGTGAAGGCGGACATGGCGGGGACGGCCCGGCCGCGCTGGCCGCTCGACGAGGCCAGCGCCCGCGACGCGCCCGTCCACAAATCCGCCGGCCGCAAAGGGGCAAAAGCCTGATGACGCAAAAGTTCGCCAATATTGGCGTGATCGGGGCAGGGGCCTGGGGCACGGCCCTGGCCCAGACGGCCGCTGCCGCCGGCAACAAGGTCCTGATCCAGGTGCGCGAACCGGAAGTGGTCGACAGCATCAACCGCGACCACCAGAACACCCTCTATCTGAAGGACGTGCGGCTGTCGGCCGATATCCGCGCCACCCATGACTTCGCCGACCTGAGCAACTGCGACGTCATCCTGGCCGTGCCGCCCGCCCAGCACATGCGCGCCGCCCTGACCGCCTTTGCGCCGCACATGAAGGAAGGCCTGCCGGTCGTCCTGTGCGCCAAGGGCGTCGAACGCGGCACCGACGCCCTGATGACCGAGGTACTGGAAGCCGTCCTGCCCGAAGCGTGCCCCGCCGTTCTGGCCGGGCCGAACTTTGCCCGCGAAGTGGCGCAGGGCTTGCCGAGCGCGGTCACGATCGCCTGCGCCGATGAAGCCGTGGGCGCGAAAATCGCTGCCAGCCTGGCCGGGCCGTCCTTCCGGCCGTATCAGTCGACCGACCTGGTCGGCGCCGAGGCGGGCGGGGCCATCAAGAACGTCATCGCTATCGCCTGCGGGATCGCCGAAGGCAAAGGGCTGGGCCGCAACGCCCACGCCGCCCTCATCACGCGTGGCTTCGCCGAAATGACCCGCCTGGCCATGGCCATGGGCGGCAAGCTGGAAACCATGGTCGGGCTGTGCGGCATGGGCGACCTGGTCCTGACCTGCTCGTCGCCGCA
>CAYULN010000367.1:0-10624 GCA_964445605.1 uncultured Caulobacteraceae bacterium | reverse complement strand
GCCCCTCACCCGGCTATCTGCGCCTTTCAGGCTTGCTAGCCGTCCTCTCCCCGTAAACGGGAAGAGGGAGGGGCCGTAGCTACTTCGCCGCTTTCGGATTGAGCAGGGCCTCGGCCTGGGCGCGTTCTTCCGGCGTCATCTTGCCGGCCAGTTCGCGCATCGCCGCGCCGGCCTGGCCGATCCCGCCCTTGTCGGCGATGGAGAACCAGCAATAGGCCCGCACCAGGTCCTTCGGCCCGCCTTCGCCGTTGACCAGCATGACGCCCAGGTTGAACATGGCCTGCGGCTCGCCCTGCTCCGCCGCCGCCTGGAACAGCTGGCGCGCGGTAGCCAGGTCTTTAGGCGCCCCGCCTTCGCCGGTATATAGATAGGTCCCGAGCGTCAGCTGGGCATCGACCTGGCCCTTGACCGCCGCTTCCTTGTAATAGACCAGCGCCTTGGACAGGTCGGCCTGCGCCCCGCCTTCGCCCAGTTCGTACATCCGCGCCACCGCATACAGCGCGTCCGGATAGCCGTTTTTCGCCGCCTTCAGCAGCCACGCCCCGGCCTTGGTCTTGTCCTGCACGACGCCGTCGGCGCCGCTGTAATAGAGCTGGCCCAGCTGATACTGCGCCGGCGCGAAGCCGTATTCCCCGGCCGCTTGGTAATAGGCCACGGCCCCGGCCGGATCCTTCGTCCCGCCGTAACCGGCCTCGGCCATCTTGCCCAGCATGAAGCCCGCCGGCACATAGCCGTACTTTTCGGCTTCCGCGTACCACTTGCGGGCATCCTTCGGCGACTTCGGCACGCCGAAACCGTTCAGGTAGATATTGGCCAGCATGATCTGGGCTTCGACCCGGGCATTCTTGTGATAGGGGTCGGCCGGATTGAAGCCAAGCTTATCCGCCGCGTCGTATCGCCCCTCCGCCGCTCGCTTGAGCCAGATAATGGCCTCGTTGACATCCTGTTTTGTGCCGATCCCGGTGAGATACATCTTGCCGAGGTAGGACGCCGCCAGCGGGTAGCCGATCTTGTTGTAGCCTTCCTTGAACAGCGCCAGCGCCTTGGGATAGTCCCCGGCATCCATCGCCTCAAAGGCCTGCTTCATCGAGGCGTCGTGCCGGGCGATGTCGCTGCGTCCGGCGGCAGCGGCGGCATCGGCCGGCGTGCAGCCGCCGGCGTCGCCTTCCGTTGCCGTGACCTTCGCGTTTGCGGGAGACCTTCCGTCGGACTCGGTATCACCCGCCGTGGCGGCGTTTCCATAGGGGCTGGTGTCGCCGTAACCACTGCCAGCCATAGTCGGGTCTGTACCGAGATAGGCCTGCGCGCCGGCATTCGGATTCTCGACCCCCATATCGTTGAAGTAGTTTTGCGCCGCCTCGTCGCTGCTGAGGAACATGAGGGATTTCAGCGCCGCGCGTAACGCCACGTCGGTTGCGGTATCCTTGGGTGAAATATTCTCGAACTGGACCTGCTGGAGAGTCATGCCGTAAGCGCATGAACTGGCCCGGTTCGGGTCGATCTGCGCCAGCTGTCCGCCCCGGGTCGCCGCCGGTACGAAGGGCCGCCGTTTGGCGAAGATGGTGACGTTGGTGGTATCCGCTTCACCCTTAGCGGCCGGCGCCGCCGTTTGGGTCTGCGCCCCGGCTGGCACGCCCGTCCACAGGCCGGTGACGAGCCCCGCCAGACAAACCGTCCGCAAAAATCCCTGGTACCGCATAAGCCCGCCCCCGGCCTGGTTGTTTTTCTGGCGGCAAGTTTAACTTCTGAATGAAATGGGGCAAGTCCGAAAACGGTGCTGCGCTATCTTATAACCTTCTTACACCGGCGCCGTTCGCCCGCGCTGCAATCTTATCCGGCGCCCATTAACCTCTTGCCACCGCTGAAGACCCCACTTTTGGGACACCCGGCGGGTCTACAGGATCAGGGGAGGTTGCGGCCGGGTATTTTGGACCTCAGACCTTAAGGCCCTGCGCCGCGATTTCTCCCTGATTCTCACTCCTGTAGCCGCGACGGCATGCGGAAGCGGAACAGCGTCTCCCGCGCCGTCGATTCCGCCGACAGCTCGCCGCCATGCGCCCGGGCGATTTCCGAGGCGATATACAGCCCCAATCCCAGCCCCTGCCGGCCGCTGTGCACGGCGCCGCGCTCGAACGGCTGGAACAGGCGCTTCATGGCCAGCGGCCCGATCGGCGCCCCGCCATTGCTCACCGTCATGACGAACAGCCCGTCGCGGCTGGCGGCGCTCAACACCACCGGCCGCAGCGGATCGCCATGCGTGAACGCATTGCCGAGCAGGTTCGACGCCAGCTGGCCGATGCGATGGCCGTCGGCCGACACCGGCAGGCGGAAATCGAAGCGCGTCTCGACCTGATGCTCCGGCCAGGCGATGCGCAGTTCGTTGATCACCTGGGTCAGCACCGGTTCCAGAGTGTCGTGCTCCTCCCGCTGCAGGCTCAGGCCCGCCCCCAGGCGCCCGCGCGCGAAATCGAGCAGGTTGTCGATCAGCTCGCCCATGCGGAACACGGCCTTTTCGATCAGCCCTAGCACATGCCCCTTGCGTTCGTCGCTGATGTCCCGGCGCAGCAGTTGCGTGCCGGAGGAAATAGCGCCCAGCGGGTTGCGCAGGTCATGGCCAAGGACCGCCATGAACTGCTCGCGCAGCTTGGCCGCCTCCTGCGCCTCCAGCAGCAGGGCGTCGCTGGCGTCGGCCCGTGCGTCACTGGAGGCGATGCGGGCGTCGGTATTGAGATGTTGGGCGATCAGCTCGGCGAACAGCTTGAACATGCCGACCGTTTCCGGCGTGTCGAGGCGATGCGGCTGCGGATCGATGGCGCACAAGGTGCCGAAGAACGTCCCGTCCTTGAGCACGATCGGCAGGGAAATATAGCTCTTGATGTTGTAGAGTTTGGGCGTGTGGTGGTCGCGGAATTCGCAGGCATCGGCGTCATCGAACACCACGCCTTCCCCGGTGCGGCGGATTTCGTCGCAGATCGTCGTCGCCAACGGCAGCTCGCCGCCCGGTTTGAGCCCAAAATCGATCTCGTCCTTGACGGAGCAGGCGATCCAACGGTCTTCGGTGACGCGCGCCACCGCCGCGAACCCCATCCCCGTGGTCCGGCAAATCACATCGAGAATGAGAGGAACAGCGTCGATTTTTTCGACCGCTGCGACATCCGCGTGCAAATCGTCCATGCGCCTAAGGTGACGCAATCCGTGAACGGCTTTCAATAAAAAAATCGCGTGAAAAGGGTAAACGCGGCGTAATGCCGCCGCGCAACGCCTTTTTTACAGGCCGGCCCTTTCCAGAGCCTGACGACGCTGCGCATCGCCCATCGCTTCGGCCGGCAGGGCCTCGGCCAGTTCGGCCTTGAAGCCCAGAGCCGCCGCGGCCACGGCCGAAACAGCGACGTCGTCGTCCGACGCCCGGCCGGTCAGCAGCAGGTGGGTGATGCCGACCGCCTTGAGCTGGGCTGCGAGATGGGTGCCGTCGAAGATGCTGAACTGCTGCTTTTCGACCACCCAGTCGGGGAAGCGCGGTTGCGCGCCGTCGAACAGCCGCCAGCCGTCGGCGCCCCTTTCATACGGACTGCCGCTCGGGCCGCTATGCTGCACAAAGACGATCTGGGTGCCGTCCTTGCGGGCGCGATCGAGCAGGCCTGTCACCAGGCGGATATTGCTTTCCGTGTCCGGCCCGGCCAGGCGCGCGCGCTGCATGCCGATGACCACCAATGCGGCCCGACCTTCAGCGTCATGGCCGGCATTATCGTCGCGGGTCTCAAAATC
The DNA here is from genome assembly GCA_964445605.1 of uncultured Caulobacteraceae bacterium. Taxonomy (GTDB): domain Bacteria; phylum Pseudomonadota; class Alphaproteobacteria; order Caulobacterales; family Caulobacteraceae; genus Asticcacaulis. The sequence goes on along the minus strand of CAYULN010000367.1, from coordinate 6,859 downwards.
TCTGTTGGGGGCCATGCGCGGTCTCCATTCGGTCGGCGTTTGACACAGAGGACGGAGGAGGATCGCTTCACCCCCGTCTCGGTGCGGGGGTTGAGAGAGCGGTTTGCCTTTAGTTTAAGACCATACCGACCCGCAACGCCCCGCTTGTAGCGGTCGCTTTCGGGTTGTCGGTTACGGTCATGGGCTTGCTCATAATGGTTAAGGTGGCACAGGCTGACGCTGCCGTCAACCCTGGGGGGAATCCGGTCCAAAGCCGGCATGGACAAAGGGCGGGAACGGCCTGAATCAACAGGCCTTTCCCGCCCTTGCTCTCCGGTCCGGCGGAACCGGAGAAAGGGTTACCACTTCCGCATTTCATCAGTGGTGTGATCGGCCTTTTCGTTCCATTCGCGGATCTGCTTGTCGGCTTCGTCCTTGGCGATGCCGTAGCGTTCCTGGATCTTGCCGGTGAGCAGCTTGCGGTCGCCTTCGATGACGCTCAGGTCGTCGTCGGTCAGCTTGCCCCAGGCGCGCTGCACGTGGCCCTTGACTTGTTCCCAGCTGCCGTTGATGCGGTCGGAATTCATGGTCGCCTCCTAAATCCTAGTCAAAACAAGGTGTTGAGCAAGGAGTGTAGCAACCCGCCGGCTAAAGTTTCGACGCGGGAATCCGATGGAGGGATAAGGATTAGGTAAGAGATGTTTCAAAGATTAACCACGAACCACACGAACAGACACGAACAGTAGTATGTCTTTGCCCGAAGGGCTGGCGCTTCGCGCTGAAGTCAAGACAATGCCGTTCGTGTCTGTTCGTGTGGTTCGTGGTTAAAAACCTTAGAACAGCGGATTGGGCATGGCCTGCGGCGTACAATAGCCCTGTTCGCCCAGATGCGTGCCGCCCTTCGAGAACAGGCCGCCGTCGGGCACTTCCTCGGCGTAGAACGCCCCCTTCGACCGGTCGAGCGTGATGCGCAGCGCCCCGCCGTGCTTGGTTACCCGGCTGACCAGGTAATAGGCGCTGTTGGTCACCGTCGCCGAACACAGCGTGTCCAGGCAGATCGACTCGCGGATCAGCGACTTGTGCCCCGGATCGACGAAGGTGAATTTGAAATCGGCGTGTTCGTTGGGCAGCGCTTCCGACGGGAACAGGTCGATATAGAAGGTGCCGTGCGACACCTGCGACTTGCCGTCCATTACCTGCGTTTCGCATTTCAGCGACACTTCGCGCGGCGCCACCGGCTGCGCTCCGCGCGATGGCGGAGGCGGCGGTGTGCGCGGCGCGACGGCGATATCGGTCGAGGGCGCCGGCGCGTGGTTGGTCTCTGCTGGCTGCGGCAGGGCGTCCGGCGTCATGGCGGCGGCCGGCGGCCCAGGCGACACCACCTGCGGCGTGGCCGGCTTGGTATCGTTCGGATTGAGCGTCGTATAGGGCACAGGCCCCGCCGGCTTGGCCGGCGCGGCGGCTTTCGGCTTCGGCTTGGCCTTGCGATGCTTGGCCTTGGGCGCGGCGGTCATGGCGCCGTCGTCGCCACCCGACCCGCCTTCGGCAAAGACGGGCACGGCCACGGAAAAGGCGCCCAATACCAGCAATACAGTCAGGATGCGCTTCATCACGCCTCCTCGTCGAAACGGTTGGCGACCAGTTCGGCCAGGGCGGTGACGGCGGCCTGGGCGTCCGGCCCTTCCGCTTCGATCTCGATGGTTGATCCGATGGCTGCCCCCAGCATCATCAGCCCCAGGATCGACTGGGCGTCGACGCGGTGATCGTCCTTGATGACGGTGATCTGAGCGTCCTCGAACGTCGAGGCCAGCTTGACGAACTTGGCCGAGGCGCGGGCATGCAGGCCCTTGAGGTTGCAGATTTCCACGCTTACGCGGACGGGGTCGCTCACTTCGGGACCGGTCTCATTCATCGGTTATAGTCCCCCTCGGCAGGCGACTTGTTCTCAAGCCTGCAAATGATGCGAGAATTCGGGTACTTAGTCCAGACAAATATCTCACCAAAAAGGAGGAGGGAATCGCTTTTGGGCTTTTAAAAAGAACTATTTTTGGACGAATACCCATTCACGATCAGGCTGCGCGAAAGCGTCCGGGACGACCCCAGCTTGGCGTAGCGCACGCGCGCGAGCGACTGCAAGGGCCTGGCTCTTCAGATCTCCGGAAGTGATGGCATAGCTGCTGCTGATTTTGGTTTTGTAAACTCGCGCATCCTCCGGCATACCTGCTTTCCCCAATCTGGCATTAAAGGACCGCAGAAGACTGGGCAGGGCGGATGCCTGAGATAGGGGGACAGATGCCATCACCGCAAACCATTGTGCGCTGGGATCAATAGCTCCGCCGTTTGATTCCGTGCCTGCAAGCGCAGCCGTCTGCGCTGCTCCGGAGTTCGACGTAATATAATTTTCAGCGCTTCCATTTTGCGCGACTTCCGCCGCCTTTTGCTTAGTCTCGCCGGCGAGGGTTGAGGAAAAGTCCGACACCTGCTTACACACAAATATCGAAATCGTATCGCTATTATCTGCAGTTTGGCAGTAAGAATTGAGCGTGTTTAATTTTAGAGATAGCTGTGGGTCACTGCTATCCTTCGGCATATAGGTAAGAAAGAGCGTTATGGTTTCTCTTCCCTCGGTCATTGACTGCCGGTGATTGTCGATAGTCTGCTGAATTTCGTCGAGTTGGTGTGATCTTTCTGCTTCTGTTGCGGCTCGCTTTTTGGTCTCGGCTTCTTGTATGTGAGAAATCTCCCAGACGATGACTCCGACTATGGCCGACACGCTGGCGACAACCGTCTTGGAAAGCAAATCCACAAAGTCTTTCCAATTGTCCGGCCACTTAAGTGAGCCAAAATACTTGCTGAAATTCACACCCGCCATGTCGCTCCCCTTCCTGCGATAATTGGTAAGAAATGACGTTCCTTACACGTAAGGGGAGAGGCGGCAACGCAAAAGTGCAATTTTTGCGAGAAAGGCTAAGAGGTCTAAGCTCTCAGCTGATAAATCTTAACTGTCCCCCGACAGGACATACGACGCCACCGTCACATATTTTCGGCCGGCTTCCTGGGCGTGCGAGACGCACGTGCCCAGGTTCTCGTTCTTGCGTAGGGACGCCAGCTTGATCAGCATCGGCAGGTTCAGGCCGGCGATCACTTCGGCACGAGTCTGTTCCATTACCGAGATGGCCAGGTTGGACGGCGTGCCGCCGAACATGTCGGTGAGCAGGATGACGCCGTCACCGGTGTCATTGGCAAAGGTGGCGTCCAGAATATCCTGCCGGCGCCGGCTGACGTCGTCGTCGGGACCGATGCAGATGGCGGTCACCTGGCTTTGCGGGCCGACCACGTGTTCCATCGCCAACACAAACTCTTCGGCGAGCTTGCCATGCGTGACGATCACCAGTCCGATCATGTACTGCCTAATCCTTGCTGCCTAAACCTTTTCCCGTATGGGGGGAAATGTCACTGCGGCGGTTGCGTGCGATCTTAGTCCCGTTTGCTTCGCACTGCAAAATGAGATTTTCGCCCTAGCTCAGCAAATTTCGCGCCAGATTTCATATCCTAAGGCGAATCTCTGCTGCGCTGCCCACAAACTAGGCGTATTTTCCTAGATTTGCCAAGGGGCGCGCGCGATGTGACCCAGATGATGTGATCCAGACACCGCGATCGTCAATAAAAGCTCAGTCCCGCATCTGCCGCAGGCGGGTGAGCAGCTTGGACACGCTCGACGCCTCGCGCGGATTGAGGCGGATGGTGGGGATGTCCAAACCCAATATGGGGGTAACCTCGGCCTCCGGCAAGCGGTCGACCGGGTCGGTCTGGGCCAGGGCGACCAGGCTGACGCGGGTCATGGCCCGCTGCGCTTCCTCCTGGATGCCGAGGCCGCGCACCTCCATCTTGCCGGCGATGGTTTCCGGCGCGCTGCCGAACAGCAGGCCGCCGGACGCCCACAGGCAGGTATAGTCGTCGGAGATCAGCACGCACCCGCCCTGGATGGCGCGCAGGGCCAGGTCGCTCTTGCCGATGCCGGAGGGACCGAGAATTGCCACGCCGTGCCAGGTACGGCCGACGCGCAAGGACAGCGTGGTGGCGTGGACGACGAGTTTACTCATGTACCAGGGGCTTAGGGAGGATTACCGAGGTCTGTACATAAAGGCTTTTTTTCCAATTCCGGCAATGGGGAAAAGGCAAACGGCCACCGTTTGGGCGGCGGCTGTGGTTTTTGCACCCGGATCATCTTGACGAATCTGTGCCCCCGCCGTCAGTTTGGCGTCATTCTTTTCGCGGAGCCCGCAATGCCGCCAAGGCCTGTCGTCACCAAGATCACCGTCGAGGGTTCGTCGCGCCTCAACGTGCGCCTGGAAAACCTCGGCGACACCCAGTTGAAGGCCGGCCATGTCTTCGGCCGCAAGGTTTTCAAGGACGGTTCGGTTTCGGAGCTGATGAGCTTCGCCTATTCGACCCTGGCGCCCGGCGAGACGACGAAGCTGTTCGTCAACGGCATCGACAACTGCAAGTTCATGGAAATCGAAGGCTACCGGGTCAGCCCGGCCGAAGCCTATCCGATGAATTGCACCGTGAACCGGGGCCTCTTCGGCTGGAAAGTGAAATAGCCGGGCCGCCGGATTTTCCAATAAATTGAATTATTTATCGCCCATTCGTCGGTGCGGTCATTGTGCGCTTGACAATTCATAAGTTTGAACTTATGAATAGGTCCATGACGCAAACCGCCGACATCCTGTTCACCACCTTGGGCGATCCCACCCGCCGCGCCTTGTTCGAGCGGCTGGTGCGCGACGGCGAACTCAGCGTCCGCGCCCTGACCGAAGGCACCCGGGTGTCGCAACCGGCCGTTTCCCAGCACCTTGGCGTGCTCAAGACCGCCGGGCTGGTCCGCGACCGCAGGGATGGCCGCCAGACCCATTACAGCGCCGATCCGAAGGGCCTGAGGCCGCTGGTCGACTGGATGGGTTTCTACGCCGCCTTCTGGCACGACCGCGTCTATGCCCTCGAAAATTTGCTCAACCGGATGGACCAGTAGTCCCCGCTTTTCAAAAGGAAGTCCCCATGTCCGATACCAAGTCCGTCATCATCGAGCGCGACATTGCCCATGCGCCGGAAAAGATCTGGCGCGCCCTGACCCAGCCGCACCTGATCGCCGAATGGTTGATGCAGAGCGATTTCCAGCCGGTCGTCGGCCACCATTTCGATTTCACCGCCGACTGGGGCTCGGTCGGCTGCAAGGTGCTGACCGTCGAGCCGAACCGGAGCCTGGCCTATAGCTGGGCGGCCATGGGCGTCGAGACGGTGGTCACCTGGACCCTGACCCCGGCCGGCAAGGGCACACATCTGCGCATGGAGCAGTCCGGCTTCAGCGCCGCGCCTGAGGCGGCCCGTTACTACCAGGGCGCCCAATATGGCTGGCAGAATTTCCTCGGCAAGCTGGACGAGGTTCTGGAAAAACTGGATTAAGGGAGGCGACCATGAAACTGAGCTATTGGATCCGCCAAACACATCGCTGGCTGTCGATCGTCTTTACCCTGACCGTGGTGGCCAATTTCGCCGTCCGCGCTTTCGGCGAGCCGCCGATGTGGCTGACCTATTCGCCCCTGCCGCCGCTTTTCCTGATGTTGTTCAGCGGCCTGTACATGTTTGTGCTACCTTACACGCGCAAGGAGCGGGCGGTAGCCAGCGAGGGATAGATGATCCCAGAATCGGATAAGCAGCCGGCGCTGCTGTCGGGCGGCAATCCGCAGATCGCCAAGGGCGACGGCGACGCGCCCGTGCAGGCCTATATCAAGGCCATGCCAGGCTGGAAGCACGATATCGGCAGCCGCCTCGACGCGCTGATTACCCGGACCGTTCCCGGCGTCCGCAAGGCCGTGAAGTGGAACACGCCGCTCTATGGGGCTGAGGCGGGCTGGTTCCTCGGCTTCCATTGCGTCAGCAAATACGTCAAGGTCGCCTTCTTTCGCGGCGCCCTGCTGGACCCCAAGCCGCCGGTCGAGTCGAAGCAAAAGGACGTGCGCTACCTGCACATCCACGAAGGCGAGGCAATCGACGAGGCGCAATTGACCGCCTGGATCGAACAGACCGCCGCCTTGCCGGGCCATAAACTGTAGGGAAACCCCATGCGAAAACCCACCTTTGCCATCGAAGGCGTCCCCGTTCCCGAACGCATCGAAGCCCTGATCACCGAACTGGGCGGCTGGCGCGGCGACACCCTGGCCCGGCTGCGCGCCCTGATCAGGGAAGCCGATCCCGACGTCGTCGAGGACTGGAAGTGGAATATCCCCGTCTGGTCGCACGACGGCATCATCTGCACCGGCGAGACCTACAAGGCGGCGGTCAAGACGACCTTTCCGAAAGGGTCCTCCCTGCCGGACCCGAAGGGCCTGTTCAATTCCAGCCTGGAAGGCGTTCGCCGCGCCATCGACTTCAAGGAAGGCGACACGATCGACGCGGAAGCGTTCAAGGCTTTGATCCGGGCCGCCGTCGAACTGAACCGGGCGGGCAAGAAGCCTGCGAAAAAATGATCGCCGTTGATCAATAATGATCGCCTTGCGGCCAAAACGGGTCTAGGTTGCCGGCCCATAACAGGGATACCGGCACATGAAAATCAGGCATCAGCTTTCCATCGGCCTTCTCTCGGCCGCCCTTCTGGCGACGGCCGCGCACGCCCAGGACGACGCGCGGCCGGTGGTCGATGCCTCGAAGTTTACGACCGAGGTGGCGGCCAATCCGGCGCTGCCGAGCCTTTATCTGGTCGGCGACTCCACCTTGCGGCCCGGGCCTTCGACCGACGGCAAGGTCGGCTGGGCCGAGCGCATCCAGCCCTATTTCGACCCCGGCAAGCTCAATGTCGTCGACGTGGCCATTGCCGGCCGCA
>CAYULN010000366.1:0-4002 GCA_964445605.1 uncultured Caulobacteraceae bacterium | reverse complement strand
GATTCCCCACTGCTGCCTCCCGTAGGAGTCTGGGCCGTGTCTCAGTCCCAGTGTGGCTGATCATCCTCTCAGACCAGCTATAGATCGTAGGCTTGGTGGGCCATTACCCCACCAACTACCTAATCTAACGCGGGCCGCTCTTTCAGCGATAAATCTTTCCCCCGAAGGGCTCATCCGGTATTAGCGCAAGTTTCCCTGCGTTATCCCGAACTAAAAGGCACGTTCCCACGTGTTACTCACCCGTCCGCCACTAGCCCGAAGGCTCGTTCGACTTGCATGTGTTAGGCCTGCCGCCAGCGTTCGCTCTGAGCCAGGATCAAACTCTCAGGTTGAGTTCAACATCTGTAACTCAGCTTTTCCAGTGCTCCTAAAAGCACCCAAATCACTGCGTAAGTTTACGTTCATTAACGAGTTCCCACACGACATATCCCCGAAAGGATAAGTCGAATGGTTGTCTATAAAGAGACCGCAAACACAAATGTCGTACTGCACGATATCTCAATCGCGCGCCAGAACACCGCCGCCTGCGTTTCCCTTTCCATTCATACAATGTCAAAGACCTTAACCACGGCCAGCCTAACCGGCCGCGGCAACAACTATATCCCGTCGTCAGAGGAGGCGCGTATGTATGATGCGCGCCCAAGCGTGTCAACCGACTTTTTCTCTTTTCCACAGACCCGTTTGAACGGGACTATTCGCAGAACAGAGACGACGAAACCCTCACGGATTATCTTTGCGGGACAATCCCTGGAGCACGCCGGAATCAGAAGAAGCCGCGTATTTAGCCCCATTTCCCTCCGGCTTCAAGCCCTAATTGACTCTCGATCACGCCAATTTACGCCAAGCCGGGGAAATCAAACGATTTTATGACGGTGCAAAAACCGCCCTACCCCGCCGTAATGTAAGCCTTCAGGGTATGAGCCTCATGTTCGGCCTCGGCGATCTTGGACTTGACCAGGTCACCGATGGAGACGATCCCGACCAGGCGCTGCCCTTCCATCACCGGTAGGTGGCGGATGCGACGATCGGTCATGCGCTCGAGCAGCGCATCGATCGGTTCGGCCAGGTCGGCGAAAATCACGTCACGCGTCATGAAGTCGGCCACTGGTTGGCTCAAGGCTTCCGCCCCGCTGGTGGCGATGGCGCGGATCACGTCGCGCTCCGAAACGACGCCGACGACGCGCCCCACCCGGTCGCTGACGATGAAGGCGCCGACCTTTCTGGTATGTAATAACGCTGCCACCGACGACAGACTATCTTCGGGAGACACAGTAAAAACTTGACGGCCCTTGGAATTTAGCAGTTGATTAACCAGCATTGGCGACCCCTCCATCGGTTGTTGTCGTTCTACTTATGGAAAGAAAAGCGTCACCTCAAAGTGAGTCTTTTTGCAATACTTGTTGCGGCGCAGCAAAATTCACTTTGTCGTGAAGTAATGGCGGTGGAAAAGGTGCAGCCACGGCGAAATCGCCAACAGCCCGAACAGATAACCTGCGATGTGCGCCTGCCACGCAATCATCAAGCCGGGCGCTGAAATCAAACCGCCAGCAATGGGCATCAACGCATTAACCCCGCACCAGAAAACAGTCATGCCGATGACCTGTGGATGGATGAGCGGCTTGATACTGGGCAGATCGTATGGATCGCCGCTCAGCCGCATACCGGCGGCCATGAGCCCCGAGATCGCCCCCGACGCCCCAACGACCGGCACCTTTGAATGGAGATTCAAGAGGCAGTAGCCTAGGCCCGCGACAATTCCGCACAGAAAATAGAAAGTTAGAAACGAGAATGTACCCGGCACGGTTGGCCCACAGGCACGTATAACCGGCGCCGCGAAGGCAAAACAAAAGGCCGAATTCATCAGAACGTGCAGCCAGCTGCCATGCAGGAAAAGATGGGTAATGAGCAAATGATAATCGCCCTGGCGGAGCAGAAGCGGGTTAAGAGCGAAGCTGTCGATGAGATTTTCCTGGTCCTGCGGCCCCAGCAAGGATTGCAAGGCATATAAGACGATCAGAATTGCCGGAATCAAAAACACCAGGGCCGGCGCATTGAACAACGGCTCTCGCGACGCGGGATGGGGTCGGTCGTTCATGGCGGGACTCGTCTTCAGGCCGATGGGATGCCCCGCCTTACCACGCCGGGCTTCAGGATTACCACTGTGTCCCGATTTTCGACAGGAACCAAGGACATAAATGTCGCAATTCGACACAGACAGGCGAATTGGCCGGTCGGAATTCCCCAGAATATACGCAATTTTTAGGGTTTCACCTGAGAGTGGCCTTCAATTTGCTGAGAAGCCTTCGCCTGAAGCGCGAGTGGCTCAGGTTGGGAGCGTCCAATGCCGATACATAAGTTTTGGGTAATGTCTGTCGCTTTGAGCCTGGCCGCGGTAAGCGGAACGGCCTCAGCCCAGTCCATGTCCACCTCCGCCGCCGCGTTCGAGACCGGTTACGGCCTGACGCGCAATCAATTGCAAAATCCAGTCGATCCATCGACGCGCGACGCCAACGGCAACCGCGTGCTGCTGGACGGTATGATGCTGAGCGGCACTGACAATAGCGTCTATGCCTTCTCCAAGACCCTGGGCGCGGGCGATTCGTTCGCCGGTGCCGGTGCCTTAGGCGGCGCGACCGCCATCGGCAATAGCCTGCAGGTCATCGTCGCCGGCAATTACAACACCGTCATCGTCCACTCGACCCAGACCAATAACGGCACCGTCACGGCCACCACGAACGGCCAGACCGCGATCGGCGCCACCGGAACATCATCCACGGACAATTCTCTGAACGGACAGGTAAACCTCAATGGCTTCTGAACCTCAAATGCCCGCGGCCAAAACGGCCCCCAAAGCCACAAAGCGAAGCTTTAAGCGCGCCGCCGCCCTGCTGGCCGGAACGGCGCTGATCGGCCTGTCCTTGAGCGGCTGCATGACCACGCCGAGTGTCAATTCGGACGGCCTGTACAAGCAGCCAATCGGCCGCTCGCCGGTCACGGCCAACGCCACGGCCTATTCCGACGCCCTGGTCTGTCTCGGTGAATATGCTCGGGCCCGCCACCTCGCCTCGCCGCGCCTGGCCGTGGGCCGGATCTCTGACTACACCGGCAAGGTGTCGCTCGAAGGCGGCCGCGAAATCACCCAAGGCGCCTCGCTGATGGCGATGACCGCCCTGGCCAAGGCCGGCGCCCGCCAGGTCGAGCGCTTCGACACGTCGGTCGGCGAACTGGAACTGAAGTACGCCAACAACAAGCTGATCACCGACGACCAGGTCGCTAACCCGACCCGTCCGGCCGATTACCGCAAGATCATGGCCGGCCAGGTCGCCGGTTCCGACTTCTTCATCGTCGGCGGCATCACCGAGCTGAACTATAATATTCGTTCGTCGGGCTCGGACGCCTATGCCGGCGACACCAAGGACACCGGCGTGAAGGGCCTATGGTATGGCCGCACCATGGTGATGAACGTGGCGCTCGACCTGCGCCTCGTCGACACCCGCACGCTCGAAGTCGTCGACGTCATCTCCTACCAGAAGCAGATCGTCGGCAAGGAAGTGAAGGCCGGCGTCTTCGACATCCTCAACGGCAATATCTTCGACATTTCCGGCGGCCAGGGCGCGCTTGAGCCCATGCAGCTCGCCGTGCGCGCCATGGTCGAACGCGCCACGCTCGAATTCATGGCCAACCTGTACGGCGCTTCGGGCCCCGAGGTCTGCCTCGACCCGCGCAACGACTTCCTCAATAGCGACACCCTGGGTGTGACCGGCGGCCTGACGCCCGCCTACGACAATCTGGAGACCAACAATGCTGGTACCCGCGCCGAACCGACCCGCTGGCAAAATGTCGCGGCTGCGCCGCAACGCCGCCCTGTCGGCCCTGCCCCCGCTCCGGGTAAGTCCGCTCCGCCACCTCCGGCTTGCGAAACCAAGTGTGTCCCTTACGATCCTAGCGCTGGCGCTAGCGGCCACGCTCGCGGCCAATCACGCTACTAGTCAGACCGTCTCG
>CAYULN010000365.1:0-5827 GCA_964445605.1 uncultured Caulobacteraceae bacterium | reverse complement strand
CTTCGGACACAACCGCCGAACCGCCGGTGCAATGACACCCGTGTCGTAAAAAAACACGGTTAAAATCGCCGTCCAGGAAACCGCGTCTTAATGATTAACGCCCATAATGCCCGCAAAGACAGGCTTGGGTGTTCGTCGTAAATGTTTCAGATCATCGGTATCGTCGTTCTGTTCGCCATGGTGTTCGGCAGCTATCTCATGTCGGGCGGCAATCTGGCGCCCGTCATCGAAGCGGCGCCGCACGAATTGATGTGTATCGGCGGAGCGGCTGTGGCCGCCACGCTGATCGGCAACAGCCTGACCACCATCAAGGGGATGGGCAGCGGCATGGGCAAGGTGTTTTCCGGCCCGAAATGGAAGCCGTCCGATTACCGTGACTTGCTGGCGCTGCTGTTCCTGCTGACCAAGACGATGAAGTCGAAGGGCGTCATCGCGCTGGAAAGCCACATCGAAAAGCCGCACGATTCGACGATCTTCAACCGCTTCCCGAAGATCATCAAGGACCACTTCGCCGTCGATTTCATCTGCGACACGCTGCGCATGATGACCATGAACCTCGAAGACCCGCATCAGGTCGAGGACGCCATGGAAAAGCAGCTGGAAAAGCATCACCACGAAGCGCACCGCCCGGCCCACGCCTTGCAGAACATGGCCGACGCCCTGCCGGCGCTGGGGATCGTCGCGGCCGTTCTGGGCGTCATCAAGACCATGGGATCGATCACCGAGCCGCCCGACGTGCTGGGGGCGATGATCGGTGGCGCCCTGGTCGGGACGTTCATGGGCGTGTTCCTGGCCTATGGCATGGTGGCGCCGTTCTCGGCCCGGCTGGGCGCGGTGATCGACGAAGAAGGCTCCTTCTACAAGATAATCCAGGCGGTCCTGGTCGCCCACTTGCATGGCAACGCGGCGCAGATCTCGGTCGAAATCGGCCGTGGCAACATTCCGTCCGAGGCGCAGCCGAGCTTCCTCGAGATGGAAGAGGCGCTGAACAACATCCCGAACGAAGCCGCGTAAAACGCCTGGTTGGCCGTTTAGCCGAATCACTTGCGCTCACGACTGATTCGCCGCAGGATGCCAGACGGGGGATTTGAGCCGCGTGAAGGGGGCAATTCCCCCGCCTGCAGCGGCATTAATGGTTAATTTCCGGCAATAATTCACCTTTTTTGTTGAAAACTGCCCCCAAAACCGGGGCGGCGATCACAGATTTGTGAAATACCCTCTTGCGGGACTCGGCCAATTTGAGTATGAGATTCAGGTGTGGGCCAGGGTCACAGTTCCTTGCCCTCTAACGTTAGAAACAAAGGATCTGGATCCATGACCTCCAAAATCGTCCGTACGGCTCTGATCGCCGCCGCCGCCGTCGCCGCTCTGTCGGTCGCCGCCTGCCAAAAGCCCGCCACCCCGGAAGAATCCGCCGCTTCGGAAGCTCCGACTGAAATGGCTCCGGCCGATGCCTCGGGCATGGCTGACTCGGCTTCGGCCGCTGAAACGGCTGCTTCGCCGGCCGCTGCTGAAGCTCCCGCGAAGTAATCAAACGCCCTTCTGGGCAATGATTTGGGAAAGGACCGCGCAGGGCGCGGTCCTTTTTCTTTTGCCGGTCGCCTGTCTTTTTGATTGGCCGGACCGTGGCGAAACAGCATAGAAAGCGCAATCGGTATTTTCGAAAAGGATTCGCGCGATGGCCCTGCGTCCCGTTTTGATCGCCCTGGCCGTGGGCGCGGCTTTGTGGGTGGCGGCGTGTTCGCCGAAGACGCCGCCGGAAGACGATTCGGCCTCCGCCGATACCGACACCGCCGCCGCGCCGGCGGTTCCGGCTGGGGATCCAACGACCGCCGCGGACGCCCAAGCGGCGCAGGACGCGGCCATGGCGGCCTCGCCGACGGCCAACGACGCGCCGGTCATCAACACGCCCGCGCCGCTCCCGTCTTCCGCTTCCGCCAATGCCGGACATTGATCCGGGGCTTTATTTCGGTGAGGACGGCGCACCGCGTTCCAGCCGCTTCGGCGACATTTATTATTCCCTGCAGGACGGCCTGAGCGAATCGCGCGCCGTTTTTCTCAGGGGTTGCCATCTGCCGGAGAGTTGGGCGGAGCGCCGGCATTTCACCGTTCTGGAACTGGGGTTCGGGACCGGGCTGAATATTGTCGCCCTGATGCAGATGTGGGCGGAAACCCGCCCTGTCGCGGGCCGATTACATGTCTTCTCCGTGGAAGGTTTCCTGATGCCGGCCGAGGCGGCGCGGACGGCATTGGCGAATTGGCCGGAGCTTTCGGTTTTCGCCGAAGCCTTGCTGGCGCAGTGGCCGAAATCGCGGCGAGGCCTACATTACATGGATTTCCCGCAGTGGGGCGTCAGCCTGACCCTGGCGCTGATGGAGGCCGAAGCCGCCTTGGCGGCATGGGAAGGGACGGCGGATGCCGTTTTTCTGGACGGTTTTTCACCGGCCTGTAACCCCGACATGTGGTCGGATACGATTTTCGGGTCGGTCAGCGCTCGCTCCAGGCCGGGAACCCGGCTGGCGACTTTCACGGTAGCCGGAGCGGTGCGGCGTGGCCTGGCCGAAGTCGGGTTTGCGGTCGAAAAGTGCCCGGGCTTCGGCCGCAAACGCGAGCGGCTGGAGGCGATCTTCCGACCGGAAATGCCACCGGCGCCCACCGAAAAATCGGAGCAAAAGATTGCCATTGTCGGCGCCGGCATTGCCGGATGCGCCTTGTTTCACGAAATCCGGAAGCTCGGCGGCGCGGCGGATATGTTCGATCCGGCGCCGGGCAGCGGCGCTTCCGGCAACGCCGTCGCCCTGGTGACACCGCGCCTCGATGCCGGCGACAATGCGATTTCCGCCTTGTTTGCCGACGCTTTCGCTTATGCGCGCGATCTGTATCGCCGCTTGTGTCCGGAAGCGATTCTGGGGCGGGGCGTCAATTTGTGTGCTGACGACGAACGTGATGACGCGCGGTTCGTCCGTATCGCGCGGCAGGCAGGCTTTGCGGCCGACGACCTACGCCTGTTTGCTGCGGGCGAGGTGGCCGACGTCCCTGAGGCATCGGGTTTGAGTTTGCAGACGGCGCTGTGGGTCGAACCGAGTGTCGTTTTGACAGCCCTGTCGGAGGGGACGGCGCCGAAAAAGGCTCGGATCATGGGCGTGTCGCGGGGCGAGGACGGCGGGTACAACCTGACCACGGAAGCGGGCGCGTCGGAGCGTTATGATGCCGTCATCATCGCCTGCGGGGAGGGAATATTCGATCTCGGCGAATTGGCGACGCGTCATGACCTGCGGCCGGTTCGCGGCCAGGTCGAGTCCGTCCAAAGCGCTCACGTGCCTAGCCATGCTGTCAGCCAGGGCGGCTATGCCATTCCGCTTTCCGATGGCGTCCTGTTCGGCGCCACGCACGACCGCAATGATCGGAGCACTGATTTCCGCCAAGCCGACCGGGCGCGCAACCTGGAGAGCCTGGCCAAGATGCTGCCCGACCTGGCGGAGACCATCGCAGCCGGGCCGTTTCAATCGCGCGCTTCGGTGCGGGTGACGACGCGCGATTACCTGCCGGCGGCCGGCGAGATCGGGCCGGGGCTGTTCGCCCTGACCGGCCTTGGGGCGCGGGGGTTTTGCCTGGCCCCTCTCCTGGCGCGCGCCGTGGCGGCGGAGGTCATGGGCGCGCCCCGGCCCCTGCCTCGCAACGTGAATGATTTACTACGTCCGGGACGTTTTTCGGTCACATGAATGCCCCACACATACGCTATTGAACCGGTCCACGTTCATCCGGCATTCAGGTAGGGGGGCTTAGACCACCGCCGCGAGGTTTACCATGACAAGGCGTATCCTTCCGTTGATTGTCTCCGGGGCCGTCCTTATCGCCGCCGGAATCAGTGCCGGCGGCCTGGCGTGGGCCATGTCGAACCGCCCCTCCCAGGACGTCACGCCGTCGGATCGGTACCAATGTTTCGATCCGAAATTTCTGCGCGGTTTCCAGACCGTCGGCAACGACAAGCTGGTCATCACGTCCGATGATAACCAGGCCTATGAGCTGACGGTGGGCGGCACTTGCATCGGGCTGGATTCGACCTTCATGATCGGGATTCGGTCGCGCTTCGCCATGTCCGACATCTGCGGCCCGTTCGATGCGGAGATCGTCTATCACGATTTGGGGCCGCAAAGGTGTCCGATTATCGCCATGCGTCATCTTCAAGGCGCCGAGGCGGAACCCTATATTGAGAAAAGGCATGCCAAGGCCTCGTCCTCGGGCGACGGCCATAGTCAATAACAGGAAGAAGGAACAGCGACATGAACAGGAAGCATATTCGAATTGGCTTGGCCGCAGGCTTGACGCTGGCGGTTGTGGCCGTCGCCGGCGGCCTGGCCCTGCAGCCGTCGCAGGCGGACGAGCCGAGCCATGGCCAAAGCCAGGCGTCGCCGCGCTGTCTCGACACGCGCTACACGGGCCGTATCCACGTGGTCGACGACCATACCCTGCTGGTCTACGATCGCTTCGACAATGCCTACAAGATCAACCACGGCGGCGGTTGCAAGAGCATGGATGACTATTCGCAGATCGGTTTCGTGCTGAGCAGCGGCAGTGACATCTGTGCGCCGCACGACGCGCAGCTGCTCTATTCGCCGACCGGCCATGGGCCGCGCACCACCTGCATCATCAACGGTTTCTCCAATGTCAGCAAGGAAGAAGCCCAGCGGCTCGATCCCTGATGCGGTACGCCACGCAATGGGTAGCGGCGGCTAGTCTGGCGGGCTTGGCGGCCTGTAGGTCCGTGCCCAGCGGGACGACGAAAACGGCGGATGCTTCCGGTTCCCGGCGGTGTGTTGGCACGCCTTTGCAGTCGCATCGGGTAATCGACGCTCAGACTCTGTTGGTTGAAGACGGTTGGGGGAGATCGGCGCTGCTGCATATGGGTTCGCGCTGCATCCGCGACGACATTTCCCCGCTCAAATTCGTCTACAATGTCGGTTCCAGCGGTATCTGCGACCGGTCCGACCTGCAGGTGACCTGGGGCATCGACCAGGCCGTGCCGATCCCGTGCATCGTCTCGTCGGTACAGATGCTCAGCAAGGAAGAGCGCAAGGCCCTGGACGTACCAGATAAGAAAAAGCCTTAGTCGCTATCCATTTTGAGAGCCGCGATAAAGGCCTCCTGCGGGATGTCGACCTTGCCGAACTGCCGCATGC
The DNA here is from genome assembly GCA_964445605.1 of uncultured Caulobacteraceae bacterium. Lineage (GTDB taxonomy): Bacteria > Pseudomonadota > Alphaproteobacteria > Caulobacterales > Caulobacteraceae > Asticcacaulis. The sequence continues at coordinate 647 of CAYULN010000365.1, read as the reverse complement.
GCTTCTTACCTTCTTTCTGCTTTTCCAGAAGTTTCTTCTTGCGCGTGGCGTCGCCGCCATAGCACTTGGCGGTCACATCCTTCCGCAAAGCTCGAACTGTTTCGCGGGCGATGATGCGGCCGCCGATCGCCGCCTGGATCGGAATGACGAACATGTGCTGCGGGATCAGGTCCTTCATCTTCTCGCACATGCCCCGGCCACGCGCTTCGGCCCGGTCGCGGTGAACGAGCATCGATAAGGCGTCGACCGGCTCGGCATTGACCAGGATCGACATCTTGACCAGGTCGCCTTCGCGATAGCCTTCGATGGTGTAATCGAAGCTGGCATAGCCTTTCGACACCGACTTCAGGCGATCATAGAAGTCGAAGACGACTTCGTTGAGCGGCAGGTTGTAGACGACCATGGCGCGGCTGCCGACGTACGAGAGATCGACCTGTTCGCCGCGCCGGTCCTGGCACAGCTTGATGATGGCGCCGAGATAATCATCCGGGCAGAAGATGGTCGCCTTGATCCACGGCTCTTCGATATGGTCTATCTTTACCGGATCGGGCATGTCGGCGGGATTGTGCAGATGGATGACGTCGCCGTTGTTCATGTAGATTTCGTAGACAACGCTGGGCGCCGTGGCGATCAGGTCGAGATCGAAT
>CAYULN010000364.1:0-4822 GCA_964445605.1 uncultured Caulobacteraceae bacterium | reverse complement strand
CGCCCAGGTCGGACCTTCCTCGAGATAGGACGAGGTCAGCAGCTTTTCGCCGGAGCCGTCCGGGTTCATGACGCCGATCGAGAAACGGCCGCCGGACTGCTTGGTGAAGGCGATCAGGTCGCCCTTGGGGCTGTAGACCGGGGTCGAGTACTGGCCGCCGCCAAAGGTCAGGCGGCGCACGTTCGAACCGTCGGCGTTCATGACGTAGATCTGCGGGCTGCCGCCACGGTCGGAGGTAAAGGCGATCTTCGAGCCGTCCGGCGAGAAGGACGGCGAGGTGTCGATGGCCGGATCGCGGGTCAGGCGCGTCATGGCGCGCGAACGCAGCTCCAGCACATAGATATCGGAATTGCCAGCCTGCTCGACCGAAAAGGCGAGCTTGGCGCCATCCGGCGAGAACCTCGGGGCGAAGGCCATGCCGCGCACCTGGGCGACCGCTTCCTGGCGCGTGGTTTCGACGTCGAAGATATAGATGCGGGCGCTGTCGGCGCTCAGGGCCATGTAGGCGACCTGCTGGCCGTCGGCCGAGAAGCGCGGCGTCATCACCTTGGTCGACCCATCGGTGAGCGTCGCCGGCGAATAGCCGTCCTGGTCCATGATGGCCAGGCGCTTGGTGCGGTTGCCGCGTGGGCCGCTTTCGGCGACGAAGACGATGCGGGTGTCGAAATAGCCTTCCTGGCCGGTCAGTTTTTCATAGATAACGTCGGCGATCTTGTGCGCCACCCGGCGCCAGTTTTCCGGCGTGGCGGTCAGAGCCTGGCCGACCAGCTGCTTCTGCGAGAAGATGTCCCACAGGCGGAATTCGACGGTCAGGCGGCCGTCGGCGTCAAGCCCGGCGCGGCCGTTGGCCAGGTCGGCGGCGTTGATCGTCTTCCACTGGTCGTAGGCCGGCTCGACATTGACGTCGAGGCTGGTCTGGATGAAGGCGTTCGGATCGATCGGCTTGAAGAAGCCCGAGCGTTCCAGATCGGCCGAGATCACCTGCGAGATCTGCTTACCGAGATTGCTGCCCGACGCGTCGGTAGCGGCCGAGCTGATCATGATGGCGATCGGCAGGGGCTGGATATTGCCCTGGTCGATGGTGCCGGTCAGCTCCTGAGCAAAGGCATTCGGGGCGAAGGTGGCGGGCGCCAGGGTCAGCCCGGCGGCGCCGAGCAGCGCGCCGCTCATCAGGCCGCGTTTGGTCAGGTTGGGACCGATCATCTTAAAAGCCATTACAATATCCTCGTTACCTTCCGCGGGTTACCCCCCGCAGGCCGTCTTGGCATTGAAGGTGATGCTCATCGAACGATTGTACAGTTGCGGCGGCAGATTTTCGTACAGTTCGCCGCGTTTCACCGCCTGCATGGCGCGCGCCGCGGCCGCTTCCCACACCGGATCGTTACGCTGATTCACCCATTCCGGTCCCTGAATAACGCGGCCATTGGGCGAAATTGTGAAGCGAATGACCGGCTGGACCGTATTGCCGCCCGGCACGTCGCAATTGGGCGACCACAGCGGCCACACCTTGTCGGTCACCGGCTTGAGGCTGGTGTCGGCGCCGGCGTCCTGCGGCGCCGATCCAAAGCTCGAGTTCCCCTCGGTCTTGTGCGTGTTGGCCTGGGCCGGGGTGCGCGTCTTCGATTTCGACGGCGACGCCGCCAGCTGCGACAGGGCGTTGAGGTCGAGCGAAGGCTTGGTCTTCTGCGGCTCCTGCTTCTTCAGGCCGTTCTTGTCGGGCGGGGCCGGCGTCGGTGCGGGCGCGGGCTTGGCGGCCGGCTTGACCGGCGTGGGCACCGGCAGTTTCGGCTCGGGCGTCGGCGGGACGGGCTTCGGCGGCACTTCCGGCGCCGGTTCAGGTTCCGGCGTCTTGACCGCCAGCTTGTCGACCGGCGCTTCCGCCTGTTCGTGTTGCGGGACCGACGCCACCAGCTGGACCGGCACGCTGGCGATCGGCAGCGGCTTCGGCGCCGCCTTCCAGCTCAGGAACAGGAGCAGGAACAGGCCGACGTGCAGCAGAACCGACAGAACTGTGGCGGGTCCGATCCGTTGCATGGGCTTAAGGGGTCGCCTCGCTGCCGGCCGTGGCCGGTGCCGCGGCGGTCGAGCTTGAGGAGGCCGACGCGGCGTTGGCCCCCATGGTTTCGGTCAGCAGGTTGATATGGACGAAGCCCGACTTCGACAGGCGGCCCATCACCTTGGCCACCGTGTCCCAGGTCGCGGCGCCGGCGCCGCGGACATAGATCGGCTTGTTGGTATCGTTGTTGGTCATGGCCAGCAGGCGCGGCGCCAGCTGATCGAAGCTGGCCTGCTCATCGTGGCCGCCGCTGCCGACATAGATATGCCCCGCGACGTCGATCGACACGGTGATCGGGTCGCCTTCGTCCTTCAGGGCGGCAGCCTCGCTCTTCGGCAGGTCGATCTTGATGCCCGAGGTCAACAGCGGCGCCGAGATCATGAAGATGATCAGCAGCACCAGCATGACGTCGACCATCGGAGTGACGTTGATTTCCGACAGGGACGGACGTTTACCGCGCCGCGACGAGCGGCGGCGTCCCGAACCCAGCGGAGAATTTCCCATGGCCATGGCCGGGTGTCCTTCTGCTTAGCTGGCGATCTTGTCGCCGATGCGGCGGGTCAGCGACACCATCAGTTCGTCGGCGAAGCCTTCCATGCGGGTGACGAAGCGGGCGGTGCGGGCGTTGAACAGGTTGAAGGCGATGTAGGCCGGGATGGCGGCGCCCAGGCCCATGGCGGTGGCGAACAGGGCTTCGGAAATCGCCGGGGCGACGGTGGCCAGGTTGGTGTTGCCCTGGCTGGCGATCGCCGAGAACGAGTTCATGATGCCCCAGACCGTGCCGAACAGGCCGATGAACGGCGACGCCGTGGCGATGACCGCCAACAGGCTCAGGCCGCTTTCGATGCCCTCGGCTTCGGTCGAGATGACGTGGTTGAGTTCGCGGTCGGCCTGGGCGATCAGGATGTCGCCCTGGGCGCCGTTGAGGTTGCGGCTCTTGTTGTCGCGCCACGCCGAGGTGACGATGACCAGCAGCTTCTGGAACGGCTCCTTCGGGTGCGGCCCGAGGCCGGCGGCGATGTCGTCGAGCGGCCGGCCGGAGCTTAAGGTATTCTCGAAGTGGTCGGCTTCCTTGTTGACGCGGCCGAGCAGCATCACCTTCTGGATGATCAGCGCCCAGGAGATCAGCGAGGCCAGGATAAGGGCCGACATGACGACCTTGACCACCCAGTCGGCGTGCATGAACAGCTGAATGAAACTTAAGGCGCCTGTCGAGGCGGAATTGGCGTCCATGACGCGCTCCCCAGTTGTTAATCCCGTGGAAACTCCGCAGGGAGTCGCCGCTTTGGGCGCACCTTGCACCAGTTTTAGCGACAATTCTATGGCAGACCGCCGAATGCCCCCGGTTTAAAGGCCGGTTTTTTCAGAGAGATGAATAGTTATCACATCTAAGACGGACTTGGGCAGGCGGCGCGGCTTCGACTTCAGGTCGATGCAGACGATGTCGAAACGGGCCTCGCACAGCAGCTGGCCGTCGCGTTCGATGCGCTGGTCGAGGATGAACTGGGCGGCCTTGACGGCGACGACGCGGGTGATGACGGTGACGATGTCGTCGATCCGGGCCGGGGCCTTGTAGCGAACATCGACATGGGCGACGGCGAAGGCCAGGGGCTCGGGCAAGGCGGCCCATTCGTGGTGATGGACGCCGAGCAGGCGCAGAAAGTCGGAGCGGCCGCGCTCGAAGAATTTCAAGTAATTGGCGTAGTAGACGACGCCAGAAAAGTCGGTGTCCTCGTAGTAGATGCGCACCTTGAGATGGTGGGCATTGGCTTCAATGACGCCGGCAAGCGGCTGGACGGGGACGGAATCGGTCATGGAGTGGTTTTAGAAGAGGCGGCGGCGAAGCGGAAGGCCTTAAGCCCCCCACCGCATCTAGGCGCTACGCGCCGTCGTGCGGTGCGGGGGTTTCTTACTTTAAAACCTACGGCGTTTCGCGCAGGGTGCAGATGCCGAACCGCATCGCCTTTTCGTCTTCCGGACCTCCCGCCGTGAATTCGAGATAGTGACCTTCCTTGCCGTAGTCTTCCCACTTGGTCAGGCCCTTGCCGTCGCTCCCCTTGCCGTTCGGGTTGCCCGTCCAGGCGAAGTTCAGCCAATAATCCTGCATCGGCGGCCAGTCGGCGGCCTTCTTGGCTTTAGGGCCCTTCGGCTCGGAGCCGAAGACGTAGGCCAGTTCCGAACCGTGGTGCACCGGGCCGCCTGTGCTGTCGATGTCGAGCTGGTACAACCAGGCCTTCTGGCCGGCCGCCGCCACGTGCCAGGCGGTCCAGTCGGACGGACAACGCATCATCAGGTCGGTCGACAGCTGGATCGATACGTCGCCGAGGACCGGGTCGGCCTTGACCTTCTTGTTGACGTCAAGGCGGTAAAAGCGCGCCGCGCGGATGCGCTGGTTGCCGAAGGCCTTGGCGATGGTGGCGTAGGTCATGTCGCTGCCGCCATACAGTTCCAGTTCGCGCGCCGACACGCCGATGATCAGCGGCACGTCGTTCTGCTTGAGGTTATAGAAGACATCCTTGGGCGAATGCGGCAGGACGTAGCCGTCGACGACCGGCTGCAGCCAGACGAAGCTCGGGTCGCTGATCGGCGGCTTGACCTTGTCGGCCAGTTGCTGGAGCGCGGCGGCGGGCGCGCGGCGCAGGTCGGCCAGGGCCTGGGCGCTGTCCGGCGCGGCGCCGGTGTAGCGCTTGGCCAGGGTGACGCCCATGTCCTCGTTTTGCTTGAGCGTGCGCGGCGGCAGGCCGAACATCGGCGGCCCGCTCTGTT
>CAYULN010000363.1:0-12882 GCA_964445605.1 uncultured Caulobacteraceae bacterium | reverse complement strand
AAAGGAACACGGGTTGGCCGTTTTCCATGCGCATCTCGTCAGCGTTTTCCTCGCCCGACAGCGTCGCGGCATTGAAGCCTTCGCCGATTTCCACGCCCTTGACCGCGTTGATGCTCATCATTGCCGCCGCCAGCTCGCCGTCCAGCTTGCCGTAGATCGGCGCGCCCCAGCCCGCCGGTACGCCGTCGGCCTGGACCTCGACCACTGCGCCGATGGACGAACCGGCCTTGCGGATGCCGTCGAGATAGTCCTCGAACAGCGGCACGCTCTGGGCGTCCGGCGAAAAGAACGGGTTCTGGTCGACCTGCGCCCAGTCCCAGTTGTCACGGCCGACCTTGTGCATACCCAACTGCACCAAGGCGCCGCGCACCTGGATGCCACCGACAACGGTCTGCAACACCTTGAGCGCTACCGCGCCCGCCGCCACCCGCGCCGCCGTCTCGCGCGCACTTGACCGGCCGCCGCCGCGATAGTCGCGCACGCCGTACTTGGCGAAATAGGTATAGTCGGCGTGGCCGGGGCGGAATTGCTTGGCGATATCGCCATAATCCTTCGACCGCTGGTCAGTGTTTTCGATCAGGATCGCGATCGGCGTGCCTGTAGTAACGCCCTCGAAGACGCCGCTGAGGATCTTGGCTTCGTCGGCCTCGCGCCGCTGGGTGACGAATCGCGAGCCGCCGGGCTTGCGCCGGTCCATGGCCCACTGGATGTCGGCCTCGCTGAGCGGCACACCCGGCGGGCAGCCGTCGATCACGCAGCCCAGCGCCGGGCCGTGGCTTTCGCCCCAGGTGGTGACGCGGAAAAGATGACCGAAGCTATTGTGCGACATGGGATTTTTCAGAGCGGAATATTTCCCACTGGCTTTAGCCGCGTTTACCTGAGGGTGCAAATTTTTTAGTTCGCAAATCGGCGAGGGGACGACCATATTCGCTGCGATAGTTTCGTTGGAAAAGACCTGATCCATGCTCAAAGCCCTCGGCAAGGTGCCTTTCTGGCTCAAGACCCTGGTCGCCTTCGTGGCCGGCATCGCCGTGGCGTTGTATTGGGGCAAGGAGGCCCTGCCGGTACTCAATCCGATCGGCGACACCTTCATCCGCGCCATCAAGATGCTGGTCGCGCCGCTGGTCTTCTTCACCATCGCCGCCTCGCTGGTGCGGTTGGGCCATGCCGACGGCGACCAGGAGCAAGGCGCAGGCGCGCGGGCGGTGCGGCTGGCGGTCTACACCCTGTTCTGGTTCATGCTGACGTCTGCCATAGCCGTATCGGTCGGGCTGGCCATCGGCACCTGGTTCCAGCCCGGCCGAGGCATCAATGCCTTGCCGCTCGACCACAACCCGCCCAAGATCATTCCCGGCCCGGTCGATGTCCTGACCGGCATCGTGCCGTCGAACGTCTTCAAGGCGTTCGCCGACGGCAACGTGCTGAGCATCGTCTTCTTCGCCATCCTGGTCGGTTCGGCTCTGGGCGCTTTGGGTAATAAAACCCGTGAGTTGTCGATACTTGTTGAACAAGGCTCTCAAGTCATGTTCAAGATCACCCGCTGGATGATCCAACTGACGCCGATCGGCGTGTTCGGCCTGATCGGCTCGCTGGTCGCCAGCTACGGCCTCGACAGCCTGAAGCCGCTGATCCCGTACATGGCGCTGATCTATCTCGGCTGCCTGGTCGAACTTCTGCTCGTCTATCCGTTGCTGCTGAAACTGCACGGCCTGCGCGTCACCGGCTTCTACGGCAGCATCTTCACGGCGCAGCAGACGGCGTTCTTCACCGCCTCGTCGCTGGGGACCCTGCCGATTTCCCTGCAGGTCGCCGTCGACCGTCTGAAACTGCCGAAATCCTATGCCGGTTTTGCGCTGCCTCTGGGCGCCAACATGAAAATGGATGGCTGCGGCGCCATCTATCCGGCGATTTCGAGTATCTTCATCGCCAACTATTTCCACATCGCCCTGACGCCGCAGCACTATGTCATCATTGCCCTGGCGTCGATCCTGGGGTCGCTGGCGACCGCCGGCGTGCCGGGCGTGGCGACGGTCATGCTGACGGTGACCCTGTCGGCGGCCGGCCTGCCGCTCGAAGGGCTGGCCTTGCTGGCGGCCATCGACCGCATCCTCGACATGATGCGCACGGCGACCAATGTGACCGGGCAAATCCTGGTGCCGTCTCTGGTATCGCGCGAAAACGGCCTGATCGAAGCCGGTTCGCCGCTGTTGGTCAGACCGAAGGCAGCCATACCGGCGGAATAATCACGGCACGTCCGGCAAAGCGTAAGGCGCAAACGCCGGCCTTTGCCGCAACCGGTCGTAATAGGCGGCGACGGCCCGCAGCTCGGGCCGTTGCATCGGTGTATACAGCCAGCGATGTACCGACAGCCCGATGGCGATGTCGGCCAGGGTAAACGACGGACCCGCCACGTAGGCGTCGGTCGTGCTCAGTTGCGCATTGAGGATCGCCATGACAGCGTTCCAGCGATCGATACTGGCCGCAATGGTCACCTGGTCCTGAAAACGTGGATCGCGTCGCGCCAGGGCCAGGAAGGCCGGGCGCCATGCGGCATTGAGCTCGGTGGCCTGCCAGTCCATCCAGCGCTCAACCTGCGCCCGCGGCGCCGGGGCGGCGGGCAGGAGTTCCTCCCGTCCGGCCAAGCCGATGAGATAGCGGCAGATGGTATTCGATTCCCACAGCACGCCGTTGTCGTCGATAATAACGGGGATCAGGCCGTTCGGATTGAGCTTCCGGAAGTCCGGATCGTCGCCGGGAACGCCGCTGGTCCATTCGCGCCCATAGGCCAGCCCAAGTTCATCGCAGGTCCACAACACCTTGCGCACATTGAGCGACGATGTCCGCCCCAGTATCCGCATCAGGCGGGAATGGTGCTTAACGCCTGCTTCTGCCGACCATCGGCGTCGAAATTGGCCGGGTCAAGCCAGGCCTCCAGCCGCGCCTTCACATGCGGCCAATCCTCGACGATCACCGAATACCAGGCCGTGTCGCGGCGGCGGCCCTTGGTGACCACGGCGTTGCGGAACACGCCCTCGAACTGGAAGCCGAGCCGCAGGGCGGCCTTATTCGACGGCTCGTTGAGCTGGTCGCACTTCCACTCATAACGCCGATAGCCATGGTCGAAGGCATGCTTCATCATCAGATACATGGCTTCCGTACCCGCTGCCGTGTGTTGCAAGGCCGGGGCAAAGGTCACGCCGCCGATCTCGACATTGCCGTTGGGCATGTCGTAGCGCATGTAGCTGGCGAAGCCGAGCGGCTGCCCGGCCACGTCGATGACGAAGGTCTGAAAATCGCGGTTGTTCTGATAGGCCTCGATGGTGTCGGCCAATTCCTCGGCCTCTTCGAACGGTCCCCACGGCAGATAGGTCCACATCCGGCCATCGTCGCGGGCGCAGGCTTCGAACAGGCCCGGCGCGAAGACGCGGTCATAGGGCAGGACGGTACAGGCCCAGCCGGTCAACTCGGCGTCCGGCAATCGATGGCAGCCATGCCAACCGGACAAGGGCTTGCCGATGGGATTGCCGAAGGGATCGGGACGTGCACCCAAGGACGGGCTGAGCAGTTCGAAGGTATGGGCCATGGCGCACCTCTTGTCTGTGCTCCAGGTGTAGGCCTGTCCCGTCCGGTCAGCAAGCCCACTTCTTGCCGAATTCGGCGCGCGCTTCCGACCATGGCCGCACCGGATTGGCGCAGGCCTCGAAGCGGACATGCAGGTCGCCGCCCGGATGCACGTCGGTGGCGGGCAGGCCGAGCCCTTGCAGGCAAAGCTGCGCGCCGGTTTCCACCGCTCGGCCGATTTCGACCTCGCGTGGCCCGTGCGGCGTCTGGATGACCACGCTGCCGCCGTTGAAATAGACGCGCGATTCCAACGTCGCCGACATAGTGATGTCGTGGCCCGACACGCTCATGCCGCTTTCGGTGACGACGTGGACGCGGAACAGTTGCTCCGGCCGCGCTGCGCCCTCGATCTTCAGGCGTAGCTTCTCACCGTCGCGCAGACCCGCCGGCAGCAAGATGCGTAGGGTCTTCATCTGGGTCAGCGAAATCAGTTCCTCATGCGCAGGCGATACTTCCAGCGCCGGCATGGCTTGTTCGGTCTCGCCGCCGAAAATGGCCTGACGGATCGAGATGTTCAGCAGCAGGGCGCCGTCGCTGTCGTAGTTGGAGGTGGCGAAGTCCTTGAGCCACTGAGCCTTTTCCGCATCCCGGCGGTTTTCCGACATCAGCAGGTCGCGCGCCAGGATGATGCGGCGCAAAGTGGCATCGGTGCCGCCATTGAGGTCGGGATGCGACTCTTTCAGGCGCGTCCGGAAGGCGCTGCGGATGGCTTCGTCATCGGCGCCGGGCATCAGGCCCAGCTCGAACAGGGCCGACGCGCGCGCCTGGATATCCTGAACACTCAGCCTTTCGGACTCGGACACACTACTCGACTGGTTCACGGACACGCATCCCCTGATATTTGCAGCGACTCAATGAAATGACTTTCGCTCGGCGACGAAAATGTTTATGGCCTCGGTAAGGTTTGTAAAGTCTTAAAAAGCGAATTTTTGATGGCAGAATCGCCTTTGATTCCCCCGTCTCCAAGCGAGGACGACTATGCCCGGGCGCACGCCGATCACGCGGCGGAAATCGACGCGTCCGAGCCGTTCGCCCTGTTCGCCGATTGGTTTGCCACGGCCAAGGCCAAGGAGGCCAACGACCCCAATGCCATGGCCCTGGCGACGGCCGACGGCGACGGCCTGCCCGACGTCCGCATGGTCCTGCTCAAGGATTTCGACGTCAACGGCTTTGTCTTTTATACAAACACATCAAGCGCCAAGGGCCGGCAGTTAGACAAAAACCCGAAGGCGGCCCTGCTGTTTCACTGGAAAAGCCTCCGCCGTCAGGTGCGTATTCGCGGTGAGGTCACCCGGGTGTCGAACGCCGAAGCCGACGCCTATTTCCACAGCCGTGCCCGCCAGAGCCAGATCGGCGCCTGGGCCTCGGACCAGTCGCAGCCCCTGCCGGACCGCTTCGCCCTGGAAAAGCGCGTCGCCGAATATGGCCTGAAATTCGGCCTTGGCGGCATCGACCGACCGCCGCACTGGACCGGTTTCCGGGTGGCGCCGCTCAGCATGGAATTCTGGCGCGACCGGCCGTTCCGCCTGCATGACCGCATCCGCTTCTTCCGCGACGACGTCCGGGGTAACTGGGCGCGCGAAAAGCTTTATCCATAAGGGGCCGACGTGACGCTTGAGCGCGCCCTGGCCAGCCTGAAGGACGGCGCCGATCAGGTGATCGAAACCTCGTGTGCCACGGTCGTGCTTAAGGGCGACCGCGCCTACAAGCTGAAGAAAAGCGTTGACTACGGCTTTCTCGACTTCACGTCGGCGGATAAGCGCCGCACCGCCCTGGAACGGGAACTGCAATTCAATCAGCGCGCCGCCGCCAGCATCTACCGCGAAGTGACGGAAATCGAAGGCGAAAGTGTCCTGGTCATGCGGCGGTTCGACACCCATGCCGTGTTGTCCGAGCGGGCCACGCCCGACTGGCAGCCGGATATGGGCCTGATGCAGGACCTTGGCGAGACCATTGCCGCCTTCCATGCCGGCGCCGCCGTCTGTCAAGACGAAACCCACGCGCGGAACATCAAGTACACCATTGATTCCAACGCGAAGCACATCGCCCTGTTTCGCGACCGGCTCGGCGAGGCAACTGTCAACGTTTATGAGACGGCCATCCAGGCGGCTTGGCGCGCGTCCGAAGGCGACGTCCGGCGGCGGTTCGTCGATGGCCATATCCGCCAGTGCCACGGCGACCTGCACCTCGGCAATATCCTGGTCGAGGACGGCCGGCCCGTGCTGTTCGACTGCATCGAGTTCAATGACCACCTGATCCAGGTCGACGTCCTGTACGATCTGGCTTTCCTGCTGATGGACCTGTGGGTACGCGATCAGCCTGCCGCCGCCAACCGGGTGTTCAACGCCTGGCTGGAAACCGCGGCGCGGCGCGAACCGGATGAAAGCGGCCTGTACAGCGGACTGAAATTGTTGCCGCTTTACCTGTCGGCGCGGGCAGGGGTGCGCTGCCACGTCAGCGCCCATAACGGCGAGATCGACAAGGCGCGCCTATATCTCGACGCCGCGCTGGCCTTCCTGCGCCCGCCGCCGGCCACCTTGTCGGCCATCGGCGGCCTATCGGGTTCGGGCAAAAGCACGGTTGCCCGCCAGGAAGCGCCCGCCAAGGGCCGCCCGCCCGGCGCGGTTATCCTGCGCAGCGACGAACTGCGCAAACGCCTATGGAACTGCGCGCCGCTCGACCGCCTGCCGCCGGAAGCCTATGCGCCGGAGCAAAGCGTCCGCACTCATGATTACATGTTCAGCCTGGCGGAGACGGTTTTGCGTGCCGGGCAGCCGGTCGTGCTCGACGCAACCTTCCGCGAGGCCAAATGGCGCGACCGGGCCGAGGCGATGGCGCGGATCGCGGGGGTTGCCTTCGACGGGCTGTGGCTCGACGTCTCCGCCGAAACCCGCGCCGCCCGGGTTGACAAGCGCGTGAGCGATGTTTCAGACGCCACCGTCAGCGTCGCTTCTGCCCAGGAGGCCGTTGATCCGTTCACCATTTCATGGCAGATTAGACGCGAAGACTGAAGCCTGGGTCGCGCCGGTGGTAAGCTATAGCCGCGCTATGGAAACAAGGCTTTGAAGTTCCGGGGGTTATGCGTGTTTTTGACGCAAAAGCTTGAAGACATGTCGCAATCTCCGTGCGCGAAATTCACCCGCTTCCATGCCCGTTTTTCGCGTGGCGAAGGTAAATTCGTGACGACGTTGCGTAGTGGCCGCACTGTCTGCGGGGACCGCTCCCCCGGGTCTCGCCAAATCCGGCCAGCTTACCGGCCACTATAAGAATAAAGTATCCGTGATGAGGGAACGCCGATTTTGAGCCACGACACGTCACATGCGTCCAGGAAGGGCCTGGGGTTCGCGCATTTCGCCTTCGTCGTCGCCGTGCTGGCGGGACTGTATCTGCTCGGCGCCATGCTGGCGACGCGCTTCGGCTATGTCAGCCAGGACTTCGGCTTCAAGACCCTGACCCTGAACGTCGGGCCGCGCGTCGCGGTTGGCGCCCTAGCGGTTTCCGGCCTGTCCCTATTGATTTCCCTCTTCCTGGCACCGGTGCGCTGCGGCCTGTGGGCTCTGGTGGCCGTGATGCTGTCCGGTTGCCTGATGGGCGGCTTCTTTCTCTATCAGAAAGCCCTTCACATTTTCCCGCCGATCCATGATGTCGCCACCGACTGGGACCGGCCGCTCGATTTCTCCGACAAGCTGATGGCCGAACGCGGCCCCGAAGCCCCTCTGATCGAGGAAATGCCGCGCGTACCGCGCAATGAATCCTTCGAGTGGGGGGGCAAGACGGTCGGCGATATCAACCAGGTGACTTGTCCGGCCGCCAAGACGGTGCTCAACAAGGCCGTCACCGAAAACCAGGTGGCGCAGATCCTGCGCGACCTGCACTATACCTTGCAACCCATCGCTCAGGGCCGCGTCGAAGGCACCTATCGCGACAACTTCTATGGCTTCCTGTCTGATGTGGTCGTGCGTGTAGAGCCGGGTCGAGTCGATGTCCGATCTCTCGGCCGCTATGACATGCCCGATCTCGGCGGCAATTGCCGTCGTGTCGTCGCCATCGTTCAGAAGATTCGCGCCCTGCCGTAATCCACTGGCGTAAGCCTTGCTCCGCCCCCGTCGACATAGGCGGGTGCGTATCGGTGGTTTGGGCAATTTTCCTTTATATTTCAAAACGTGCACGCCGCTTGGCAGCGGCCGTTGTCGGTCTTGCTTTGATACATGTGCTGCTGGCCGGGCTGGCGCCATCGACCGACAGGCCGCAGCCGTCGGCCACTTCCGTGCATATCGACATTGCGCATTGACGCAAAACAGGGAGCGGTTTTACTACTGACTCCGCCAATTTCGCGTCTTCGATCGACCTGAACGGGCATTGGGTACCCTTTCTTGGTGTGTCCCGCACCCGCCATGGTCGCAAAATGGCCTAAAATAATTGCAATTGATACTTTATAGATGAAAAATCGTTCCGCGCCGTGGAGAAACAATTTTGTGAGCATTTGAACGGGTAGGGGATGATTGTGCCCCTGCGAAATAGATCGTATGCAGAGTGGACAACTATAATAACAATATGATTTTAATCAATTAAAATTGAAAAAACAACGCTCTTTGAGTGAAATTTGGCTGTGAAATAATCTGCCCCGTTAAAAAATCTTTCCCTAAGGGAAATCGTTTCGTGTGTGACTTATTTATAACAGGTTTCAATTGATATCTTCAAAATTGCGACGCGTGATTGACGGAATTGCGGCAGGGAGATTTAATTTTATTAACAGCTTGTAATGCTGGACTGCGGCGGGTGCGCCTACACCCCTGATGTAACCTGGAGAACAATAGTGAAAAAGATGACCTGGCGGTCTGGCCTCATGGCCACGACCACGATTTGCGGCTCCGTGCTCGCAGGCGCCGCGGCGCCCGCCCTCGTAGTCAGCGTCCTGACCCTTCTGCCGACCGCGGCACAGGCTCAGGACTACACCAACGGCTCGCTGGCGGGCACGGTCAAGTCCGAGGCCGGCAAGCCGGAAGCCGGCGCCACCGTTTCGGTCAAGGGCACGTCCAACGCCTATAAGAATACAGTCACCACCTCCGCTGACGGCAAGTTCGAACTGAACCAGATCCCGACCGGCCGCTACGATATCGAAATCTCTTCCCCGGACGGCACCAAGGCCAAGGAAACGATCGTCGTCTCGCTCGGTTCGGTGTCGAGCTACGACTTCACCACCAGCGCCGCCTCCGAAACCGTCGTCGTGGTCAAGGGCAGGGCTCGCCGCAACATCGACTTCAACCGCACCACCACCGGCCAGGTCATCGACGTCCAACAAACGATCGATCGCGTGCCGGTCGGCCGTGACCTGGTGTCTCTGGCCGATCTGGTGCCGGGCATCAGCGTCAACACCTCGTTCGGCACGCCGGTCGTGCCCTATGCGTCGCTGGGTGGCGCTTCGCCGGCGGAAAACATCTATTATGTTGACGGCATGAACGTCACCAACTTCCGCAACTTCCTCGGCGGATCGGACGTGCCCATCGACTTCTACGACCAGATTGAAGTCAAGACCGGCGGCTATAGCGCCGAATTCGGCCGCAACACCGGCGGCGCCTTCATCGCCACGACGCGTTCCGGCTCCGATACCTTCCACGGCGGCCTTTCCTTGTCGTATGCGCCGGACAGCATGTCGTCGAAGACGGATGTCTATGCCGTCGATCTGAACGGCACCGTGCCGACCTATGGTTACAAGAAGCGTGGGACCCATTCGGAAGGGACGCTCTGGTTGTCCGGCCCGATCTGGAAAAATCACGTCTATTTCTTTGCCCTGTACAATCCGCGTGACTTCACGGATTTCGAGTATCAGACCGATAGCACCGGCAAGATCACTCAGATCACCACCAACACCACGAAGGATGCGCCTTTCTACGGCGGCAAGTTCACCTTCATGCTGAATCCCGATCAGCGCCTGGACTTCACCTATTTCAAGGATGACCAGATCCCGGACAGCGATCAGAATACCATCGGCGGCCAGGATACGCCGAGCTTCCAGGGCCAGGGCGGTCTGAACCGCATCGTCAAATATACCGGCAAGTTCACCGACTGGTTCAGCCTGACGGCCCTTTACGGCTATTCCGGTTTCAACCAGACCAGTTTCTCGGATGCCGACTCGCAGGCCGCCGTCTTTGAAAACGGTTCCGTCATTCGCGGCAACCCGAACCTGCTGATCGAAACCGGCAAGGATACCCGTAAAAACTATCGCATCGACGCCGACTTCTATTATAATTTCTTCGGCCGCCACCATACCCGTGTCGGCGGCGACCTCGAGCTGTTGAACGCCGTCGATTTCCAACAGTATTCGGGCGGCGTTTACTACCGCTACTATGGTCCGGCGACGGACTGCGGCTCGTCCGGCACCATCACCAACAGCTGCGTCCGCGTCCGCACCCTGTTCAACGGCGGCTCGTTCAATGTTCATAACCGTTCGTACTACGTGCAGGACGACTGGACCGTGACCGATCGCTGGAACCTGAACCTCGGCTTGCGTACCGATACCTTCGACAACCGCAACGCCGCCAATGTTTCGTTCCTGAAGAACGAAAACAAGATCTCGCCGCGCCTGGGCGTGTCGTATGACCTGTTCGGCGACAAGTCGACCAAGGTGACCGGCTTCTTCGGTCGCTTCTACATCCCGATCGCCGCCAACACCAACATTCGCGAAGCCGGCGGCGAAACCTTCCTGGAAGACTACTACACCTATACCAGCCGCGATTCGACTACCCTGGTCCCGGTTCTGGGGACCCGCGTGGCCCATAACGTGCTGTCGAACGGTCTAGTCCCGGGCGGCGACACGCTGGCCAGCCACAACCTGTCGGCGCAGTACGAAGACCAGTTCATGCTTGGTTACGAAAGCCATCTGAGCAGCGGTTGGCGGATTGGTGTCCACGCCAGCTACAACAAGCTGTTCGACGCCATGGAAGACACCAACCTCAAGTACGGTAAGCAGGATATCTGCGCCTACCTGAACATTCCGGTGGCCAACTGCTATCCGGGCGGCGACAAGACGCAGGCGATCAATTTCGGCAGCTCCGGCTATGTGCTGGTCAACCCTGGCAGCGACGTCGTCATCACGCTTGGCGATGCTTTCGGCGCGCCTTATGCCGGCAAGGTCGTCACCATTCCGAATTCGGTCCTCGGCCTGCCGACGGCCAAGCGCACCTATACGGCGCTTGAGTTCGACTGGGAGCGTCCGGACGACGGCAAATGGTACCTGCAGGGCTCGCTGGTTCTGTCCAAGACCGAGGGCAATATCGAAGGCGGCGTCAAGTCCGACAACGGCCAGACCGACACCGGCCTGACCCAGGACTTCGACCAGAACGGCTGGACGGACGGCAACTTCGGTCTGCTGCCGAACCACCATGCCTTGTCGCTCAAGACTTACGGTCTGTACCACATCAACGACAAGCTGACGGCCAGCTTCAGCGCCGCGGTGCTGTCGCCGCGTCACTACGGTTGTATCGGGTATTACCCGTTCACCGACAAGCGTGCCGACCAGCAGACCCTGACGGCCTGGTACTGCAACAGCAAGCTGACGCCGCGCGGTTCGCAGTTCAAGGGCGATTGGATCAACAAGCTTGACCTGAGCTTCGCCTATACCGATCCGCTGCCGATCGGTTCGGTGCGTTATCAGTTGGACGTTTTCAACGTGCTCAACGCGCAGGGTGCGACCATCATGGGCGAGTTCGGTGAAATCGGTGGTGTCAACACCCCGAACAAGAACTACATGAAGGCTTTGGACTATCAGGGGCCGCGTTATGTGCGCCTGTCGGTCCGGTATCAGTTCTAACCGCGTACCTTCTCTTGATTGTGATTGCGGCGGAAGGGTTTCCCTTCCGCCGCTTTTTTGTGGACGACGACTAAGCGTACGGGGTCTGGGGCCTGCGGCCCCAGGACTTTCTTGTTCCGATAAAAGAGCCCCGCCCCCTTGGGCGAGGGCTCTTTTATCGGATCGCGGACGTGATTCGGGGCGCGGGTTCCAGACCCCATAAGTTTATTCGGAGGCCCGAAAAGGAGCTCTCAGGGGGCATTTCCCATGGGGGAGTGCGAGCCGCCCTTAAATTGATGGGGTTTGGAACCCACGGCCCAAGCCCGCCTCAATCCAATAAAAAAGCCCTCGCCCCGAAGAGGGGCGGGGCTTCTTTATTGGAACAAGGAAGTCCTGGGGCCACGGGCCCCAAACCCCATAAGTTAACGGCGGTTATCGCTGCGACGGCTCATAAGCCTTCGGCGCCATGACCGTCGCGCCTTCTTCCCGCAGCCGCTCATCCGCCACGGCATTCATTGCCGCCTCGGCCTTGGGATCCTGCATCGCCCAGCCCAGGAAGGACAGGGTCTTCATGCCCGAGAAAGCCATCTCGGCGCTCTGGCGTAGGCCACCCAGGCGGCTGCTCTTGTTGGGATAGCTGACGATCTGCACGTCGGCGGCCGGATCGAGCTTGGCCAGCTTCTTGGCTTCATCGACGGCGTCATAGAAACCGCCGGTCTTGTCGACCAGATGCAGGTCCACCGCCTGAGCGCCGGTCCAGACACGGCCCTTGGCGATCTGCTGGACCTGATCGACCGGGATATTGCGGCCGGACGACACATGAACGATGAAGCCATTATAAATCTGGTCGATCCAGGAGGACAGAGCGGCGCGCTGGGCCGGCGTAAAGCCCTTGGACTCGCTGAACGCCGAGCTGTAATCGCCGCCGACCGAGATATCGCGAATGTCGACGCCAAACCGGCTCAGGGCGTCGCCGAAAGCGAACTTGCCGCCGAACACGCCGATCGAACCCGTCAGCGTGCTCGGGTTGGCAACGATCTCGGACGCGCCCGAGGAAATCCAGTACCCGCCCGAAGCGGCATATTCACCCATCGACACCACCACCGGCTTGCCGGCTTCCTTGGCGGCTTGCATGGCATTGGCGATCTGCTCGGACGCTGTGTCCGAACCGCCGGGCGAGGAAACGCGGAAGACGATCGCCTTGACCTTCGGGTCCTTGGCGGCATCGTAGAAGGCCTGCGACACGTCGTCGGACAGCATGCTCGGTTCAGAGCCGAAACCGCCGCCACCCTTGCCGGTCATGATGGCGCCTTCGCCATTGATGACGGCGATGGTTTCGCCCTTGGCATCCGGAAGGAGAGTCCGTTCATAGTCGCGCAGATCCATGACCTCGGTTTCGCCTTCTCGGCGATTCTTGGCGTAGGCTTGGGCGTCGTGCAGCTTGCCCATATGGGTCACCAGGAGCAGGTCGA
>CAYULN010000362.1:0-16269 GCA_964445605.1 uncultured Caulobacteraceae bacterium | reverse complement strand
TCCAACCCATTTCAAAAAGCGGCAAAATTGATCGTAGAGAATTGAAGGAAAATCTTTTGAAGCGTTAGCGCCGTTATATATTTGCTTTCTAAGTGACCTTAGCTCACGTAAATCCCCGGCCAGCTCTTCGTCGAATTTGCTTTCCCTCACGAAGGCCGCGGCTTTAAGCGAATCCATATCGTCGAGCGCTATATTTATTTTTGTTGTTAGCTCCGCTCGATTGGATACAGGTAGCCTATTTGCCGTGTTCTTAATTGCTTCAAGGTCTGTACGAACCGGCTGAAGCTTAGCTAGCGAATCCGCCGATGCGCCTGCTCCCCTAGCTTCGGCGGCGGCTATCTGACCCTCTATTTTATCTATAACGCTTAGTAGGCTTTTTGTCGAAGCCACATTGAGAGAAGGCTGCTTCACCTCGTAGCCTGCTAAAAAGCCTAATGGGAGGAAAAGAATTAGGGCGAGCAATAATGCCCACCAATTAAAAGCCACCAGGCAAAACTTCTTTATACCTTCCGCCAGGAAATCTATTATTTTATCCATTAATCCCCTCATTCCCTTAACTACCGCCGAGCACACAGGCGTGTGTCTGGCGGGGTCAAAGACCCTATTGTTAAAAACCCGATGGAACGACTCAACCGGACATATACATCGCTTAACGTCGACCGAAAATGTCCAGTTTTGAGAAGCTTTGGTCGGATTGGGAATTGCCCGTGTATGGGAAGCGCAATCGGCGCCTCTGCAAGCAACTTTATCTCTTGAAGGACGAGGCGAATGCCAAAGGTCGAAGTCGGCCGTTGGGGGCCATGAACTGTCGCGATGTCCGCTTCGGAGCGGCGGGCCCAAAGTCAATACGTCCGCAATGGACGATTGGCGGGAAGGCGCCAATTTCCGGTTATGAGGACGGTCGGCGCCTCGATGCCTGGAGCAAATACTAGGCGACACATCGATTTCTTATTTTTTCACTCCAATAGATGATGGATCATAACGACGCGGGAGGCGCAGCGGGGTGGAGGCGACAGCTAGAGGGGAGTTCAGATGTTATTCATGCGTCGGTTTGATGGCCCTGATCTCGATGTTTATGGCCAGCGGGGCTTGTTCGCAAACGATTCCCGCCGCCAGCAGCGGCGACCAGTTGCAACATATGTCGGTAGAAGACCTGGCCAATCTTCAAGTCACTTCGGTCTCCAAGCGACCCGAGGCTCTCCGAAGTTCGGCATCATCCATCTATGTCATCACTGCTGAGGATATCCGCCGGTCAGGCTACGTCACATTGCCAGAGGTCCTTCGCCTGGCGCCCAATCTCGAAGTGGCGCGCATCAATGGCTACAGCTATTCGGTCACAGCGCGAGGCTTCAATTCACCAGAGACCGCAAACAAGTTGTTGGTGCTGATCGATGGCAGGAGCGTCTATGAGCCGATTGGGTCAGGCGTCTTATGGCAGCAAATCGACGTCTCCCTCGATAACATCGACCGCATCGAAGTCATCAGCGGCCCGGGGGGCACGCTCTGGGGCGCGAATGCCGTCAATGGCGTAATCAATATAATTTCGAAGCCTTCGTCTGAGACGCAAGGTCTGTATCTGCGCGCCACGGCAAGCCCGTACAAGCGTACCGGCACGATCCGCTTTGGGGGCGCGCTCGGGAAGCATGCGCATTTTCGCGTCTATGCCGACGGTTTCGAGCAGAGCCAAACCAAGGCGGCCCTGGTCACCGATACCTTCGATGACGGTTTCCGCGGACAGCATGCAGGCTTCGGCATCGACGGCACGCGTGAGGCCGACAGCTATACATTCAAGGGGGACGCCTACCGCAACGAGATATCTGAGGGGGGCGGGATTTTCCGGGGTTACGATCTGCTCGCCGGCTGGGCGCGGACCCTCGACAATGGCTCCATTGTCAACTTGCAGGCCTACGCCGACCACGATGTTCGCGACGAGCCGACCCTGTTTGAAAGCCGCGACACCTATAGTCTGGAAGCCCAGCATGCCGTCGCGCTCAATGATCGCCATCAGTTCGTTTGGGGTGGCGAGATAAGGGTCTGGCGTGAAAACTTTGTCTCGTACAATGCCTTTCATTTCGCCGACCCGAAAACGACGATCTCGTTGGCTTCAGTTTTCGCGCAGGATGAAATGACCCTGCGTGATAATCTGAAACTGACACTAGGCCTAAAGGCTGAAAACAGCAGCTATTCTGGACTGGAGTGGTTGCCCAATGTTCGGCTGGGCTGGCAGCGCGGCAATCAGATGGTCTGGGGGAGCGTGTCGCGGGCGGTTCGGACGCCCAATCGCATCGAGCGTGAGCTCGAAGCGTCCGGTATTCTTCTGCCAGCGCCCGACTTCGAGTCGGAAAAGCTCACCGCCTACGAGATTGGCTGGCGCGCCCAGCCACTGGCCAATCTTTCGCTGTCACTATCGGCGTTTGAAAACCACTATGATGACCTGCGCACGGACGGCTATCCGGCAACCATTTTCCCGCTCGTGCTGCAAAATGGGGGACGCGGTACGACGTCAGGCCTCGAAGGCTGGGCGACGTTCGATGTGACCCCGAATTGGCGTTTGAAGGGTGGTTTCAATACGCTGAATAAGCATTTTGAGCTTAAGCCTGGTTTCAACGATTTGACCAATCTGTCCGTCAGCGGCCAGGATCCGCGCTATCAGGCGCAAATCCGTTCGGAATGGACCGTCGGCAAGGCTTGGGATATCGACGTAGCGATGCGCACCGTCGGCAAGGTAGATACGGCACCCGTGCCCGCCTACACAGAGGCCAGCGTTCGGGTTGCCTGGCGTCTGACAGATAAGTTAGAACTGAACTGGATCGCCGGCAATCTGCTCCACAAGCGTCATATCGAAGTCTGGGACCCTAGTACGGCCTCGCCAAGATATTCCGGCCGCTCTGTTCTTTTATCGCTGCGCTACGGTTACTGAGTTGAAACACGCGTCCAACCTGTGGAGAGGGTGTCTCGGAGGGCTCGTCGTTGCAAACGCGATGTGCTTCTGTGCGCCTGCCACAGCGGAGGCGCCATTGGCGACCGCCGTCAAGATGACCTATCTCTACAAGTTCGCCCCCTTCGTCACTTGGCCAGTGGGGGCCAACGATCCGTCGCGGTTCACGATCTGCGTTGTCGGGCATGACCCGTTTGGCGGAAATCTTGATCAGGCGATTGCAGGCCTGTCCTATGACGGACGGCCATACGCGGTAAGCCGTCTGGAGGTGATTAGTCCGCAATCGAAATGCGATATCGCCTATCTTGGGGGATCGGCAAAGCAGACGATCCCGGCGGCTATTCAGGCCGTCAACGGTTCGCCGACGCTGACCGTCACGGATGAGGGCGGCTCGCCGGGGATCGTCAGCTATAAGATGCAGGCAGGCAAAGTACGGTTCCGCATCGACCAGGTCGCGGCAACGGCCAACGGCGTGACGATCAGTTCGAAACTGTTAACGCTGGCCGTGTCGGTACGGACGGCTCAAGGTGTGGTCGAGCCATGACGGCCATCTTCCAGTTCCTCGAAAAGTACAGATTCGCAGCCCTTGTGGGCAGCGTGGCTTTTCTCATGGTGGCTTGGCTCACCATGACCATTGTCGCCGACGCCGCGCACGAGAAGCAGGTGGGGGATGGCGCTCAGATGCAAGCCCGCGTTCTGGCGGACTCGATCGCCGCGCCATTGGCCTTCGACGATCAGGATGCCATCAAGCAATATTTAAGCGCGCTTAGTGGAAATCCCGATGTACTGGCGATAGCGGTTTATGATGATCGCGGACACCGCGTGGCCGAATTTGGTCAGAACGTTGATCCTGCCCAGTTTCACACGGGACGCCAAACCGACGCCTCCGGCGCTTCAATCGGGGTGAGCGCGCAAGTCATTCAAAAAGGGCAGAAACTCGGGACAGTATTTTTCCGACAAAAGACGGAGACCGTTGGCGCGCGACTGGCCCGCTATGCCGGCGCGGGTTTGCTTTTGATCATCGCGGCGCTTCTGCTGGTTATTACAACGCTTGATGCCCGGGCGCTGAAGCGAAGCAATGAGCGATTGCTTGCAGAAATGCAGCAACGGGAAAGCGTCGAAGCAGCGTTACGGCAAAGCCAGAAAATGGAGGCTGTCGGACGGCTCACAGGGGGAATCGCCCACGATTTCAATAATATGCTTGCCGTGATCTTGGGAAACAACGAGCTGCTGTTGCGCCGGTTTGGTGATGCGGACGCAAAGTTGTTGCAGTTTATCAATAATACGCAGGAGGCCGCCAAGCGGGCCGCCGCTCTGACGCAACGTCTGCTGGCGTTTTCCCGCCGTCAGCCCCTCGATCCCAAGCCAGCCAATGTGGCCCAGGTCACACTAGAAACCTCCGATCTCATACGCCGAACACTGGGCGAAACGATTTCGGTCGAAGTCGTCAATGCCGGTGGGCTGTGGCGGGCCTTGATCGATATCGGGCAGCTTGAGACCGCTCTGGTCAATCTCGCGGTCAATGCACGAGACGCGATGCCACAGGGGGGACGCCTAACGATAGAGACGGCCAATGTTTATCTCGACCGCACTTATGCGGAGGATCAACAGGAGGTAACGCCTGGTCAGTATGTCCTTATCGCTGTCACGGATACCGGTACGGGCATTTCCCCAGAAAACCTCGAACAAGTGTTCGAGCCATTTTTCACGACCAAGCCAGTAGGCCAGGGGACGGGCCTAGGCCTCAGTCAGGTGCACGGCTTCGTCAAGCAGTCGGGCGGACATGTTGCCATTTACAGCGAGCTTGGCCATGGGACGACAGTCAAGCTCTATTTGCCACGCTCCATTGATGATGGGCCGTCCGTCGTTGCGGAAGAAAGCCGCCGCGCGGATCGCAATCGCAAGGATATCACGGTCCTGGTCGTCGACGACGAACCCGGGGTCCGGGAATTTGCAGCGGAAGCGTTGGTGGAGCTAGGGTACGATGTACTGGTTGCGGAGGATGCGGATCAGGCGCTGCAAGTAATTGCTACGGGTAGTCGGCCGGACATCTTGCTCACCGATGTCGTCATGCCGGGGAAAAGCGGGCGGGTGCTGGCAGATGTTGCCAATGGCCAATTGCCAGGGCTGTGTGTCGTGTACATGACCGGATATACGCAGAATGCTATTGTCCACAATGGAACCTTAGACGCCGGCACCCACTTGATCGTCAAGCCGTTCACCCTCGACCAATTGGGACAGCAACTGGAAGCGGTAATGGTCAAGTGATCAGTAGAGTCCGGTTTGCTCTATGCCCAGGATGAACTTGGACGTTCGTGAGAAAGGTCTATGAAGGACCAATGTCCGCTTCTGTAACGGGCACCTTTTAGTCAATCCCTTTTGAGCCATTTTCCGATCGCCGGCTTCGTGCTTCTGTCCTCAGTCATCTCTATGAGCGCTGCTTGATGGTGTGGGAAAAGGTTCGGCCGACCTATCTTTGGAGCGCAGTATAGCTGCTGCGGACATTACGGTCTGACCGATCCTCGCGTCCCGGCGAAGGGACCTGGCTCGGGCCGTAGATGATGGAAGCGGCCCAATGGTGTGGTTTGCTAAGCCATGGAAACCCTCTCGGTTTTGGAAGCCGTAAACTCCTGCCCATTGCAAAGCATGGCATGCATGATGACGCCAAGTTTCCTGGCCAAGGCGACTTTGGCCTTCTTCATGCCCGAGCGTTTGGCAATCGCCGTAGCCCAGGCCTTCAGCTGTATGGCTTTGCTGCGCCGGATCATGATCGTATTTGCGGCCTCGTAGAGGGCTGTGCGTACGGTGACGTCCCCGGTCTTCGAGATGCGACCACTGTAATCAGTCTCTCCCGACTGATATTTTCGCGGCGTAAGGCCAAAGTGAGGGCCGATGTCGCGTGACGATGAGAACCGTTCTGTCTGATCGACGGCGGACACAAAGGTAAGTGAGGTCAGTGGACCCACACCGGGCACTGTCATCAATCGACAGGTTCGCTGGTCGGCCCTGGCCATGGCCAAAACCTTGCGATGGAGAAGGTTGAACTGGTCGAGAAGAGCTCGTCTGGCATTTAGGACGGACATTGCGATCTGGGTCAGTGTGTCGTGACCCTCGCAAAGCTCGAAGATCCGCGCCTCAAAGCCGCTCGTAGAGATGGCGCCGACCTTCAGGCCGAATCCACGAAGAATGCCCGCAAGCTTTTCTCGACGTCGAGAAGCTTTGTCTGCAACAGTTTGCGAGCAGTCAGGATGGCACGGACCTCTTGAGCCGGCTGGGACTTGCAGTGTACGGGGCGGAACCAACCCAGCCGCATCAGTTGGGCGATGCCGCGAGCGTCCTTCTTATCGGTCTTGACCGGCATAATCTTGAAGGCAGTGCGTACATGGCGTGTCTCGATCAGTTGGCACGCCAAACCACCGGCCGCCATTTCGGCATAAAGCCACTGGGACAACGGGCCAGCTTCCAGACCGATGAGCTCCATCTCCAGCCCTGAGGAGCTGAGCCACGAGGTTAGGGCTTCAGGCTCGCTCAGTGCTTCGCCTTCACGACAGATTTTGCCCGCTGCATCGACAATGCAGATGCTGGAGCGTTCCAAAGACACATCAATTCCGGCATAGTATTTCATGGTCGTCTCTCGATGATGCTTGGCGCAGGCCGCGAACCTGACGCCGTAGGTTGATGACACCATCATTCTGAGGGACGACCACCAAAGCGCAAGCCTGGCTCCAGCCGCCCGTTACGCCATCTTTGGAGATTCCAAGGTGAGGTCGCAATGTCCAGATTTGATGTCTCGCTGCCCAGCCGCAATGTCTCCAAATGAGGAAGAGACGCTTGATCGCACCAACAATCCACGAAGCCGCAGCGGAAGGCTTTTTTAATACCCGCCAATGATCGGCAAGACTTCGCCGGTGATGTAGCTGCCGGTTTGTGGTGACGCCAAAAACACATATGCTGGAGCAATTTCTTCAGGCTGAGCTGGACGTCGCATCGGCACCTGTTCGCCGAAATGCGCTACCTTGGGTGCTTCGGCATCGGCCGGATTTAGCGGCGTCCACACCGGGCCTGGTGCTACACAGTTGACGCGTATGCCCTTCGGCATCAGATTGCCCGAGAGCGACCGCGTGAAGGCATGAATGCCGCCCTTGGTCATTGAATAGTCGAGCAGGTATTTCGACCCGTCGATGCCCGTGATCGAGCCGGTATTGACGATCGACGCGCCAGGTTTCATTTGTTTGGACGCGGCTTGGGCCATATTAAAATAGCCGTAGAGATTAGTCTTGAGCGTCCGGTCAAAATGATCGGCGGTCAGGTCGTCAAAGTCGATCGTATGCAGTTGAAACGCCGCATTATTGACCAGTACGTCGAGCCGTTTGAATTCGTCTACAACCTGCCTGACCGCATCGAAGCAGAATGCCCGGTCGGCGACGTCGCCCGGAATGAGCAGGCAACGGCGGCCCTCCTTCTCGACAGCGGCCTTTGTCTCCTCGGCGTCCTGATGCTCTTCGAGATAGATGATGGCGACGTCGGCGCCTTCGCGGGCGAACAGCACAGCCACGGCACGGCCGATGCCGGAATCGCCACCGGTTATGATAGCGGTCATGTCCTGCAGCTTGCCGGAGCTCTTGTAATAGGGCGCATCGTACATTGGCTTGAGCGCCAGATCAGACTCATTGCCTGGCTTTTCGAGGTGCTGCCCGGTCAGCGGTGGTTCGGGATATCCACGCGCACCCGCTTGCATGGCATTTGGCGGCACTTCGTTGGGCTGGCGTTTCTCGCGTTCGGCCAGATCTTGCTGGATGCGGCGGTCGTCTTCGGCGGTCTGTTCCGCCTGTTGCTTGTAGTCGAGCGGGCTCACGGCGGTTCCTTCCGGAAAAAAGAAACGCACCGATTTTCATCGGCGCGTTCGACTAGATTACATCTTGGCCTTGATGTCATCGACCTTAGCCTTACGGGCGGCCAGCGTTGGCAAGGTGGCAGTGGCGAAGTTTTGCAACTGCACGCTTTCGCCATTTTTCGAGAAGTCGCTGAAGAGGTTCACAGCGTCTGCATGGGCACTGGATTGCGCATCGATATAGGCCTTATCGAAGTCATCACCTTTCTTGGCGAGGTCGTCGACCTTGGCTTGTTCATTGTGATCGAAGACCTTGGGCGGCACAATATTGGCGGCCTTGGCGGCGGCGTTTAGCTTGACGTTGGCGGCCTTGTGGTCGGCGATCATTTCCTTGGCAAAGGCGATAACGGTCGGGTTTTTCGACTTCTTCAGCGCCAGTTCGCTCGACTTGACCTCGAACATGCCGGCGTTCGACGCCTTGGTAACGAAGTCGACCGGTTTGTCGACAGCAAACGCCACCGGGGCGGCCAAGATGACAGGCGCCGCCAGCAGGGCGGCTAGCACGGTTTTGACGGACATAATCTTTCTCCTTGGCAGATGTGCGCCACGTTTTGACCTGTGGCTTGGCGCCGTTTATCGGAGCCTAAGCCTAAGGATTCCAATCGATACCGCTGGATCGGCGTAAAAAACCGATGAGGCATCAATCAATTACCGCTTTTTATATCCAGAGAGGCTTTGCGGATGGGGCGTTACAGATGGCCGGCGTAAACTGCCGAGGCCGGAAAGGAAGTGACGTCATGAAACATCACGAACACGCCCCCTGGGATATGGAAAGCGCTCTGACCCTGGTCATTATCGGCATCGGCTGCCTATTCTGGGGCGGATATAGTTTACTGGTTGCCGTGGGCGAGGTGCCTGAATTGATGCACGGCCTAATGGGTTAAGTGGCCTATAGGCGGAAAGCCTATGGAATTTAGCGGTATCAAAAACCCGGGGCGCCAAAGGAGAGCATCATGTCTAAGGAATCGAGCGGCCAGAAAAAGAAGGTCGAGAAAGTTATGCACGAAGCCAAGCATGGCGAGCTGAAGAGTGGTAGTGGGAAGAAGGTGACCAGCCATAAGCAGGCCGTCGCCATCGCCATGCATGAGGCACATATCCCAAAGAAGGGGAGCAAGTCGCACAAAGGCTCGCAGGCCCATCACTAAAACAAGGCGATGGGCGGCGCTCTCACCTTAGTTGGAAATGCACACGATCATTCATAGCGATGGCCGTGGTGTCATTTAAGTGCAACGCAAAGCGCCAACATCATGAGCTATCAATCAAACCATATTACTTTTTTATTTTGGGCTGAATATTTCTGAACCTGCATTTGAATGTTTGAACATTTTTCAGTGTGACCTGCCAGCGGGAGTGAGAGGCTCGCTGGTGGGAAATTCGAGCTGTTGCATTCGGCACAGCGACTATCAGAGTGCCCGCCCAGACATGTGAGTTCTAAAAAAACTAGCAGATTTACCCGGTACGTCGGCGCCTTTCCGAAAATCTGTCATGACTGCTTGGCATTTGTACTAAACGTCGTCGGACAGTGTCTGGTTACGAATAATCGCGGGTCAAATCCAGCTCGCCGTCGCGGCAAACCTTGATTGGTTTGATCAAGCAATAGGGGTGACCCGATCCATGCCGCTGTCAGTCCTAGCTTTCAAAAAAGGTGTGGCAAGCCGCGCCGAGAGAGGAATGTTGTATTCCGCGCCTGTGAGCGCCGCATCGACCAATGTCTCGAACGCTGCCGTGAAATCAATGTGGCCGCGTGAAACCGCATCCAACAACGCCTTCACGTAATAGCCTACGACGGCCACGATGTAATCTGTTTTCCCAACCATCTGGGATGCGATGAGTTCAATCAAATCTAGTTCGGCCTCCTCACGGGTAACTTGCCCTTTCGAGAAAGCTCTAAGCGTAGCGCCTACCGAACGCTCTATAAGCGAAGGGTGTTGCATGACTTAAGTCCTTTAGGTGAAGACGTATTAAAGCAAATAACGCCAAAAAAAGCAACGTCTTGCTTTGCGTCTTGACACGAAATCATGGCGAATTGGATTTTACCACAAGGTAATTGTATATCCTTGATTGCGTGACCTGGAAACAGATTTAGTGGGCCAACGCCTCGCGCGAGGCTATCCGTTGGGACGGGTAAGCCCCCTCTGTTGCCGTCTACAACGATTCAGGCTTAGTGATCGTCATTCGAGGCGAAACTCCCGATCTACCATCCGCCACCTTCTGCTTTCAAGGAGGGGGTTGTGGCCGAATTTGACGCTGTGCAGCCGTGCATCCAGGTTCACCTTCCAAAAATCTAAGAAAGCAAAGAGGGCCGGAAAGTCGGGTGCCAAATCGTAATCCTGCCAGATATAAATCTGGAGCAGCGCCGGATGATCCGGCATCCGATAGAAGATTTCGGCGGTTGTCACGCCGTAACCTTCGCTCGCCAGCAGGAAGTCCCGTGAAGGTAACATGAGGTGTAATCCTTGCCGGCTTGGCGAATGCACGAGGCCGAAGGCGGCACGTCTCAATGTAGTCAAAAATAGGCAGCCTCCTGGCGTCCCCCCGTTGGTCTGACGTTAATTGGCCGGTGCTCATCAGCCGATCGGGATCATGTCCCGGCTCACTTCCCAGAAAACGATGGTTGTCAGTACCAGCATGATCAGAAGGGCAGACACGGGAACGATTGGCGGGCGGCGAGGGCTGTTCGATTTAAGCATCACGAGTACCGTGGACTGAGGCCGGTGGACCAAAGGACCACCGGCCGGCTGGGTCAGTCGTCGAACCCGGCAGGAACGGCCTGAGCCTTTTCAGCCTTCGGCTTTTCTGCCACCATGGCTTCGGTCGTGATCAGGAGGCCTGCAACCGATGCCGCGTCCTGAAGCGCCGTTCGCACGACCTTGACTGGATCGATCACACCCATTTCGAACAGGTCGCCATAGGTATCGGTCTGCGCATTCCAGCCATAGGCATAGGTTTGGCTGTCCTTTAGGCGGCCCGCAACGACCGAGCCTTCGGCTCCGGCGTTTTCGGCGATCTGGCGAACGGGGGCTTCGATCGCCCGGCGGACGATATCGACGCCCATCTTCTGGTCGTCGTTCGCCGGATTTAGGGCTTCCAGCGCCGAGGCGGCGCGCAGAAGGGCGAGGCCGCCGCCCGGCAGGATGCCTTCCTCCATGGCCGCGCGGGTGGCATGGAGAGCATCGTCGACGCGGTCCTTCTTTTCCTTGACTTCGATCTCCGTGGAGCCGCCGACACGCACGACCGCGACGCCGCCTGCGAGCTTGGCCAAGCGTTCCTGAAGCTTTTCGCGATCGTAATCGGATGTCGTTTCCTCGATCTGTGTGCGGATCTGTGCCACGCGCGCGTCAATGTCGGCCTTTGCTCCGGCGCCTTCGATAATTGTGGTGTTTTCTTTTTCGATGACGACGGTTCTCGCCCGGCCGAGCATGTCGAGCGTGACGTTTTCCAGCTTGATGCCAATGTCTTCGGATATCAGCTGGCCGGCTGTCAGGGTGGCGATGTCTTCCAGCATTGCCTTACGGCGGTCGCCGAAGCCCGGAGCCTTGACCGCGGCGATCTTGAGGCCGCCTCGCAGCTTATTGACGACGAGGGTCGCCAGGGCTTCGCCATCGACGTCCTCAGCGATGACCAGGAGCGGCTTGCCGGCTTGCACAACGGTTTCCAGCACCGGGAGCAGGGGCTGCAGGCTGGACAGCTTTTTATCGTGGATGAGGATGAAGGGATTGTCGAATTCGACCTTCATCTTGTCCTGGTTGGTGATGAAGTACGGGCTAAGATAGCCGCGGTCGAACTGCATGCCTTCGACGACATCGAGTTCGGTATCGGCCGTCTTCGATTCCTCGACCGTGACGACACCGTCATGACCGACCTTATCCAGGGCATCGGCCAGCAGCCGGCCGATTTCGGCATCGCCATTGGCGGAAATGGTACCGACTTGAGCGACTTCATTGCTGTTGGCGATCTTGCGCGCCTTGGCCTTCAATTCGTCGACAACGGCGCCGACAGCCTGGTCGATGCCGCGCTTGAGGTCCATGGGATTTAGGCCGGAGGCAACCAGCTTGGCGCCTTCCTTGACGATGGCCTGGGCCAGAACCGTTGCCGTCGTGGTTCCGTCGCCAGCCCGATCATTGGTCTTTGAGGCGACCTCCTTGATCATCTGGGCGCCCATATTTTCGAACTTGTCCGACAGGTCGATTTCCTTGGCGACAGAGACACCATCCTTCGTCACACGAGGCGCGCCGAAGGATTTTTCGATGACAACGTTGCGGCCCTTGGGTCCCAAGGTGACCTTTACCGCGTTAGCAAGCGTATCGACGCCACGCAGCATGCGTTCGCGGGCGTCGGAGCTGAATTTGACTTCTTTAGCAGCCATAACAAATCCTCTTATTGAAGCAGGTTTTGAGATGATGGATTGTCGAAAGCGCCGTATCAGGCCGCCTTCTTTTGCTCGGCCGTCAACTCGACGATGCCAAGCACATCGGATTCCTTCAGGATCAGCAGATCTTCGCCGTCAAGCTTGATCTCGGTGCCGCCCCATTTGCCGAAAAGAATCCGATCCCCCGGTTTGACGTCGAGTGGATGGAAAGTGCCATCTTCGCCGCGCAAGCCGGGGCCGGCCGCGACGACTTCGCCTTCCTGGGGTTTTTCCTTCGCTGTATCAGGAATAATAATGCCGCCCTTGGTACGCGGGTCATTTTCGATGCGACGTACAAGGATTCGGTCATGCAGTGGTCGGAACGCCATGTTCTCCTCCTGGACAAACAATGATGAACAAAACCGCTGAACCGGACCGGATGAAGGTCCGGGCGGGCCGACGCGCCTATTAGGCCGCGTCGCAACGAAAAAATATGCAGGAGTAATCGGACGTCAAGAGGGGTACAGAAAATTTTTTGACAAATTTTGATGAGGTATTTCAGTAGCTAGCATAGCAACCACCTTTAGAGCACGCCTAAGCAACGAAAGGTTTCGCATCGCGAATACACCCTGTTGCACGCAGGGAAGAATGTGACTCTCGCTGCCGGTATTGATTGGCGCGGACGCAAGTGATAGGCGCGGGCTTTGCCTATACAAATGGCGGCTCCATCTTTTCAACGGAGCCGCTATGATTTAGGCTACTTTTTTAATCTCGATCTGCTTCATGGGGGCAGACTTCGTCGCTAAAAGTCTAGGACATGTAACCGTCAGCACACCGTTCTTGAAATAAGCGTCGATCGCGTCGCTGTCGGCATCCTCCGGAAGCGAGAGCGTGCGCCTGAAGGAGCCATAGGACCGTTCGACGCGGTGGACATCACGGTCTTTGGATTCCCTGTCCTGCCGTTTTTCCCCGCTGATGATGAGCGTGCCATCTTCCGACAGTTCCAGTCGGACGTCTTTTTCTTCAACTCCCGGGACTTCGACCGTTATCACGTACTCTCGTTCGCCGGACACGACGTCGACATGCGGCCGCAGGAACAGGTGCTGAGATTGGTCCGCCCAGTCGGGGAAACTGGGAAAACCAAAGTTTCGGAGTACATTATTGAAGGTGCGTTCCAGGTCTTCGTGTAGTTGAACCAGCCCAGCGGGTTGGCCCGGATAGGCCTGGGATTGGGTCCGTGCCGGCAGTGGCGCGTCTTCGCGGCTGAACCAGTTCCAAGGATTAAGTTTCTTGATGTCCATGTCGTACCTCCTTTTTTCGGTCATCAAGTTTGGATAACCATAGATAATCAGTCCGTCGCCGTTTTGCTGGCGGGCTTAGGCCAGTGACAGCCGGTCAACGACGGAATGACGTGTTATCAGGACAGGCGCTTCGGCTGCTTCGCTTCACCGAGTGTCGGAGCTTCTGACTTCGTCCTGATTTCGATCCGCCTGGGTTTCAAATCCTCTGGTAGTTCACGGGTCAGATCGATCCGCAACAGCCCATTCTTCATTTCGGCGCCCGTGACGATCATGTAATCGGCCAGAGCGAAAGTCCGTTCGAAGTCGCGTTCGGCAATACCTTTGTAGAGGTACGAAACCTTCTCATCTGACGCTGAGGCCCGGCGGCCCGAAACGGTCAACTGGCCATTCTTGGTCGCGATCTTGAGATCGTGCTCTGAGAAGCCAGCGACCGCAAGCGTAATCCGGTAGCGGTCCTCGTCCAGTTTTTCGATGTCGTAAGGCGGATATCCGTCGGTAGGACTACTCCTAACCAATTCCTCGAACAGGTCGCTGAAGCGGTCAAAGCCGATACCGCTTACAAAGAGAGGAGACAGAGAAAATTGCGGTGTCATTTGCAAAACCTCATAGTTTAAGCAGGTTGAACAGATAACGAGAGAAGGCCCTGATGCCTTCAAAACAAAAATGTAGAATGGGAAAACTGCCTTTCAAGAGGTCGAGTTCGGTTTTTCCATTCAATGAGACAGTCCGGGCAATTCGCTTCTGATCCCGGTGAAAATGAAGTTGATGCCAATAGCCGCGACGATCAACGCCATGACGCGGGTCGCGACATTTATCCCCGATTTGCCGATAACCCGCGAGATCGGCAAGGCGCATAACAAGGTCACCGCTATCATGGCCCCGGTCAGCAAGGCTGCGACAGCCAGACCGACTTTTGCTGACGGCGTCGGATGGTCAGCGGCGATCGTTATCATGATGCTCATCTCGGCCGGTCCGACGAGAAGAGGAAAGGCGAGGGGCGTAATTGCCACCCCATGCAGGTCGGTTTCGGCTGTGGAGGTTTCTTCAGCCGTCTGCATAAAGCCGCTATAGCGAGCCTGAAACATCTCGAAAGCGATGAAAAGTGCCAACAATCCCCCGGCGATGCGGAAATCGTCGAGCCCAACATTGAAGAAATTCAAGACCTCTTCGCCCCACAAGGCCGAGGCAGTAAGCAGCAAGATGACGGCGACAGCCGCCACCGCGATAATTCGAGGGCGATGGACGGCGCGGTTTTGGCCTGTCAAAGCGAGAAATATGGGTATGACCCCAATGGGATTGGAAAGCGAATAGAGCAGGGTCGAAATCCCGATGAAACCGTTGAGTCCCATTGAAATATCCGTTTGGTTCATTCAAAGATTATGCGCCGGCCAACAGCTCATCGAGGCTTCGGTGCCGGGCGGCAACGATTAGTTCTGCGATTCTAGTAGCGCAGGCCATTGGTGTCGCCTGATGGAATTCAGATACGAGTAAGCGTTCCAGGTGGCGCCTCAAAGCCGGCATATGGCTATCGAAACAATCGGGTTCGGCACTGGTTATAAAAGCGGTAAGCGCGCCCACGATTTGTTGCGCGCACGAGGCACTTTTACGTGCCAATATCTCATAGGCTGCCTGTTGCAAATTGTGAAAAGAGTCGTCGTGTTCCATGACCATTCCTTTCCCTAAAACTGCAGTCGGAACGCCATATGGATTCGCCAAAGCGATTTTCAAGAGCGGTTTATGTTCGTCAAATGGGATTAATAGGAAACCGTTCGTGGTGAGGGGGGGCCTCCACCCTTACGGCTGTCGTACATCGCATGTGTCTACTTAGCAGATGGCCGCTCGAAAGCAGGCCTGCCGGGCACATCTCGGGCGTCCCACCTCACCGGGACGCCTGTTCTTTTTGCGGCGGTACGGTCGGCTATTATTCCTATCGATTTTTGATTTCCAGTGGATCAGAAATGTCGGCACGCGGATATCGGCGCAAAGATAAAGTTACCGTTCAGGGGCAGTAATGTTACGGGAAATGAAGGCCGAGGGTGAACTCGGACTCTTCGAAGCCTTGGCAAACACCTTGCCAGCTTTGGTGCGGATTTGCGACGCGCAGGGCGCGTCGATCTGGTTCAACAAGGAATGGCTCGACTTCCGGGGGCGGCCGAGCGAAGACGAGAGAGGCGCAGGTTGGCTGGAAGGCTTGCACCCGGCCGACGTCGAAACTTCACTGGATGTATTGTCGCATCGGTTCGCCGGGCGACAACCCTATGAAATCAAATACCGGCTTCGCCATCATTCTGGGCAATATCGATGGGTCTTGCATAAGGCGGCGCCCCGTTTCGACGCTGCCGGCGAGTTCTTGGGCTTCATCACGGCGTGCGTTGATATTCACGATGCCATCTTGGCTGATCTGGAGCGCAGCCGGTTTTTTGACGTCGCCAGTGACATCCTGCTGGTATCGAACCAGGCCGGCTATATCGACAAGGTAAATAGCAGTTGCGAGCGCGTCCTGGGTTGGACCGCCGACGAAATGACACGGATGCCGCTGGTCGATCTGGTGCATCCGGACGATCTATCCGCCACGCTTGCGACGGCCGACATCTTGTCCCGAGGCGAAGAGCTTATCGATTTTGAGAATCGTTTCCGCCACAAGGACGGCGGATATCGCTGGCTCTCCTGGCGCGCAAAGCGCGATCTGGAACAGGGCGTCGTCTATGGTTCGGCCGTGGACATCACGCAACGCAAGGCTTTTGAGACGGACCTCCAGCAATCCATTGACAGATATAATCTGGCCATCAGC
>CAYULN010000361.1:0-5033 GCA_964445605.1 uncultured Caulobacteraceae bacterium | reverse complement strand
ACCCAGGACGAAATGGCCGACCTGGCCCACGCCTTCAACGCCATGGCCATCTCGATCGAGGATCGTGAACGCGATATCACGCGCCTGGCCAAGACCGACATCGCCACCGGCCTGCCTAACCGCTCGGCTTTCGAGGACTATATCGCCGCCTTGCGTGACCGGACGGGCGACGACGGCACCGCCGTGATCTGCATAGGTATCGACCGTTACGCCCACATCCGCGCCGTATGGGGAGTCGCCTATGCCCACACCTTGGTGACGCGCCTGCAATCCATCCTGGTGCGCATTTTCGAGAACGCCTTCATTGCCCGTCTGTCGGCCGACACGCTCGGTATTGTCCTGGGCCCCTGTGCTTCCGATCAGGCCATGCCGCTGGCCAAGGCGATCGTGACGCGCCTGGCC
The DNA here is from genome assembly GCA_964445605.1 of uncultured Caulobacteraceae bacterium. Lineage (GTDB taxonomy): Bacteria > Pseudomonadota > Alphaproteobacteria > Caulobacterales > Caulobacteraceae > Asticcacaulis. Next base: position 4,631 of record CAYULN010000361.1, on the reverse strand, counting down.
AAGCGCATCCGCGTGACCGACGACCAGAGCCTGGATGTCAATGTCAGCCTGGGCCTGTATCATGTGGCGGCTCATACGCGGCCGGCGGCGGACGAAATGATCGAGCGCGCCCTGATCGCGCTCGACCAGGCGCGCGCCGCCAAGACCCAGATCGTGCTGTTCGACCCGCGCATCTATTCGGAGCTGGCCGACAACCTGCTTTTGACCGATCAGTTGTTCGCCGCGCTTCAGCAACAGGCGCTCACCGTCTACTACCAGCCGAAGTTCAGTTATCGCGAAGCCCGCATCGTCGGCGCCGAAGCGCTGGTTCGCTGGCACCATCCGGAACGCGGCTTCGTCTCGCCGCAACGCTTCGTTCGTGTCGCCGAGGAAACCGGCTGCATTCGCGACCTGACGCTTCAGGTCCTGAATACCTGCCTGGCCGACCAGAAAAAGCTGAAGGACCAGGGGATCGACCTGGACATTTCGATCAACTATTCCGGCCGCCTGCTCAGCGACGAGAATTTCAATGCCCGCACACTGGCTTTGTGCGATCAGGCGGTGGGGCGCATCTGCCTGGAAATCACCGAAACGGCCGTCATCGAGGACCCGACAATCGGCCTCGCCGCGATCAACACCTTCGTTGAGCATGGCCTGGAAATCTCCATCGATGATTTCGGCACCGGCCTGTCGTCGCTGGCCTACCTCAAGCAGATCCCGGCCCACGAACTGAAGATCGATCGTTCATTCATTTCAGAAATCGAGCAGGGCCAGCGCGACGCTCTGCTGGTCCGTTCGTCGATCGACCTGGCCCACGGCCTCGGCATGAAGGTGACGGCCGAAGGCGTCGAAACCTCGGCCTCGTTCACGCTTTTGCAAGCCATGGGCTGCGATATCGCCCAGGGCTACGGCATCGCCCGGCCGATGGCCTTCGAGAAGCTGGTGCCGTTCCTGCAGGATTTCTCCGCCTCGGACGTCACGCGCAGGGATGGTCCGGTCAAGGACGGTATCGCCCAGGCCAGCGCCGATCCGAAAGTCTCTCCGCTCAAACCGCGAAAAGCGAGGCCCTGAATGGCGTGGCGAAATGCTGTACCGGCACGAGTAGCAGGCGCGTTTTGCCGATGGGGTTTGGTCTTAGGAATGCTGGCGGCGGGCAGCGCCCAGGCGCAATCGACCTGGTTCGGGCCGGAAAACTACGGCGGCTGGCTCGACCTGCGCGCCGCTACGGCCGACGGCGAAAAGAGTTGGCTGAACCAGGGCTTCGGCAAGCTGCGTTACGGCGGCGAAACCAAGCTCGATCTCGCCCAGGCGGCCTTCAACTGGAAGCCGCGTTTCACCGACACGATCACCGGTTATGTCCTGGCCCAGTATACGCCCGACGCTCAGACCCAGTGGGGCGTGTCGGAAATCTACGTCAAATGGAAGCCGGTGCCCAAGTCGGACTGGCGCTATTCGCTTCGCTTCGGCCAGGTCTTTCCGCCGGTGTCGATGGAACATGATGGCCCCGGCTGGTCGGTGTCGCGCACCCTGACCCCGTCGGCGATCAACAGCTGGATCGGCGAGGAAGTGCTGACTGACGCGCTCGAAGGCAGCGTGCAGAAGACCATCGGCGGCCATACGCTGGGCCTGACCGCGGCGGTGTTCACCGGCAACGACACCGCCGGCACCATCCTGACCTGGCGTGGCTGGGCGCTGCACGACATCGCCTCGGATCGCGACACCCGCCTGCCGCTCATCGATGAGGACGAGCAGGGCTGGTACAAGGTGTTCAGCGAGACCTATCAGGATCCCTATACCGAGCCAACAACCGAGGTTGACGGCCATGTCGGCGACTATTGGCGCCTCGACTGGCGCCCGCCGGCGACGGTCGCTTTCAACCTCGAATACTACGCCAACAACGCCAATCCGGCAGTCGTTCGCCACAAGCAATGGGGCTGGGGCACGCGCTTCACCAATCTCGGGGTGTCCGCCCGCCTGTCGCCTAAGGACGAGCTGCTCAGCCAGTACATGACCGGTTCGACGCGCACCGGCTGGCCGGTGGGCCGCTATCGGGTCGTCGATGCCGCCTTTGACTCGGCCTATGTCCTGGTCTGCCATAGCTATGACGGTGGCGCCAAGCTGACCGGCCGCGTCGACTATTTCGCCGCCAAGGACCATTCGATGCAGGCGGTCGATAACAATATGGAAAAGGGCTACAGTGCCACGCTCGCCTATATCCGCCCGGTCAATGCCCATATGGATTTCGCCGTCGAGGGCGTGCAGGTGACCAGCAACCGCCCGGCGCGCCTGACCGAAATGCTCAATCCCCGCCAGGCCCAGACCCAGGTGCAGTTGGCGTTGAAGCTGCATTTGTAAGCGAGAGGCCCGACCAGCGGCTCTTCTCAAGCGCATCCTTGCGAATTGATAATCATTCTCATTGTCAAATGGGCGCCGCGATGCTAAGCCGCCGTCCATGTCGCAGTTCAAACTTCCCAACGGGTTTTGGCGTACCCAGTTCCGGCAATGGCACTGGATCAGTTCGGCGGTCTGCCTGACGGGCCTGCTGCTGTTCGCCGCCACCGGCTTCACGCTCAACCACGCGTCCAGCTTCGAGGCCAAGCCGAAGACCATCCGCATTGAGAAGACCCTGCCGGCCGAAGCGCTGTCCGCGCTCGCTCAGGCCAGGGACAAGACCGCGTTGCCGGCCACCACCGCCGCCGCCGTCAAGACGGAAACCGGCGTCGACGTTGCGGGTAAACCCGCCGATGTTTCGGAGGACGACATCTATATCGACCTGGCGACGCCCGGCATCGATGCCTCGGTGTCCATCGATCCGGCCAGCGGCGACGTCACCTATGAACGCACCACGCGCGGCGTCATCGCCATCCTCAACGACCTGCACAAGGGCCGCCACGCCGGTCCCGCCTGGAGCTTGTTTATCGACGTACTGGCCATCGCCTGCGTGCTGTTCGCCGTTACCGGTTTCGGCCTGCTGTGGTTCTACGAAAAGAACCGCCGCGTCACCTGGCCGCTCATTCTCGGCGGGGTTGCCCTGCCGCTCGTTCTCTACCTCCTGTTCGTACATGCCTAAGGATTTGCTCATGTTCGCCAAATCGTCCTTCCTGTGGGGCGGCGCCCTGCTTCTCGCCACGCCCCTGGCCGCCCAGGCCGGTCAGCTGACGCTCGATATCCAGATCCCGCAGCAGAACGTCGTCGAGTACAAGAAGCCGTTCGTCGCCGGCTGGATCGAGGACGCGGCGGGCAACAACGCCGGCAACCTGTTCCTGTGGTGCGAGGCGCGCAAGCCCGATTGCGGCGCCAAGTACCTGAAGGACCTGCGCAGCTGGTGGCGCAAGGGCGGCCGCGACACCGCGGTGCCGATCGCCGGCATCACCGGTCCGACCCGCGCGCCCGGTCGCCAGACCCTGACCGTCGACGCGGGCCTGAAAAGCCTGCCGGCCGGGCAATACAGCCTGGTCGTCGAGGCGGCCCGCGAATCCGGCGGCCACGACTTGGTCAAGATTCCGTTCGCCTACAACCCGGCCAAGGCCATAGCCGCTAAAGGCCAGGGCGACGGCGAACTGGGCGCGGTCGCAGTCTCGTACAGGCCGTAAGAAGCAAAAATGCAAATCATTCGCAGAATCTAGTTGCGAACGATTTGCAAGAATGTTACGCCGACATCATTGAAACACATTTGGCGATGGCGGTGCGTCATTGCCGTAACTTTCGGGCTTCAGATCATGCGCAAGTGGTTATCCTTCCTTGTCGGCGTCGCTCTTCTGGGCGTGCTGCCGGGCCAGGCCCTGGCCTTCCGCAGCTGGCTGAAGCCATCGACCACCCAGGTCGAAGGCCAGGCGCCGTGGATCACGGTCGACGCCGCCACCTCCGAAGGCGTTTTCGACTTCGACAATGTGCCGGTTAAGCTCGACGGCCTGACGGTTACCGGCCCGGATGGCAAGCCCGTCGCCGCCAACGGCCCGGCCACCGGCCACTTGCGTTCGACCTTCGACTTGCAACTGAGCCAACCGGGCACCTATCGGATCAGTGTGGTCAATGTCGCGGTCATGGCCAACTACACCCAGAACGGCCAGATGCAACGCTTTCGCGGCACGGAGGACGAATTCGCCAAGGCGGTCCCGGCCAACGCCGACGGCCTGAAAGTTTCCCGCACCTATAACCGCGTCGAGACCTTCGTCACGTATGGCAAGGCCAACAGCACGGCCCTGGCGCCTGCCGGATCGGGCCTGGAGCTGATCCCGCTGACCCCGCCGACCGATCTGGTCGCCGGCGATACCGCCAAGTTCCGGCTGCTGCTCGACGGCCAGCCGCTCGCCAATGCCGCGGTCGGCGTCGTGCCGGGCGGAGCGCGTTTCCGCAATGGCCTGAAGGACACCGTCGCCACGACCGACGCCGGGGGTGAAGTCTCCGTCACCTGGGCGACGGCGGGCGATTACCTGCTGACCGTTTCCTATCCGTCGCGCCCACAGCAACCCCAAGTCGGGGCAGGAGCTCCGGCACCCGCCACGCCAGGCGGCCCCGGCTTCGATATGCCGGCCAAGCGCTACAGCTACTCGGCGTTCTTCGAGGTTCTGCCGAACTAAATCCCGCCAGGTCACCTCTAGGCCTCGCTTATCACTTGCGAATGCGACTGACCCGCATTTGCGCCACCTCCC
>CAYULN010000360.1:0-3296 GCA_964445605.1 uncultured Caulobacteraceae bacterium | reverse complement strand
TTTAAGACAGGTCGATGACAGCCGTGCGCACAAGAGCATAAAGCCTTCAAATTGGATGAGAGGCTAGCCGGCAAGCGCAGCAGGTATACTTAAATACCTGCAAGCGCAGACTGCGACGCCTATCGTCAATTTCAAGGCTTTATATCGGCATGCGCATGATTTCTTGGTATGCCGCTATGACCTGGTCGCGGATGGCGATCACGCTTTGCAGGCTCGTTTCGGCGCTTGAGATCGCGGTGACCGCGTCGATCAGGTCGACCTTGCCTTGCTGTTGTTGCGCCATCATCGTCTCGGCGCTTTGCGTCGCCTTGTAGGTCTGGTCCATGGCGCCGGTCAGCATCTTGCCGAAGTCGGGCTTTGCCGCGCCGTCGGTCTCGTCGAGCCCCTTGGCCAGGGAATCGCCTTGTTTGATCGCGGCGCCATAGGCGCGGGCTGCTACCAAGGGTGTCATATTCTAATCCCTTACTTTTGCAGGATATCCAGCGTCTTTTCGGTCATGGCGCGCGCCGTCTCGATGACGTTGAGGTTGGCTTCGTAGGCGCGCTGCGCCTCGCGCATGTCCATGGTTTCGATCAGCGGATTGACGTTCGGCTTCTTGACATAGCCGCTGGCGTCTGCGGCCGGGTGCGACGGGTCGAATTCCTCCTGGAAGGCGGAGTTGTCCGGCACTACCTGGGCCAGCTTGACGCCGGTGGCGCCATCGATCGGCGCGGCGGTAAACACCGGCTGCTGGCGGCGGTACGGGTCGCCGCCCTTCACCTTCGAGGTCGAGTCCGAGTTGGCGATGTTCTCGGCGATGATTCGCATCCGCGCCTGCTGCGCCTTGAGCGCGCTGGCGGCGACCGCCATGGTCTGGTCCGCATTGACCGGTTTCATGTTTTTTCCTTGCGCTACCGCTTCGCTGCTTGAGCGCGGTAGGTGCGTAAGCGCGCCGCGCCCTCGATGTTAGTGTCTGCTGTCATTTCCCTGGCGCCTTTACGGCGAGTCGCACCATGTTGAGCGACTTTTCGTAGAAGCCGACCGCCGCTTCGAACTGCATGCGGCTTTCCGACATCTTGAGCATCTGTTCTTCCAGGACGACGCTATTGCCGTCCATTGTGGTTTCCGAATCAAGCGACGTCACCGCCCGGGCCATGCCGGGCTTGAAGCCTTCGATCTGGATGAACTGGCCGCCGCCCTGGGGCGCCATCAGGCCGAGCTGCCCCGCCCCGCCGGCGCCGCCGGCGGCATCGCCCTTCATCAGCGCCCCGAAGTCCTGGGCCTGCAGGTCCTTGGGCTTGTAGCCGGGCGTCGAGGCGTTGGCGACGTTTTCGGCCACCACCTTCTGCCGCCCGCTCAGCCAGCGCATGCGCGACTGAAGCGCGTCGAGAAGCGTAATCCCCTGGCTGTTCATGGCGGCGGCCCTTCAAAGCTTTCCGTTTGGCCGCGACTCGCCTTACCAAGGACGCAGCACGACCACAGGGCAAATTATGCCCAGCTTTTGGTTAACAAAGGCTTGAAGGTTATCAGCCCGTTAACCATCGCGGGTACAGTTTAGGGAAACGGCCCTTTCGGATTGTCTGGCGTATGAATTTTTTGGAACTCTTGCGCGCGGTGTTTGCCCTGGCGATTGTGCTCGGGCTGATCCTGGCGCTGGCCTATGGCCTGAAGCGCTATGCCCCGCAGTTGCTCGGCAAGATTCAAGCGCCGCGCGGCCGCAAGCGGCTGGAGGTCGTCGAGACCCTGGTGCTCGATCCGGTGCGCCGGCTGGTGCTGGTGCGGCTCGACGATGAGGAGCGGCTGATCCTGCTTGGCGAAGGCCGCGAACTGGCCGAACCACCGGTCGAACGCAAGGCCAAGGCCATCGTCGCCCAATCGCTGGCGGCCGTGGCAGCCCAGCCTATTGCCGAAAAGCCGCCCGCCCCTCGCCCGGCGCCGATCCAGCCTGCCGCCACAGTCGCGGCCGCCCCTGAGCCGCAGCCCAAACCGGTGCCCGTGCCGCGCGGCGATGCCTCGCGCGACGAATTGCCCAGGCCGCGCATGTACCGCATTCCCGAACGCGCCGTGTCCGCCGCACCGCAGGCCAAGGCGCCGCAAGCCGCTCCCGAAGAGGTCAGCGATGACCTCTTCTAAATCGGTGGCGGCCGCCACGCCCGCCGCGCCTGCTAAATCCAAAGGCCTGTCCCCGCGCGCCCTGAACCTGGTCGTGCTGGTCACCTTTATTCTCGGCTTCACCTTCATGATCTTCCCGCATGAGGTGATCGCCCAGTCGGTCAATGTCGACCTCGGCAAGGGCGGCACCCTGTCGGCGCGCGTCATTCAGCTGATCGGCCTGATGACCGTGTTGTCGCTGGCGCCGTCGATCGTCATCATGACGACCTCATTCATCCGCATCGTGGTCGTGCTGTCGCTGCTGCGCACTGCGCTCGGCATGCAACAGAGCCCGCCCAACGCCGTCATCATCTCGCTGGCCCTGTTCCTGTCGGCCGTGGTCATGGCGCCGACCTATGAAGCCGCCTACCAGGACGGCATCCGTCCCTTCATGGACCAGGAGATGGAGCTGCCCCAGGCCATCGACGCCGCCAGTACGCCGGTCAAGGCCTTTATGCTGGCCCAGATCGAGCACGACAGCCCCCAGGACCTGGCCCTGTTCGTCAAGCTGTCGAAGCTGGAGATGCCGAAGGACAAGATGGACCTGCCGGTGAAGGTGGTGGCGCCGGCCTTCATGATCTCGGAACTGAAGATGGCCTTCCAGATGGGCTTCTTCCTGTTCGTGCCCTTCCTGGTCATCGACCTGGTGGTGGCCAGCGTGCTGATGAGCATGGGCATGATGATGCTGCCGCCCGTTACCGTGTCGCTGCCGTTCAAGCTGATCTTCTTCGTGCTGGTCGACGGCTGGCACCTGGTGGTCGGCGCCCTGGTCGAAAGTTTCCGCGCGCCGCTCAACACCGGCTAGGCGAGTCCCGGAGTCCGTTTTCAATTACAAGGCGCGGCAAAAAAGGCACGCTTTTTTGCCTGTTGCAGTGCAGTGCGGATTCGACAAACCCGGAAGCGTTAACTATTCTGCCTGCCGCAAAACGCAGGGCTTTCCGGAGGGGCAGATGCCGCAAGTTGATATTATTCTTGTTGTCATTGTCGCCACCGTGCTTGTCGTCCTGGGCGGCATGGTGGCCAAGATCGTTGTCGGCCGCCGCCGCGAAGCTCACTGGGCGGAGCGCCGCGCGCAGCTGTTCAACAAATACCGTGACGAGGATGTCGTCGAAAAGATCATGTCGCGCATGATCTGGAAGCACATGTCACGCGATCAGCTGGTCGAT
>CAYULN010000359.1:0-12161 GCA_964445605.1 uncultured Caulobacteraceae bacterium | reverse complement strand
GTCCGCCTTCGAGCACGATGGAACGCGGATCGGCGATCAGGTCGATCAGCGGCGCCATGTCGCCGGCGGGCCAGTTCTTTCCGCACAAGCGTTCACGCGCTTCGCTCGGATCGGCCGACGACCGGATGATGTGGATGACCTCGTCGATATTGGCGACGGCGATGGTCAGGCCGACCAGCACGTGGCCGCGGTCGCGCGCCTTGTTCAGCTCGAAACGGATGCGACGGACGACCACGTCCTCGCGGAATTCGAGGAACAGCTCGAGCAGCTTGCGCAGCCCCATCTGCTGCGGCCGGCCGTGGTTGAGCGCCAGCATATTGACGCCGAACGAGGTCTGGAGCGCCGTGAAGCGGTAAAGCTGATTGAGGATGACGTCGCCGGACGCTTCGCGCTTCAGCTCGACGACCACGCGCATGCCCTGGCGGTCGCTTTCATCGCGGATGTCGGCAATGCCTTCCAGGCGCTTCTCACGCACCAGGTCGGCGATATGCTCGATCATTGCCGCCTTGTTCACCTGGTAGGGAATTTCGGTGATGACGATGGCTTCGCGGTCCTTGCGGATCGTCTCGACGCTCGCCTTGCCGCGCATGATCACCGAGCCGCGCCCGGTCAGCAGCGCCTGGCGCGCACCGGACCGGCCGATGATCTCGCCGCCCGTCGGAAAGTCCGGCCCCGGTACGATGTCGAGCAGTTCTTCAAGTGAAATCGCAGGATTGTCCAGCAAGGCCAGGCAGGCATTGATGACTTCGGTCAGATTGTGCGGCGGAATATTGGTCGCCATGCCGACCGCGATGCCGCCGGCGCCATTAACCAGCAGGTTCGGAATGCGCGACGGCAGGACCGTCGGTTCCTGGTCCTTGCCGTCATAGTTCGGCTGGAAATCGACGGTGTCCTTGTCGATATCGGCCAGCAGCGCCATTGCCGGCTTGGCCAGGCGGCATTCGGTGTAGCGCATGGCCGCCGGCTCGTCGCCGTCGACCGAGCCGAAATTGCCCTGGCCGTCGATCAGCATCAGCCGCATCGAGAACGGCTGCGCCATGCGCACCAGGGCCATATAGATGGCAGCGTCGCCGTGTGGGTGCAGACGTCCCATGACGTCGCCAACCGGCCGGGCGCATTTGACATGCGCCTTTTCCGGCGTGTAGCCGGATTCATGCATCATGTAGAGGATGCGCCGGTGCACCGGCTTCAGGCCATCCCGCGCGTCCGGCAGGGCACGCGAAACGATGACGCTCATGGCATAGTCGAGATACGACCGCTTGAGCTCGTCCTCGATGGCGATATGGCTGATGCCTGGCGGCGGCGTGCCGCCCATGGTGGAGCCGTCATACGGATCCTGACCGCCCCCGCCGTTATTGCCGCCGTCGTCGATATCGCTCATGAATTCATTATCTTAGTGTTGACTCTTATTTTGGCGCGCATCTTATCCAAAAAGTGCAATCGACGTTTCGCGCCACTTTTTGGGATGCGCTTTAGATGTTCACCCGCGGCTCCTTAGAACGGGATCTCGTCATCCAGGTCGAAATTCTGCGCCGGGGCATTGGACGTCGCCTTCGGCCCGGCATTGCGCGCCGGTTCGGCCGCGCCGCCGCCATACGAGTCTTCATAGTCGCTATAACCACCGCCCGACGAAGCGCCGCCGCCTTCGCCACGGCCGCCCAGCAGGGTCAGGTTGCCGTTGAAGCGCTGCAGAACCACTTCGGTCGTGTACTTTTCCTGGCCGCTCTGGTCGGTCCATTTGCGCGTCTGCAGCGAGCCTTCGAGATAGACGCTGGAACCCTTGCGCAGGTACTGCTCGGCGATCTTGGCCAGGTTGTCGTTGAAGATGACCACCCGGTGCCATTCGGTGCGCTCCTTGCGCTCCCCCGACATCTTGTCGCGCCATTGCTCCGACGTGGCGATCGTCAGATTGGCGATGCGTTCGCCCGACGGCAGGGTGCGGATTTCCGGATCCTTGCCGAGGTTGCCGATGAGAATGACCTTGTTGACGCTACCCGCCATGACTTCTGCCTTTTCGATTGGCCGCGCCCGGCGCGACTCGTGAATTGGAACACTAGAGACTTCCGGCCGCGATTCCAAGCCTTGGCGGCATATCCGGATGCCTGTGTTAACGATTTCTGTTAATGGATTGCCTTGCCATTTGTAACCGGCCCGCCCGTCCGGACGTATCGGTCTACATATAGGAAACGGATCGCCTGATGCGCCAGTATCTCCCCACCTTTGTTCTCTTTTTATTCTCATTGCATACACCCGCCGAAGCCGCGATGCAACCCCATCCCGCCGTCATCGAGCTGTTTCAAAGCCAGGGCTGTTCGTCCTGCCCGCCGGCCAACGCCATTCTCAATGGCCTGGCTGACAGGGAAGACATCATTACCTTAAGTTTTTCCGTGACCTATTGGGATTATCTCGGCTGGAAAGACAAGTTTGCGCAAAAGGGTTTTACCGATCGCCAATATGCCTACGCCCACGCCGCCGGCCGTTCCAATGTCGCCACGCCGCAGATGGTCGTCAATGGCCGTGGCTTCCTCACCGGACTGAACGCCAGCGAACTGAACCGCGCCTTGAAGGCCTATGGCCGTACGGCCCCGGAACCGGCCATCACCCTGTCGGGTAATACGGTGACAATTTCCGCGGCCGACACACACGGTGCCGCCACCATCTGGCTGGTGCGTTATGATCCGGGTGTCTTGAATGTGCCCATATCAGCGGGTGAGAATGCCGGCCGGACCCTGCCGCACCGGCATATCGTCCGGCAGTTGACAGCCTTGGGCCAATGGAATGGCCGCGCCGCAAGCTATCCCCTTCCCGCCGGCGCAGCCAACCTGAAAACCGCCATCCTCATCCAGTCCGGCAGCGCCGGCCCGATCCTGGCGGCCAAGGTCTTCTGACTTACGGCTTCTTCGGCAGATCCTTGGGGATGTCGATGGTATGAGGCCCCTTGTCGGCCTGGTCCATCTCGCCTTCGACCTCGACGGCACCCGGCGGAACGAAGCGGTTGTCCGGCGTGCGGATCAGGAACGGGAAGCGCGGCCCGTAATAATTGTCGGCCACCCGGACATCGCGGTTGGTGACGAACAGGAAACTGCCGCCATAGGTGCCTTCGGTCACCTCTCCCGCCGTGCCGGTGTTGATCATGTCGCGGCGCACACCGTATATCAGCGCCGCGCAGTGTTCCATGTCCTCGACATTGCGGCCGATGACGACGAATTTGAACTGGTCCTTGCCGGGATGGCCGATGAAGTAGCAGACCTTGTCCTCATGGGGCGCCTTGAGGGTCTTCTGGCAGCCGCCGAGCGCCAATGCGCTCGCCAGAGCCAGCCCGGTCAGCAGAAGCGGCGTCGTTCGCATGGGATTTCCTCTTTATTCTGTTGTTGGCTCAGCGGACCGAGCAGCCCTGCCCCTGTTCGACCAGGGTGCGGAAATTGGTATTGTCGTCGGAGATCTCGACACGCTTCGGCACCAGACGCAGCGTCTTGTCCCCCCAGCGGCCATATTGTGCCGAACCCGGCGACACGCAGCGCCCGTCATAGAGCAGATTGGCGCATTGGCCGAGCGTCAGGCCGTCCTGTAGCTTCTGCCATTCATTGCCGCTATAGCGCAGGCAGGTCGCGGTCGGACCGCTGGCCGATTGCTGGCTCGGCACCACTTCGGGGCTATCGCCGGTCGGCTGGGCCTCCGGGGCGCCCGACGCCGGCGCCGGTGTCAGCGAACCAGTCGGCGCCGCGATCGCATTACCGTTGTCGTCCAGGCCGACATCCAGCGCCTGAGCGGCCACGCCGTTCTTCTTGGCGCATTCGGCCAAGGTCAGGTCGCCAACATAGGCGCCGTTGACATAACAGCGCAGCGGCTTCTTGGTGTCGAGCTGCGGCGTCGGATCGTTGACATTGAACGTCATGCCGGTCGGCTGATCGTTCATCTTCGGGTCGGTCTTGTGCCCTTTCGACATCCACAGGGCCAGGAACAGCCCCACGGCGATCGCCACGGCGGCAGCGATAGCGATGCCCACCCAGCGTTTATTGTCGTTCAAGGCCATGAATTCCCCCAGGATGCCTGAAAAAGCGGGACGCGTTGGATAGGCCGTTTACCTTCGGCCTTAACCCAGTTTACGCGACGGGTGAAAACCGCTCAAGGGTCTAAAACCGCACCCAACCACGCAATTTGCACATTTGCGCGTCATATCCGGCAAAAAGACGGCGAACAGTTAGTTTTTTCGGGATCAGGCCGTGCCGAGCAGGCGCTGCAGCCCGACATTGAGGTTGGCTATCTGGTTGGTAAGATAGGCCGGCGCCTGGCCGTTGGCGTTGGTGCCCTTGCTCTTGCTGTCGACGGCCTGGGGATCGCCGTACTTCAGATAGTTATAAGCCAGTTGCACGTTCTTCATCGTCTTCTGCAACGAAGCGATCGTGTCCTTGATGCTGGCCGGGGAATTGAGATCGAGCGAGGTGTCGAAGTTCAGCCCCATCTGCTTCTGCGATTTGAGATAGTCGGCCGCCTTGGCGTCCATGGCCTGGTTGGCGGTGCTGCTGACGATGCCCGGATCGATGCCGAGACCGGCCAGCGCGTCGCGTCCCGCGGGACCGGAGACGAATTCCATCTTGCTCGAACTGTTGGACGGCTTGATATCCAACTGGCTGGTCGGCGGCGTCCCAAGCTTCGAGGTCACGCTCACATTCAGCTTGTAGCTCGAGGCGCGGGTGATCTTCTTGGCCAGGGTATCGAGCGTCTCATTGGCATCGATGGTAATGGTCTTGCGCACGCCGGTATCGGGATCGACCATGTAGAACTGATCGCCGGCGCGCGTGCTGGTGCCCGACACGACCAGATTGGAGTCGGTATATTGGATCGTGCCCATCGGCAGGCCCAGCTTGTCGAGCACCGACGACGAGTTCTGTGACACGGCGATGCCGCCGGGCTGAACCATGCCGTCGGCGCCGGAATAACGCGTTTGGTACTCGACCGTACCGGTATCGATATTGAGGCGCGCCAGATAGGCGTCATTGCTCTTGATCTTGGTGGTGCCGGCGATATCGCCCGTCGTCTGGCCGGCGATCCACGCCTTGCCGCTGGCGAACTGTACCTTGGCGTTCTTCTCGACGCCCGCGCCGCCATAATAGGCGACTTTGTCGCTGGCCGTACTCGACAGGTTGGCGTCGACCTCGAGGGCAAAGGCGTCATAACCGCCGGAATAGGCCTTGGTGGCGGTGCCGGTGGCGCTCAGCAGCTTGTCCGATCCGGACGAGCCGCCGACGTAAATCTTGCCGTTATATAGCGACATGCCGCTGATCGAGCCGCCGCCGATCCCGCCCAGGTCGCGCTGCGCCGTCTGGGCGGCGGTATATTTGGTGCCGGTGGTCGTAACCATTTTGCCGGTCGCGGGATCCACCGTGGTGATGCTGCCCGTGGTCGAGGTCACATTGAAACTGCGCACTACGGCGTCGCCGTTTTCGATGCCTGACGTATAAACGTCGCTGCCGTTGACGACGATGCCGGAAACGCCGTCGGTGCCCGTCGTGCCGAACTGGTTGGTGAATTCGACCTTGCCGGTCGCCGAATAACCGGACAGGTAACCGTCCCAGCCGCCGGCCGTACCCGCGGCTCCCGGCATGGTCGATTGCGTCCGGCCGCCGACATAGACCGAACCGTCGGCGCCGAACGCCACAGCCGTAGCCTCGTCCGAACCGGTGCCACCGCGGCGCTGGGTCCATTGTTCGACGCCGCCGGCGTCATACACGCTGACGAAACTGTCGCTTACCGAGGCGCTGGCGCCGTTGACGCTTTGGTTGACTGTCGTGGTCGAGGTGCCGAGCACCTTGCCGGTCGAATCCTTGTAAGTCTGGGTGGTCGTCGCCGAAACGTCCAGGGCGCCGGTTACCGAACCGGCGATCGCAACCTTGCCGTCCGCCGACACCGCCATGGTCAGGCCCGACGCGGAATTGGCCGCGCCAAGCGTGCGGGTGAACACAAGCTTGCCCGCGGAATCATACTTCATCAGAGCGACATCCTGCGTGCCCTTGATCTCCTGGTTCGACGTCGTGCCGTCGATATTGGCCAGCACGTAGACCGAACCGTCCGGTCCCGCGACCGTTTGCAAGGCATTGGCGATCGTCTTGGGCAACGATCCATTGTCCTGCACATCCGCGACTGTGTCCGGCAGGGCCGTCTGCTCGGCTTCGCCGGCGACCCAATAGCTGTTGCCAACCTTGGAGATCGGGTCAGACGGGGCATCGGTCGGATTGATCGCCGCCCCGCCGCTGGTATCCGTCTGGAACTTGATCAGTTGCGAGGTGACGGTCGGCTTCGGCGGTGTCGTGGTGTCGGTCGTCGAAGTATCGTCGGTCGACGTCGTCGGCTTGACCGGCGTCGTCACCTTCTTGTTGGGATCGCCGGTTGACTGCACGACATAAACGGAATCGGCTGTCTTCGCCGCCGAGAAGGTCAAGGCCTCATACGACGCGCCCTTGATCTGGAGCCCATAGGAATCCTGGCCGGTCGAGGTGGTCACGGTCTTGCCGTTGATCGTGGTCGTGGTTGGCTGGGCGGCGACGCGGTTGACGGCGAACTTGGTCGCCAGCCCATCGGCCTTGAGCTTGGTATTGAGATAGTTGACCACGTTCGACATGGTCCGCGGCGTCGCCCCCATCTCCGATAGGTCGTAGTCGATGGTGAACGGCGTCGCCGTCCCGACCTTCTTGACCTGAACGCTGAACTTGACCTCGCCTTCGAACGCCTTGACCGACGTGGTCGGCGAACCCGAGGCGACGGTCGGGCCATTGTAGGTCGCATTGGTCTTCGGCACGCCCACCGAGCTCTTCAACTCCTGGGTTAAGGTGCCTTCGGTCAAGGTGACGTGGTCGTACTTGGTGCCCTGGATATAGGATTGGACTTCGCTCATGCCGGCGGTGAAGCGGCGTTTGATCTCGGCCAGTTGGTTGGCCGAGGTCTTGGTGTCCTGGGCCTTGGTCGCCAGCCCCTCGAGCGCATTGAGCCCCTGATAGAGCGTGAACAGCTTATTGTAGTCCGCCGAAGCGCCGGCGACATCAGAGGTCACGGCGTTCGGATTGATGAAACGATGACCCAGCAGGACCTGGCTGACAAGGTCGTCTTCCTGCGGCATCTTCGAATTGACCGCCCATGGCGCACGCGGCGCGGTCGCCACGCCCGTCGGCGAATTGGTCTGGTTGAGCGCGCCGCCGCCCGTTCCCGTCGTCCCGCCGGCCGCGCCCGAACCATCGCCAGAAGAGGTTATCCCCGCCTTGGCGTTGTAGTAGGCTGTCAGCAGTGAGGCGTCGAAGGTGATCACGGCGGAAATTCTTGCCTAGTTGAAGACAATTCAGGTCATCAGTATCGCGCAACAGCCTTTAAGAGTTGTAAACTTCTGCCCGCCCCGCCCCTATTTTCATCTTGAAATACAAAGGCCGCGCCCGGTTGCCGGACGCGGCCTCAAAACCTCGAAAACGGCCAGATTCTACCCGCCTCTGAACAGCGACAGGATCTGCTGCGGCGCCTGGTTGGCGATCGACAGCGCCTGGGTGCCAAGCTGTTGCTGCACCTGCAGCGCCTGCAGGCGCGAACTTTCCTTGGCCATGTCGGCGTCGACCAGGTTGCCGATACCGCCGGTAATGGCATCGTTGAGCTTGTCGACGAAGCTCAGATGACCTTCGATCTGCTTGGCTTGCGAACCGAGCGCGCCGAGATTGGCGTTGAGGTTGGAGATCGACGTATCTAGCTTGCCCAGGACCTGGGTCGCCAGGGTGATAGTCGCCAGACTGGCGTTGGCGGTGACCGTGATGATGCTGGCCCCCAGGGCCAGGGTGCGCACGCTCAGGGTAATCACCGAATTGGCGTCGGCATTGGCGATGAACTGGATGTTTTTGGACAGCGAACCGTCGATGATGTTGGACCCGTTAAAGGTCGCGTTCTCGACGATATGGGTGATCTGGCCGAGAATCGACTTGAAATCACTATCGAGCGCATTGCGCGAAGTCGTGTCGAGCGACGTGTCCATTGCGCCGATGACTTTTTCACGCAGCTGGTTGAGCAAGTCGGAAACCGAAGCGCCGGCGGCCATCGACACATCGGCGATCGAAGACGCGCGATGCAGGCTGTCCTTGACGGCGTTTAACCCGCCGAGGTCGGCACGCTGACTCTGGGCGATGGCGTAGACCGAAGCATTGTCCTTGGCCGTCGACACCGCCAGACCGGTTGAGATCTTCTGCTGGACATCTTCCAGTTCTTTATTCGACGCATTCAAATTCTGAAGCGCGATCATCGCGGACGTGTTGGTGTGAACACTCACGGACATAGCCCGGATACCTCCATAATGGGCGACTCACCCGAGTCTTAACGATTATGGTAAGCAAAGTGTTAACGCGCACAAACGCCTTTTACCGCGCATTAGAGAATGCACGGTGGATAACTTGGCGACGAAGCTTTAAGAAATACTCTTAAGCTTCTGTATTTATAACCGAACCAGCCTTATAGCTGGCGGAAGTTCTCATATCCAGGACTTCTTGCCGCGGCAACTGACGGATCACCTTGCCGGTGTATCGATCGATTGCCTTGTAGACCCATTCGCCGGTCTTCGGATCCTTGTCGACCGTCAGGCGCAACTGATATTCCAGGGGCGACTGCGATTGATGGCTGTTGGCCAGATCGGAGTGGTCGGCGGAATCCTTGGCCTCGGCGCCAGGTTCGCTCGGAGCGACTTCCTTGGGCGTGTCGGCGGTGGGGCGGATCTGCGTCACGTCGGGGATTTGAGGGAAGTTCAGGACATTGTTGATCATCTCCATACTACGCCTGGCTCCGAGGGGGAGTCGGGACCTGGCGCCCTCCATCTTTTACTGAAAGGGAATGAGCAGGAGGGACGCAGCCGCCTTAGACCGCGCCCCTCCGTCCGAATTAACGGAACAAGCTCAGGACGGTCGACGTCGACTGGTTGGCGATCGAGAGCGCTTGGACGCCGAGCTGCTGCTTGGTTTGCAGCGCTTGGAGCTTGGCGCTTTCCTTGGCCATATCCGCATCGACCAGGTTGCCGATACCCGCGGTGATCGAATCCTGGAGCTTACCAACGAAAGTCATGTGGTTGTCCAGGGCCTTCGAAACCGTGCCCAGCTTGGCCAGCGACGCCGAGACGTTGTTGATCGAGGTATCGATCGTCGTCAGGAGGTTGTTGGCCGAAGTGGCGGTCGAGAAGGTCGAGTCGGTCTTCAGGGTAACGATCGTGCCGTTCAGCGACAGGTTCTGAGACGCAACGGTGATCGAGTTCTTGCCGGTAGCGTTGGCAAGAGCCGTGATCCCAGCAGCCTTCGAACCGTCGACCAGGTTGATGCCGTTGAAGCTGGCATTGGTCAGCGTCTTGGTGACTTGGTCGCGGATCGAGTTGAAGTCGGCCTTGAGGGCGTTGCGGCTCGTCGTGTCGAGCGAGGTATCGGAAGCGGCGAGCGCCTTTTCCTTCAGCTGGGTCAGCAGGTCCGAAACGGACGCGCCGGCAGACGAAGCGACGTCGACGACCGAAGTGGCGCGCGACAGCGAGTCCTTAACAGCATCAAGCGAACCGACGGTCGCGCGCTGGCTTTGAGCAATGGCGAACGCAGCGCCGTTGTCCTTGGCAGACGAAACCTTAAGGCCGGTCGAGATGATGTTTTGGGTAGAAGCCAGATCCGCAGACGTGCGGTTCAGGTTTTGCAGGGCGATCATGGCGCCCACATTGGTATTCACGCTAGACATTCTTCTAAGTCCTTCATTTTGAAAACCCGGTGACCTTTTGTCGACCGGTGGCATTTTGCCCACGCACCATGATGCAAGACCGAGGCCAGAAATGGAGCCTGAGGAAATCCCAATAAGAAACTGAATAAATTAGACTTAACTTGAAATTTACCACCTCAAATCCCGGTAATTTTTGCCGGCCCCAGGCGCAACTATCGGCAATTTTTGCCGAGCTCGGCAGGTTTTGCCGCCCTGGCTCCGCACCGCGCGCACAAAAAACGCCGGCCAGACGCGGCGGCGGCGCGAAAAGAAAACCGGGACGGCCATAAAGGCCGCCCCGGGGTTTGGTTCGGATTACTTGAACAGGCCGAGCGCGATCTGCGGCGCCTGGTTGGCAATGGAAAGGGCCTGAACGCCCAGTTGCTGCTTGGTTTGCAGCGCCTGGAGCTTGGCGCTTTCCTGGGCCATGTCGGCGTCGACGAGATTGCCGATGCCGGCCTGGATCGAATCCTGGAGTTTGCCGATAAAGGTGAGGTGGTTTTCGACCGCCTTGGACACCGTGCCGAGCCGGGCCAATGCCGCCGACACGTTGTTGATCGAGGTATCGATCGTCGTCAGCAGCGTGTTGGCCGAAGTCGCCGTAGTGAAGCCGGATGTGGTCGACAGCGTAACAATCGTGCCGCCCAGGGTCAGCTTTTCCGCCGAAACCGTCAGACTGCCCGAACCCTTCGCGTTGGCCAGCGCCGTGATGAACGGCTTGGAGCCATCGAGAAGGTTGATGCCGTTGAACGACGCATTGGCGATCGTCTTGGTGATCTGATCGCGCAAGGAGGCGTAATCGGTGTTCAGGGCCTTCCGGCTGGTGGTGTCCAGCGACGTGTCGGAAGCCGCGAGCGCTTTCTCCTTCATCTGCGTCAACATGTCCGAGATGCTCTCCCCCGCCGACATGGCCACGTCCACGGCGGACGTGGCGCGGCTCAGCGATCCCTTGACTGCGTCCAAAGCGCTGACGGTGGACCTTTGCATCTGGGCGATGGCGTACGAGGCGCCGTCGTCCTTGGCCGTGGCCACTTTCAGACCGGTCGAAATCCGGGTTTGGGCGAGTTTCAGCTCCGTACTTGTCGCGTTAAGGTTCTGCAGCGCGATCATCGCGCCGATATTGGTGTTGATTGACACAGTGGCCATTCGGGGGTCCTTTCCATTCTGGTCGGGGAATTAGACGGCTTTTGCCGCAAGGCCATTTTGGCCTGCCCTGCCCTCAGCAATCCGGGGGCCACGCCCGGCTGCGAAAGGATTTCGTTTACCATGTTGAATGGATGGAATTTTTTCCGTTTGCCACGCGGCGAATCAGGAAAACCGTCTGAAGGGTAAGGAAAATTTTCCGGCAATTTGTGCCGTACCCGGCAATTTTAACCGCCGGTTAGCCATGTTTTGGCTGCGTCGGAAAGATTTTGCCACGGACTATACGGACGGTCGAGCGCCGTTAGCTTGTGAACGGAACCGGGTCGGTGTCGGCAAAAACGGTTTATCCACAGATGCACACAGATCGCGCTTCGCGCGTGACACAGATGATCCGCGCGCGGTAACGGCTTGGCGCAGTTGGAATGAAGAGGGACGGCGCGTTTGCGCCGTCGATATTTATCATTGAAACTCGGTCGAATTCTTAGTCGCGGACCATCTGTGCCGCTGCGCTACTTCAGCGCAGCGATCTGTGTGCATCTGTGGATAAACCCTTGCCGAACCAGCCCCAAACCATCGCCTAAACCGACAGGTCTCTCACGTCACACTCCCTCGCCCCCCAAAGCAAAAGGCCCGGAACCAAATCCGGGCCTTGCAAGCATTCGGGCGTCGAGCAGAGTTCAGGCGGTTGCCGATGTCTGCTCGCCCTCGCCGTCATTGGCCAGGCCCTGCGGCGCCAGCCCCTGCATGATGATGCGGTTGATCTCGATCAGCGGCTCGATCTCTTCCTGGTTGCGCATCACCAGCGAGGTATGCTTGTTGACCCAGATCGACAGCGAAATGATGTTGGCGCGCACCTGGTCGGGCAGGCGGTTGCCGTCCGTGGAGCAGTCCGACGCCAGAACCGACCACATGCGGCGGTTCCAGTCGAGCGCGTCCATGCGCTCCCGAATGTGCGAGCGGTCGAGAGTCTGCGCGTCCATAAGCGCGCGGGTGACTTGACCGAACAGGCGATACTCTGTCTGGCGCGGATTTTCCGCGCGGCTCGCGGTCGATTGATAGGCCTTAAGCGACATTTAGTCCGGTTTCCTTCCCAACCGTTCGTCTTCATATTCGATCAGCTTCCGGCATCCCATGAGCGCCTTATAATATTCCTTGATCATGATGCTCTTGGAGATGGTGACGCACTCGGTCAGAATGCCCGGATTGGAGATGACGCCCATGAACTCGGTCATGCGTTTCAGGAATTCATCGTAGTATTTGCCGGCGCCGGCCTC
>CAYULN010000358.1:0-11648 GCA_964445605.1 uncultured Caulobacteraceae bacterium | reverse complement strand
CCTGACGCGTGCCTTGCTGGAAACAAACGCAAGCCGGATACTTGCAATTGAAAAGGATTCCCGATTTCTGGAACTGCTCGCCGAATTGAAGCCGGTTTACGGCGAGCGGTTCGAGGCCGTCGAAGCCGACGCCCTCAAGGTCGACGAGGAAAAATTACTTTCGGAAAGCAACTTAATCGACGGATCAATTGCAAGCAGCAATCGGTCTCACATCGTCTCCAATCTGCCTTACAATGTCGGAACGCCGTTGCTGGTCAAATGGCTGACCGGGCCGTGGCAACCGGCGTCTATGGTGTTGATGTTTCAGCTGGAGGTGGCCCTGCGCATCGTCGCTCCGGTTGGCGATGATGACTATGGCCGGCTGAGCGTTCTGGCCCAGATCCTGTGCGACTGTGAAAAGCTGATGGACCTGCCGGCGCGCGCCTTCACGCCGCCGCCCAGGGTCGACAGCGCCGTAGTCAAACTGGTACCCAAAGCCGATCGCCCGCTGGATGCCGTGGTTCGCAATCTGGAGCGCTTGACGGCTGCCGCGTTCGGCCAACGCCGCAAGATGCTGCGCTCGTCGATGAAGTCGCTGGGTGGCGAGGACTTGCTGGTAAAGGCCGGAATTGACCCCACCGACCGGGCGGAAAACATCGCCCCGGCGGATTTCCTTCGTCTGGCGTCAATGTTATAACATCTATGGGCAGCGCTGTTAAACAAATAGTGAGGGGGGTTTCATGACCTGTCGAACGAAAATCATCGCTGCCGTGGCAGCGGTATTCGCTGCGCTTTCCGTCTGCGGAATTAGCGATCCGGCGCTAGCCCAATCCAGCACCGTCGGCCAGAACATCTACGTTGCGCCGAAAGGCGAATATGCGACGATCGATGTGCAATCTACCAAGGATGCCATGGCGCGCTTGCAGGCCACGCCAGCCGGGCCGGAGCACGACGCCGCTGTCGCCGACCTGGTCGCCAAGGCCGACCGCCAATCACCAGTGATCCTGTTCGCCCTTGCACGTGAGTACACCCTCAAGGGCAACTATGAGGAGGCGCTATTCTGGACACAAGCCGGTTATATCCGTGCGTTGTACGATGGTCGCCGTTGTACCGATCCCTCGGCGGTCAGCGGTGCCAGTGAGCTGATGATGACCTTTGGGGCATTGTTCAAGGATCACCAGCCGGATGCGGCCGAATGGACCCGCGTTTCAAACCGCGTCCTGATCTGGGACGATGCAACCCCGCGCAATTATGATCAACGCTGGATATGTCTTCACGGCATGGAAGCTATCAGCACCGGGCTCGGCAACGCGTCATCCGGACAGGCCGTGTTCCTGCCGGAAGACCAGTGGCCGGCCATATTGACGAAGGTGCACAGTGATTATCGTCAGGCAATTGACGGCCTGATCGCCAAGATGTCGGCACCCAAATAAAGATTTGCGGGGTTGCGGTCCACACCCGCTATTCTGTACCTGCTGCCGGCAGCACAAACCGGAACCCGCGCTCATAAAACGGCACAGCCACCGTAAAGTGGTTCTCATCCGGCACGATCCAGAGCTTCATGTCGATATTGGCGGCATGATCCGAAAGCTTCGCTGCCAGCGCCTCGGTGTTCGAGACCATATGAAATTCGTCGTCCCATTGATGCGCTTCCTCGGCGCCGACACCGATGAACACCGGTATCTTCGCCGGCGCGCTGAAGGCCGCCGCCTTTTTCAGCAGCCCCGGTTCCGCCCACACTGACGGTGAACCTATTACGTAACCGTCGAAGGCCTTCGGGTCGTTGAGCAGGACGTGAGCGGCGAACAGCCCGCCAAACGATTGCCCTGCGAGAATCGCCTTGTGCGGATCGGCAGCGTAGCGCTTCTCGATCAAAGGCCGCAGTTCCTCGGTCAGGAAACGCTCGAACTTCGCCCCATCGCCACCGGCCGTGACGCCATCTGACGTTACCGGATCGAACAAAAGATCAGCATTGCGTCGCGTCAACCAGTCCGCCTTGGATATGCCCGGATAGCCCACACCGACAATGAAAGACGCCTGCATTGAGCCGACGGCGCCGTCCGGGCCCATGATCCCCTCGGCCACACCGAACGCCAGGTTACCGTCCATCACGTAGATGGCCGGCGCCTTGGCCCCTTTGTCAATAAAAGGCTTGGCGACCTGAATAAGATAGTCGCGGCCGGCGGCCTTGGAATGGACAACAAATTGTTCGGTGTACCAGATCTCCGCTGGCTTGGCCGCGGTCGCTACAGCATGACCTCGACGCGCCTCGGCAGGTTGGGCCAGGGCCGCCAACATCATAAGGCCGGCCACCCGGATTGCGTTTCGCATCATGCCCCCTCGGCAAAAGCGCTAAATCTTCTCGACCATCAACTCGTCAACAAACGGCGAGATCCAAAGTCCCCGTGACCGCCGAGAGATTTCGGCATGATAGATATGCACCAGTTCGGCATAGGACCGGTCGAAGTCGTCATTGAGAATGACATAATCATACTCCGCCCAATGCGAGATCTCGCTTTTGGCCCGCGCAATGCGGCGGGCGATGACGTCATCGTCGTCCTGAGCGCGGGCATTGAGGCGGCGATTCAATTCGTTGATCGACGGTGGCAGGATGAATACCCGCACCACGTCCGACGGCGCCTTGGCCGAGATGCGCTGCGCGCCCTGCCAGTCGATGTCGAACAGCACGTTCTTGCCGCTGCTTAAGGCGCGTTCGACCGGTTCCCGCAACGACCCATAGCGGGCGTCATGCACGGCGGCATATTCCAGGAAAGCCTTCTCCGCGATCAGTTCGTCCATATGAACATCGTCGATGAAGTGGTATTCGCGGCCGTCCTTTTCGCCCGGCCGCGGCTTGCGCGTCGTCACCGAGATCGACAGATCCAGGTCGGCGTGATCGGCCACCAGGCGACGGCACAGCGAGGTCTTGCCGGCGCCCGACGGGGCCGCGACAATCAGCATTAGTCCGCGTCGCAATCTGTCAGTCGTCGGCCCGGCCATTCGTTCACCTATTCCACATTCTGGACCTGTTCGCGGAACTGGTCGATGATGGCCTTAAGCTCCAGGCCGGTTTGCGTCAATTCGATAAAGGCCGATTTCGAACACAGGGTATTGGCTTCACGCATGAATTCCTGCGACAGGAAGTCGAGCTTGCGTCCCGGCGCCGGTTCTTTGTCGACGAGTGTATGCGCCTGCTCCAGGTGCGAACCCAGCCGGTCCAGTTCCTCGCGCACATCCGCCTTGGTCGCCAGCAGCGCCGCCTCCTGGACGATCCGCTCCTCGAAGGTTTGAGTATCGGCTGACAGTTCGGCCAGGCGGCGCACGAAACGATCGCGAACCAGCTCGACCTGCTGTCCGGCCAGGGTACGCGCCTTGTCCACCGCCGCTGCCATACCGGCCAGATGGCCTTTCAGAATGGCTTCCAGCGCCCGGCCCTCGCTGTCACGGGCCGCCTTCAGGCGGTCGAACACCTCGGCTAAATCCCTGGTCAAGGCCGCCTCGCCGTCTTCGCCGAGTTCGATCCGCTCGTCACCGGAAGCATCGATCACGCCGCGCAGGGACAACAGGCCGTCGACCGTCGGCATGACCGCATGCCCGGCTTGCAACAGCTTCTGCGCCTCGTCGAGATACAGGTTCAGGACGTCGTGATTGATGCTGACGCCGGTCGCCGCCGCCGCATTGGCGATAGTGAGTGTCAGGTTCATCTGGCCACGTTGAAAACGGGCCTTGGCCAGGTCGCGTCCCAGCCGTTCAGCCGCTTCGAATCCTTGCGGATAGCGGTACTTGATGTCCAAGCTGCGGCCGTTGACGCTTTTGACCTCAAGCACCCAGGCGGTGTCGCCGAAAGCCCCTTCGCAACGGGCGAAACCGGTCATGCTGGAAAGAGGCATCGAGGCTATCCGGAAAAACGAACGAAAACCGACTCGGGCAACCTTATAGCTTGCCCTTGAGCTTGACCGCCTTGACCTGACGGGCCACCACCACGGGCTGAGCCGGCGTGGCCACAGCCGCCGAGGCGCTCATCGACGCCATGACCTGCGGGTCCGGCTGGCTAGTATACTGGCTGACCTGCCCCTCGATCTGTCGCCAATGCGCCACATTGGCCAAGTGGTCCTCATAGGTCGCCGCGAAGGCATGTCCGCCAGTGCCATCGGCTACGAAATAAAGGTCCTCGGTCGGCGCAGGGTTGAGCACGGCGGCGATCGACGCCCGGCCCGGATTGTCGATCGGCGTCACCGGCAAGCCGGCGATCAGATAGGTGTTCCACGGCGTTCGGGTCTCGAGCTCGGTCTTGAGCAAGCCCCGCCCCAGCGGTTCGCCGTGCGAAACCCCGTAAATCACGGTCGGATCGGATTCCAGCCGCATTCCCTTGCGCAGCCGATTGACGAAGACGGCGGCGACGCGCGGCCGTTCGGATGAAAGACCGGTTTCGCGTTCCACCACCGACGCCAGGATCAGCGCCTCTTCCTTGGTCTTGAACGGCAGGCCCGCCGCCCGCGTCGTCCACAGGTCGTTGAGCGTCTTGCGGCCGGCCTCGAGCATGCGGTCCAGAACCGCCTGGCGCTGCTCGCCACGCTGATACATGTAGGTTTCCGGCAGCAGCGAGCCTTCCGGCGGCACGTCGACATCGCCGACCAGGTCCGGTGTCGCCATCAGGATGCGCACCGCCTGGGCCGAGGTTTTGCCTTCCGGGATGGTGACGAAGGCGCGGATGACCTTGCCGGACTCGATCTGCTTGACCACCGCCAGCAGATTGGCATTGGCCGGGAAAGCATAGGTGCCCGCCCGTATCGCCGCGCCATGCCCGCTCAGCTTGATCAGCACGCGGAACAGAGTCGCCGAACCGACGACGTGCTGCCGTTGCAATTCGCGTCCCATGGCTTTGACGGTCATGCCGCGCGTGAAGGTCACGTCGGTCTCGGTCTTCGGACCGCTGGTGAAAACCTGCGTGTAGAGGTAGAGGCCGCTGGCGATGATCAGGAGGGCGATCCCGGCCATCAGGGCGGACAACGGCCCTCTCAGCCGCGCCATGAGATTGGATCGAGGCGGCTGAGGGGCCTGGTTCACGATGTCACCTTCCCCAGGATAAGGGCTGCGTTGGTGCCGCCGAAGCCGAAGGAATTCGACATCACCTTGTCGATCTTCATCTTCTTGGCCTTGTACGGCACCAGGTCGATCGGCGTATCGACATCCGGATTGTCAAGATTGATGGTCGGCGGCGCCACCTGGTCGCGGATGGCCAGGGTGCAGAAGATCGCCTCGACCGCCCCGGCCCCGCCGAGCAGGTGCCCGATGGCCGACTTGGTCGAGGATACGGTGCCGGTCTTGGCTTTTTCACCGAGGAATTTCTCAATCGCCTTCAGTTCGATACCGTCGGCCATGGTCGAGGTGCCGTGGGCGTTGACATAGTCGATCTCGCTCGGATCGACACCCGCATCCTTGGCCGCCGCCACCATGGCGCGGTAACCGCCGTCGCCATCTTCCGAAGGCGCCGTGATGTGATAGGCATCGCCGGACAGAGCGTAGCCGAGCACTTCGGCATAGATCTTGGCGCCGCGCTTCTTGGCGTGCTCATACTCCTCCAGGACAACGATGCCCGCGCCTTCGCCCATAACGAAACCGTCCCGGTCCTTGTCGTAGGGACGGGATGCCTTGGTCGGTTCTTCGTTGAACGAGGTGCACAAGGCCCGGCAGGCAATGAAGCCGGCAATACCGATCGGCACGATGGCCGATTCCGCCCCGCCAGCCACCATGACGTCGGCGTCGCCGTGAACGATCAGCCGGGCTGCATCTCCAATCGCGTGGGCGCCGGTGGCGCAGGCTGTCACCACCGCGTGGTTCGGCCCCTTGAGGCCGTGGCGGATCGACACCTGGCCCGAAGCCAGGTTGATCAGCGACGACGGAATGAAGAACGGCGAAATCCGCTTCGGGCCCTTGTCGCGCAGCTCCAGGGCCGTGTCGGCGATAATGCCCAGGCCGCCGATGCCGGAACCGATCATCACGCCGGTGCGAACCTTGTCGTCTTCGCTTTCTGGATGCCAGTTGGCGTCGTTCAGCGCTTCATCCGAAGCAGCGATGGCGTAGAGGATGAAATCATCGACCTTGCGGCGTTCCTTGTTGGAAAGCACGGCCGACGGATTGAACGAACCTTCGACATCCGAACCGCCGCCACCGCGCCCTTCGACGGTCGGCACTTCACAAGCGACCTGGCAGGCATAGTCCGTCGTATCAAACGCCGTGATCTTGCCTGCACCGGACTCGCCATTGAGCAGCCGTTTCCAGCTGATATCGACACCGGCGCCGAGCGGTGTAATCAAGCCAAGACCGGTAATGACAACGCGACGACTCATAGACGACTTCTCACCCCTGCCGGCGATCCCCGGTGATTTTATAACGCCGTGAATCGCACTTATCTCAAATCTTGACGCGTCTGGCCAGTCACCACACGCCGAATACAACGAAGCGCGGCCAAACCCCTGCAAAAACCAAGGGCCTGGGAACCGCGCTCCGGATCAAACGCAAAGCAGCGCTTTAAGCCGCCAGCTTTTCCTGGATGTAGTTGACGGCATCGCCGACCGTCAGGATGTGCTCGGCCGAGTCATCCGGGATTTCGATATCGAATTCCTCTTCGAACGCCATGACCAGCTCGACGATATCGAGGCTGTCGGCTTCCAGGTCGTCGATAAAGCTCGCCTTTTCCGTGACCTTATCCGGATCGGCGTCCAGGTGATCGATCACAATCTTGCGAACACGTTCAAGAACTTCAGACATTTATAGTCCCTTCAGAGGTTTAGACTTTCAGATCCCTGGTCGGGCCGGGAAAGTCCAGCCGGGGTTATTCAGAATCCGGATTTGACTTGTATTCACACATCCGTTGCGTTTCAAGCCATTTTCGCGCCGCAATCCGCCGCGCCTTCGCAGGCGCAACCGATTGGCTAATTCATATCATGGCCATCCCGCCATTGATGTGCAAGGTCTGTCCAGTCATGTACCCAGCCTCATTGCTGGACAAATAAACGGCAGCAGCAGCGATGTCCGTTCCCTTGCCGAGATCGCCGACCGGAATGCGGCCAAGGATGGTGGCGCGCTGGGCCTCGTTCAGTTCGTCGGTCATTGGCGAGGCGATGAAGCCCGGCGCGATGCAGTTGACCGTAATGCTACGCGACGCGACTTCCTGGGCCAGGGCCTTGGAGAAGCCGATCATGCCCGCCTTTGAGGCCGCGTAGTTGGTCTGGCCCGGATTGCCGGTGACGCCGACGACGCTGGTGATGCCGATGATACGGCCGAAGCGGCGCTTCATCATGCCTTTGGTCGCGGCGCGCGCCAGGCGGAAATAGGCTTCCAGGTTGACCTTGATGACCGTGTCCCAGTCATCGTCCTTCATGCGCAGGATTAGGCCGTCGCGGGTGATGCCGGCATTGGCGACCAGGACGTCGAGCCCGGCGCCGGCCACTTCCTCGGCCCTGGCGACCAGGCCGTCGACCGAAGCGGCGTCCGACAGGTTGGCCGAAGCGACGAACGCATTGTCACCGAGTTCCTTGGCAAGATCGGCTAGCACGTTTTCCCGCGTGCCGGACAGCACGACCTTGGCGCCTTGGGCGTGCAGGGCACGGGCGATTTCGGCGCCGAGTCCGCCGGTGGCGCCGGTCACCAGGGCAGTCTTGCCGGTCAGTTCAAACATGGGCTCTCTCATCTATGATTAATTGCGTGGCGCCTTACGGTAAGTCGCCCTCCGGATCAAGCCTTGAGGCTCTCCGCAAACGCCTCGAAATCGGCCGCGCCGTTGAGCGCCGCCGAATTGGCGTCCGGCGCCATGCGTTTCGACATACCCGTCAGCACCTTGCCCGCGCCCAGTTCGGCGAAGGTAGTCACCCCGCCTTCACCGGCCAGCCACATAACGCTTTCACGCCAGCGCACCCGGCCGGTCACCTGCTGGACCAGCAGGTCGGCGAATTGCGCTTTGTCGGCCGGACGGGCAGTGACATTGGCCACCAGGGTCGCCACCGGCGTATTGATTGTCGCCTTAGCCAAAGCTTGGCGCATCTCCTCGGCCGCCGGTTCCATCAGCGGCGAATGGAACGGAGCCGATACATTAAGCAGCATCGCCTTGGCCCCGAGTTCCTTGGCTTTTTCGGCCGCCAGCTCCACCGCCTGTTTCATCCCGGAGATGACCACCTGGCCGGCATTGTTGTCATTGGCGACCACGACGACGCCCGCCGCCGATCCGGCTTCGCAGGCCGCTTCCGCCAGTTCCAGGTCCGCTTTGCCGATCAAGGCCGCCATGGCGCCGACACCAACCGGCGTGGCGCGCTGCATGGCCTGGCCGCGCAGCTTCAGCAACCGCGCCGTGTCGGCCAGGCTGAACGTTCCCGCCGCCGCATGCGCCGAATATTCGCCCAAGCTATGCCCGGCCACGTATTTCGCCTTCGAACACGGAATACCGAAATGGCCTTCCAACACCCGCGCCACCGCCAGCGACACCGCCATGATGGCCGGCTGCGCATTCTCGGTCAGGGTCAGTTGGTCCTCCGGCCCTTCGCGCATAAGCCGGAACAGTTTCTGGTTCAGCGCATCGTCGATTTCATGGTAGACATCGCGCGCCTTCGGGAAGTTGTCGTATAACTCCGCGCCCATGCCGACGCTTTGCGAGCCCTGGCCGGGAAAGACGAAAGCCATGGTCATGCGGAAATCTCCCGAAGCAATTGAAAAGCGGGCCTTCCTAGGCCAAACCGGAATGGAGGGCAAGCCGCTTCAAATGTGCCTGTACCGGATGCAAATCAGCTTGTCCGAGCGCCGCAACCGGCCTATCTTCCGCGGCGAGCCGGGAAAGCTCAGGAGATACCGTCATGAAGATCGCCGCCCTCGCCGTCCCTGCCTTAGCGCTCATCCTGGCCAGTCCATCCTACGCGGCGCTTAAGGTCGGCGACCAGGCCCCCACCTTCAAGCTTCAAGCCGCCACCGACGGCAACGTCAAGGCCTTCAATCTGAAAGCCGCCCTCAAGAACGGCCCTGTGGTCGTCTATTTCTACCCTAAGGCCTTCACCAAGGGCTGCTCGCTCGAGGCCCACGAATTCTCGCTGGCCATGCCGAAGTTCAAGTCGAAGCATGTCACCGTAATCGGCGTTTCGGCCGACACCATTGACGTGTTGAAAGACTTCTCCAAGAAGGACTGCGCCGGCCAGTTCCCGGTCGCTGCCGATACTGACACCACGGTGGCTACATCCTATGACGCCAAGATTCCCGACAAGCCGATGGCCAGCCGTATCTCCTACGTTGTCGGTAAGGACGGCAAGATCGCCTTCGTGCACGACGACCCCGATGCCTCCACCCACGTCGCCAGCCTGCTGACGGCGGTCGGCGCGAGCTAAGCGTCGTACCCAAAAGTGTCTAACTGATACGCATGCATTTTGAGGACAAACCAAAACTCTATTTCTTGGCGCCGCCGAATTTGTAAGCCAGGGCCACGAGCAAGGACTGTCCGTCCTGATGTTGGACCTGCCGCGATTGTATGCCCTGGGTGTTGTTGACGAAAACCCGGTTCGGCGTCTGGATCAGGTTGGCCGCGGTCACCACCAACGACACCTTGGCGGTCAATGGATGCTGCCAGATCGCGGTAAGTGAGCCCCCTCCGGAGGAATAGCCTTGCGGCGAATATTGCCGGCTATTTATATTGAATACGGCTTGGAGCTGGTCGGTGCCCTTGCCGTTTTTCGCCGGTGCGTCATATTCGAACTGACCATTGACGTTGTAGGCGAAATCGTTGCGCGATCCGCCAGAAAATAGCGGCGTTTCCTGCTCGTAAAGATTGGTGCTCAAAGAATATTTCCAGTGCTTCGATAGGGGCGCCTTGAAAGTCAGCTCGGCGCCGCCGGAATGACTTCGGCCGGCATTGACCGGCTGATAGACGATGACGCCGTCACTGCGAACCGTGCTTTGTGACGTCTGTAGATTGGTCGTCAGCCGGTAATATACCGCCGCCGAATAGCTGGCCGGACCTTTGACGTAGTCGTATTCGGCTTCGTAGGAATCAATGTCGGTTGGCTTGAGCGCCGGATTGCCGACGCCAATGTCAGTTCGGCCAACGAAGGTAATGCCGGGATCGTAGCTTTCGATATACGGCCGCAGGACACGGCGGCTATAGCTTAGTTTCAGCTTCGTCTGCTTGCCGAGATCGTGACTCAAATGCAGCGACGGATAAAGCTTGGTGGTGCCGCCACTGGCTGACAGTCCGCCAGAATGCGCCGTGTGCCGTTCCCATTCGGCACGCAGGCCGGGCAGGATCGTCCATTTGCCCAGCGGCGTCTGGAAGGTGGTATAGACGCTCGAGATCGTCTGCTGTCCGGCGAACAGACGGTGAAATCCGTCCGCGTTCGGTCCGGCGACGGTGCCGTGGTCGTAGTAGCCCCGGTCTAGCCGCTCGCCATTGCTTGCCCACTCGAAGCCCGCCGTCACCAACCTGCCGGCATCAAACCGGCGTTCGAAATCGCCTTTGATATCGTCATTTATCTGCGTCGTGCGCGTTCGGCTGCCATAGATCGCCGAGGTCCCGCCCGTATAGATTTCCCGCGTGTCGGAACTCATGTTGCTGCCAAATTCGCTATGCCCGGCGTCGAGCGTGAAATGCGAGGCGGTCTTATCGTTGTTGCGGTCGTAAATCAGGTCCAAGCTGTTGACGCGCCAGACGGCCGAGGCGCCATCGGTACTGTCGTAGCTCAAGGCCGCCGAATGATAGTAGCCGGCCGCAATGGACTTGGTCCGGCGCATATAATCCTGGGTCTGCAGGCTCAGGGTATCGAT
The DNA here is from genome assembly GCA_964445605.1 of uncultured Caulobacteraceae bacterium. Taxonomy (GTDB): domain Bacteria; phylum Pseudomonadota; class Alphaproteobacteria; order Caulobacterales; family Caulobacteraceae; genus Asticcacaulis. The sequence continues at coordinate 872 of CAYULN010000358.1, read as the reverse complement.
ATCGGACAGCTTATAGGCGAAGGTAATGGGCAGGTTGAAGTTATCGTAGGTGCTGCGGTTGCGGTAATGGCTTGACGACACATATGGCAAGGTCTGCGTCGACGAACTGCTACTGGCCGACGGCGTGTGGATATAACCGAACCGGCTGTCGATCGACCATGGCCCCTTGGTGATGACCGCGGAAGCGCCGAACACTTCCTGCCCCTGGGTGCTGAGCCGGTTATTGATATTGCCGCTAATTCCTGTGGGATGGCGCCGCTTGGTGATGATGTTTATGATGCCCGACGTACCATCCGGCGCATATTGTGCCGGCGGTTTGGTCATGACCTCGATGCGGTCGATATCGGCCGCCGCCAGGTTCTGAATTGCAGTGGCGCCGCCAGCAGGGTACGTGCCATCGATCAGTACGGTAACGCCGGGGTCGCCGCGCAGGGAAACCTTGCCGCCCGGGCTGACCTGCACCGACGGCAGCTTGGCCAGGATGTCTGTAGCCATGCCGGTCTGGGCTTCGGGGTCGTTCTTGATGTCATAGACCCGCCGATCGATGCGGTTGGTCACTTCGTTGCGCTTGCCAGTGATTGTGACTTCGGCAGGCGCATCCGCGCTCTTTGGTGTCGGTTGGGACGTCGGTGTCGGTTGGGACGTCGGTTGAGAAGCCGGCTGGGCTTCGGGCTGCGGCGCCGGCTTGACATCCTCCGCCAGTGCCGGTTGCGCCGCGCCCGCAATTAGCGCGCAAACCAAGTGCGCAGGATGTACGATGCGTTTCAAGTCGTGGCCCCCTTTTTGCCATTGCGCGACATATGTCGCATATGCGCGACACGCAGTCAAGCCCTCTGCCAGGCATTATCTTACAATCCAAAGTCGAAGTTGCG
>CAYULN010000357.1:0-19392 GCA_964445605.1 uncultured Caulobacteraceae bacterium | reverse complement strand
GCGCCGCCCTGGCGCGCCTTGACGCGGTCGAAGAAGACCTGCGCGTGCCGTTGGCGGCGCAGCCGGTGCCGCGTGAATATACCCAAACGCCGTTGAGCTCGCCGGTTTCTTCCGTCGAATTCGGCGGGCTGGTCGATCAGGCCAAGGAATATATTGCGGCGGGCGATATCTTTCAGGTGGTGCTCAGCCATCGCTTCGAGGCGCCCTTCCCGCTCGATCCGTTCGCCTTCTATCGCAGCCTGCGGCGGCATAATCCGTCGCCTTACCTGTTCTATCTCGATTTCGGTGATTTCCAGCTGGCCGGTTCGAGCCCGGAAATCCTGGTGCGGGTGCGTGACGGCAAGCTGACCATCCGGCCGATCGCCGGCACGCGACCACGCGGCAAGACGCCGGAACAGGACAAGGCTTTGGAGGCCGAACTGCTGGCCGACCCGAAGGAGCTTTCGGAGCACCTGATGCTGCTCGATCTGGGCCGTAACGATGTCGGCCGCGTCGCCAAGCCGGCGACGGTCAAGGTCACCGAGAAGTTCAGCATCGAACGCTATAGCCACGTCATGCACATTGTCTCGAACGTCGAAGGCGATGCGCCGGATGATCTCGATCCGGTCGACGCGTTGTTAGCCGCACTGCCAGCGGGTCCCCTGTCGGGCGCGCCCAAGGTGCGGGCCATGGAGATCATCGACGAGTTGGAAACCGTCAAGCGCGGCGTCGGCTATGCCGGCGGCGTCGGCTATATTTCAAGCAACGGCGCGGTCGATATCTGCATCGTCCTGCGCACCGCCCTGTTCAAGGACCGCAACATCTACGTCCAGGCCGGCGCCGGCGTGGTGGCCGACAGCGTGCCGAAGGCGGAATATGACGAGACCTGCTACAAGGCCGGCGCCCTGATCCGGGCGGCGCAGGACGCCTGGCATTACGTCTACCACAAGAATTAGCGGGCTTCACCCTCGGTGCCGATCAGCACGGCGTCGCGCACCGGCGGCGTGGCTTCGGCCGGCGCGGTGTTGCCTGGATTGGCCGACAATTCGAAATCGGCATGCGGTGTGGTGGATGGCGCCGCTTCGCGCATGGCATGGGCCGACGGGGCCGTATCACTGCCCGAAGTCGGCGCGGCAGTCGCGCCTGCATGGCCCATGGGGCCACCGACTACGAGGCTAACCAGCAGCAGGGCCGCCGCCGCCAGGCATGCCGAAGCCAGCAACGGTCCGGTATTGGGCGGCGCGGCTTTGCGGGACACACGCAGCAGCTTGCGCGCGCGCTCCAGGCGGTCGTCGCGAACCTCCAGAATGCGGATGTCTTCGCTCAATTTGTCGTCGTTGGCGGCCAGTCGCATCAAATTCCATCACCGAATCAAAGGGCTTCGCGAGTCAGCTTAGGGTGTTAACCATCTTCATGCTTGGAAAAGGTTGACCATTTGCTTACATAAGGGTGAATTTTTGCAGTTGCCGCCATTCCCGGCGGATTGCGGGGCGTTTCATGATCCTGGTCATCGATAATTACGACAGTTTTACCTACAACCTCGTCCACTATCTGGCCGAGCTGGGCGCCGAGACCAAGGTGTACCGCAACGATGCCCTGAGTGTGCAGGACGCGCTGGCGCTATCGCCAAAGGCTATCCTGCTGTCGCCGGGACCGTGCGCGCCGGACCAGGCTGGTATCTGCCTGCCGCTGCTGCGCGCCGCTCCGGAGGATATGCCGGTGCTGGGGGTTTGCCTGGGCCACCAGTCGATCGGCCAGGCCTATGGCGGCGACGTCATCCGTGCCAAGACCTTGATGCACGGCAAAACCAGCCAGATCCACCATAACGATTCTGGTATTTTCAAAGGGTTGCCCAATCCTTTTATAGCGACGCGTTATCATTCGCTGGCCATCAAGAAGGAAACCCTGCCTGCCGATCTGGAGGTCACCGCCTGGACGGATGATGGCGAAATCATGGGCGTGCAGCACAAGACGCGGCCGATCCACGGCGTGCAATTCCATCCCGAATCGATCGCCACCGAGGGTGGCCATCAATTGCTGGCCAACTTCCTGGAATTGTCGGGTATCGAAAGCCACAATCTGTATGTCTGATGCGTTCAAGCCCCTGCTCGCCCGCCTCGCCGACGGCGCCACCTTGTCCGACGGCGATGCCGAGGAATTCTTCGCCGCCTGCCTGCGCGGCGAACCAACGCCAGCCCAAGTTGCCGCGGCCGTCACCGCCATCCGTTTGCGCGGCGAAACGGTCGGCGAAATCGCCGCCTGCGCCAAGGCCATGCGCCAGGCGGCCCTACACCTCGATCAGCCCTATGACGTGATCGACGTCTGCGGCACCGGCGGCGACGGCCTGCATACGCTGAATATATCGACGGCCGTCGGGTTTGTGGCGGCAGGCGGCGGTTGCAAGGTCGCCAAGCATGGCAATCGCGCCATTACGTCGAAGTCTGGCACAGCCGATGTGCTGGCGGCGTTGGGCGTCAATATCGAAGCGACGCTGGAACAACAGCGGAAGGCGCTGGATGAATCTGGTATCTGCTTCCTGTTCGCCCCAGCCCACCATGGCGCCATGCGGCACGTGTCGCCTATTCGGGCGCAGCTTGGCTTCCGTACAATTTTCAATCTGTTGGGACCGCTTTCTAATCCGGCAGGTGCAAAGCGTCAGGTGGTCGGCGTCCCCTCGCCGCGCTTTGTCGAACCGATCGCCCAAGCCCTGGGCGCTCTAGGCGCGACCAAGGCCTGGTCCGTGCACGGCTCCGGCCTCGACGAATTGACGACGACGGGCGAAACCGAAATCGCCGAATGGAGCGACGGCCACGTCCGTTTGTTCCGTATCACGCCGGAAGCCGTTGGCTTACCACGCGCGGCCCTGGCCGACATCACCGGTGGTGATCCGGCGTTTAACGCCAAAGCTTTGCAGGCTCTGCTCGACGGCGAAAAGAGTGCCTATCGCGACATCGTCCTGCTTAACGCCGCGGCCGCTTTTCTGGTTGCGGAAAAGGTGGAAACCCTGCGCGAGGGGATCGACCTGGCCGCAGCGGTGATCGACGATGGCCGTGCCAAAGCGGCGCTAGATAAGCTCAAGGCAGCTACCGCCTAAACGAATCGCCAATCCTGCCCTGCCCTGCTAAATAAGGGCTGCAACGACCCTGCTCCCCCGGAGGCCGTCATGTCGGACATACTGGAAAAGATCGCGACCTATAAGCGCGAGGACGTGGCGCAGCGGCGCCAGGCCAAAGCCTTGGCCGATCTCGAACTGGAAATTGCCGCTGCCGGTCCGACGCGCGGATTTGCCAGGGCATTGGCACATGACAAGCCGGAAAACGGCCTGTCGCTGATTGCCGAGATCAAGAAGGCCAGTCCGTCCAAGGGACTGATTCGCGAGGATTTCGATCCGCCCTTTCTTGCCGAGGCCTATGAGGCGGGCGGGGCCAGCTGCCTGTCGATTCTCACCGACAATCCGAGCTTCATGGGCCATGAAAGCCATTTCCAGGCGGCCCGTTCGGCGGTGTCCCTGCCCTGTATCCGCAAGGAATTCCTGGTCGATACGTGGCAAGTGGCCGAATCAAGGGCCATCGGCGCCGACGCGATTCTCGTCATCATGGCGATGATTGATGATGCCTTGGCCGCCGACCTGATTGCCAGCGCTCAGCACTACGGTATGGATGCCTTGGTTGAAGTACATGATGCGCCGGAAATGGAACGGGCGCTCAAACTGAATTCCAAGCTTATCGGCATAAACAATCGGAATCTCAGGGATTTCAGTGTCGATCTTAAAACGACCGAAGACCTGGCCGGCATGGTTTCCGCCGACCATTTGCTGGTGGCGGAAAGCGGTATTTTCACGGTCTATGATGTTCGCCGGCTGGCCGAGACCGGCGCAACCGCCATGTTGGTGGGCGAAAGCCTTATGCGGCAGGGCAATGTGACGGAAGCGACGAAAGTGCTTTTGGCCCGGAGCTGACGTTTTTTTGCCGTTTGTTGGGCTGAGGCCTTGACAAAAACCTAGAACACTTACAGAACATCCATATTAGTTCATGACTTGTTCCCGGCGCGGCGCCCTTGCCGACCGGCCACAGAGCTACAGGGTGTTCAGATGCTGACGACCAAACAACGCGAACTCTTGATGTTCATTCACGAGCGCATCAAGGAGAGCGGCGTGTCGCCCTCGTTCGACGAAATGAAGGAAGCGCTCGACCTGGCGTCGAAATCGGGCATCCACCGCCTGATCACCGCCCTTGAGGAACGCGGCTTTATCCGCCGCCTGGCCCATAGGGCACGGGCCTTGGAGGTGATCAAGCTGCCGGATCAGGCGACTACTTCGGCGCCGCCGCGCGGCCGTCAGGCGTTTGTGCCGCAGGTGGTCGAAGGCAAGCGCCCCGCCGAACCGGCGCGCTCGGCCAATGACGATACGCGCGAACTGCCGCTACTAGGTAAAATTGCCGCCGGTGTGCCGATCGAGGCCATGGGTCAGGAACGCGACCGCCTGCGCGTGCCGGAATCGATGCTCGGCGCCGGAGAGCACTACATTCTTGAAATCGAAGGCGATTCGATGATCAACGCCGGCATCCTAAACGGTGATTTCGTTGTGATCCGTAAGACGGATACGGCCCAATCGGGAGAGATCGTCGTCGCTCTGGTGGACGGCGACACGGCGACCTTGAAGCGGCTACGCAAGAAAGGCGCGTCAATTGCGCTCGAAGCTGCCAACCCGGCTTACAAGACACGCATCTACAACGCCGAAGAAGTGGCTGTGCAGGGTAAGCTGGTCGGCCTGATGCGCCAATATCACTAAAAAGCATCATTGACCGTCGGCTTCAGCGCCGGAAGGAATGGACCAGTAGCGATTGCCACGCAAAGGCTGGGCGGCTTTGACCTGCCACTCGCCCCGGCCTTTCACGGTGACGCGGGTAAGTTCCAATGCGCCCAGGCGGCGAAAGTCGCCAGCGCTGATGTGATTAATGCCGGCGCAATCGGCCGGCCAATCGGCCATGTTATTGCGAACGATGACCAAATCACTGTTCAGGCAAAGCGTGGTCAGGACCAGGGTTGAGGGTGGCTTGTTGCTGAACCAGAAGCCGACCCGAAGTTTGCTGTCCGGCCAGGGCGTGCAGGCAAAACGGGTACAGTCGTAAGCCCGATCGCGGGCGGATTGATCTTCCAGAGTAAGGCCAAAACGTTGCGCCCATTGTTCCGCCCCGTAGGTGCGGGCGTCGCGCATGACATAGACCGTATTGCCGGTACGGATGGCGGCGTTGCCGCCCTGGGCGTCGACCCAGATATCCGGTGTCGGCAAACGTGGCCAGTAAAGGATGCTCAGGGCGGCTATCAGGCCCAACCAACGGAGCCAACCACGGATCAGACAAATCCAGATAATACCGGCAAAGGAAATGCCGAGGACGTAATCCGGAGCACTCGGCCAATGGATGACGGCGCCGGGCAGATGGGCCGTCCAGTTGGCAATCCGGGCAATCAGCCAAAGGCCGCAGGCAGAGAAACGTAACGCCAAAGGCCCCAAAGGCGTTGCGGCAAAGACTGAACCCGCCGCCAGGCAGGGCATGACGATGAAAGCTGTAATCGGCGCCTCAAACAAGTTGGACAAAAGACCGTAAACCGAGAAGCGGTTGAAATAGGCGATAGCAAAAGGTGTGGTCGCGGCGGTCGCCGTGATCGAGGCCAGAAGGGACAGCCAAAGGCCGCGCACGGCGGCTTGGAAAGCCTTGACCCAGGCGGGAACCTGGATTTCGCGAATGGGAGCCTTTTCGGCTTCGGCGAAGGCCAGTAGGGCAGCCGTGGCACAGAACGACATTTGAAAACCGGGCTGAATAACCGCTTCAGGCGTCAGCAGGATGACGATGAGCGCTGCGATCGCCAGAGCCCGGAGACTTATGGCCTGCCGGTCGAACAGGATGGCCGTGAAGGCGACGCAAGCCACGACGGCCGCACGGACAGCCGGCGCTGGCACACCCGAAATCGCCAGGTAGATAAACACGGCAATGATACTCAAGGCCGCGGCAATCTTCTTGATCGACGCACGCAAGGCCAGCCAGGGAATGAGTGCCATGACGGCGCGCAGGGTGAAGAAGACAAAGCCACCAACAATTGCCATGTGCACACCTGAAATCGACAGGATGTGCGCCAAGCCCGAATCGCGCATGTCCTGGATAAGGGACTGCGGCACAAAAGCCTGTTCCCCGGTCACGAGCGCGGCTGCGAAACCGCCCAGAGCACCGCCATCCTTGAATGCTGGGGCAACCGACCGGACAATGGTTTCGGTCAAGTCCCAGCGCAGCCGGTTAAGCCATAGAATGAAGACTAACCGCCATCCCCTTGGCGTAGCAACAATTTTATGCGGCGCGCCTGGAATAAAGCCGACTCCGCCGATGCCTTGGAAATAGGCGCCGCGGGCGAAGTCATACCCGCCGGGCAGTAATGGACCCGGTGGCGGGTCGACCAGAGCAAAAGTGGAAATGGCGTCGCCGGGTTTGATGTTGGCGGCTTCAATGGCACCCGGCCGCAAGGTGACGCGCAGGCGCAAAGGCGTTCGGCCGGCGGGAATCCCAGGCATTTCAATAGGTGCCAGCAGCAGGCGCGGCGCGTCGGTCGAGGTCGAGAGATTGTCGATAACAAAGGCACGTAGGCCGTAGACTTGCTGAGATTCGGCCAAAACCGGGGCCTTAACGGCCTCGGCACGCCATTTTCCGATCAGCATGCCGGCGCTTGCCATAAGCAAAAGCGCAATCAGACTAGCGAGATAGGCATTGCTGTTGAAGCGTCGCACCAACAAGGCGATGGCCAATAAAACCACAAACGGCGGCACGATCCACCGCCAACCCGGTTCGAAGGGCAGTAACAAATAGGTCGCTACGCCACCGCCCAGAGCAACCGGCAGCCATAGGAACAAGCGCCCGGCCTGCGCCGCGACGACATCAATCCCTGCCTGTTTCCATATGTCCGGCTTGAAAATCACCCCTACGGCCCGTGAAAGCGCTTTGGTTGGCGGCAAAGACGGTTATAAGAGCCGGAAAATCCGTCCTTTAATCGCCCTGCCCTAAATAATGGCCACCTGACCATGACCGCTCCAAAACCGCAAGTTGTCACCCGCTTCGCCCCTTCACCCACTGGTTTTCTGCATATCGGTGGCGCCCGGACCGCTTTATTCAACTGGCTTTACGCCCGGCACACCGGCGGTCAGTTTCGGCTGCGCATCGAGGATACCGACCGCGAACGCTCAACCAAGGCGGCGGTAGATGCCATTTTCGAAGGGCTGGAATGGCTGGGCCTCCGGGAAGATGGCGATGTCGTCTTCCAGCACACCCGCGAAAAGCATCACAAGAAGGCTGTCGAGGCGCTGCTGGCGAATGGCCGCGCCTATGCCTGTTTCATGACGGCGGAAGAAACCGAAGCCGCACGTGAAGAAGCCCGGGCCGCCAATCATGCCCTGCGCTCGACTTGGCGCGACAAAACGCCGACGTCCGCGCAAATGGAACAGCCGCATGTGGTGCGCTTCAAGGGACCACTCGATGAGTCGCTGGTCATCCATGACGCTGTCCAGGGCGACGTGCGTTTCAACACCAAGGACCTGGATGATTTGGTACTGCTGCGGTCAGACGGGACGCCGACCTATAACCTGGCCGTGGTGGTCGATGACCACGACATGGGCGTCACGCACGTGATCCGCGGCGACGACCACCTCAACAACGCCGCTCGTCAGAGCCTGATCTATCAGGCACTCGGCTGGGACGTGCCGATATTCGCGCACATCCCGCTGATCAACGGCGATGACGGCAAGAAGCTGAGCAAGCGCCACGGCGCCCAGGCGGTCGGTGAATACCAGGACCTGGGCTACCTGCCCGAGGCCATGCGCAATTACCTGGCGCGGTTGGGCTGGTCGCACGGTGACGATGAAATATTCAGTGACAAACAGGCCATCGAATGGTTCGACATCAGTGGTATCAACAAAGCCGCCGCCCGATTAGACTTTGCCAAGCTCGGGTCAGTCAACGCGCACTGGATCCGTGCCTGTGATGAAACGCGCCTGGTCGACCTGCTGGTCAAGACATTGCACCACCAAGGCCAACGTGGCGCCGACACGCCGGAAACGCGGGTGATTCTCGACCGCACCGTGCCGCTGGTGAAGGAACGGGCCCAGACCCTGGTCGAACTGGCCGGTGCGGTGCAATTTGCCCTTGCGAAGGGGCCGCACGAACTCGACGAAAAGACGAAAAACCTGCTGACCGAGGAGACACGGGCGCGCGTTACAAGATTTCACGAAAATGTGTTGCAATGGAGCGACTGGTCAACCGGTGTCATTGACGAAAATCTGAAAAAATTCGTTGAAAATGAAGGGATTGGCTTCGGAAAGATTGGTCCGGTGCTGCGCGGAATCCTGTCTTACGGCCACCCGGCGCCGGACATTTCGAGGCTGCTTGCCGCTTTGGGAAAGGCGGAAAGCCTTGACCGGCTCAACGCGGCTCTTTTCATTTCGCCCGCGACTTAATATAGCAGGTGCAACGCAATTTACATTGCGGCGCACATAACAGAGAAGGGTGAGCGTTCATGACCCAGACTACTCCTGCCAAGATCAGCCTCGGCGACAAGACCGTCGAGTTGCCTGTGCAAAAGGGCACCCTCGGCCCGGACGTCATCGACATCCGCAAGCTATATGCGGAAACCGATGCCTTCACCTATGATCCGGGCTTCACTTCGACGGCGTCCTGCGAAAGCAAGATCACCTATATCGACGGCGATGCCGGCGTGTTGCTGCACCGCGGCTATCCGATCGGCCAATTGGCGGAAAAGTCGAGCTTCCTGGAAGTCTGTTACCTGCTGCTGCACGGCGAGTTACCAAAGGCGGCCGAGTTCGAGGAGTTCGAAAAGAACATCACGCATCACACCATGTTGCATGCGCAGTTCGATCGCTTCTTCGACGGTTTCCGCCGCGACGCCCACCCGATGGCCGTACTGACCGGCGCGGTCGGCGCCCTGTCGGCCTTCTATCACGATAGCCTGGACATCCAGGACCTGAAGCAGCGTGAGATTTCTGCGCATCGCCTGATCGCCAAGATGCCGACCATCGCGGCGCGCGCTTTCAAGTGCAGCATCGGCCAGCCGTTCGTGCATCCGCGCAACAACCTCAGCTATTCGGAAAACTTCCTGCGCATGTGCTTCGCCGTGCCGGCCGAGGATTACGTTGTAAATCCGATCCTGGCCAAGGCCATGGACCGCATCTTTATCCTGCACGCCGACCACGAACAGAACGCTTCGACTTCGACAGTGCGTCTGGCAGGGTCGTCGGGCGCCAATCCGTTCGCCTGTATCGCCGCCGGCATCGCCTGTTTGTGGGGTCCGTCGCATGGCGGCGCCAACGAAGAGGCGCTCAACATGCTCAAGGAAATCGGCAAGCCGGAGAACATCCCGGCCTATGTCGCCGGCGTCAAGGACCGCAAGTATCGTCTGATGGGCTTCGGCCACCGCGTATACAAGAACTATGATCCGCGCGCCACGGTGATGAAGCAGTCGGCCGACGAAGTGCTTGCCGCTGTTGGTGACCAGAACGATCCGTTGTTCCAGGTCGCCAAGGAGCTCGAACGCATTGCCCTGAACGACGAGTTCTTCATCGAGCGCAAGCTGTTCCCGAACGTCGACTTCTATTCAGGTATCACTTTGTCGGCGATGGGCTTCCCGACCACCATGTTCACCGTGCTGTTCGCCCTGGCGCGTACCGTGGGCTGGATCGCCCAGTGGAAGGAAATGATCGAGGATCCTTCGCAAAAGATCGGCCGTCCGCGTCAGCTTTACACCGGCGCGACGCAGCGGGATTTCGTGCCGATGTCGGCGCGGGTATAAGCCTTGACTTATGGGGTGTGGGGTCCGTGACCCCACCCTTTCCTTGTCCAATAAAAAAGCCCCGCCCCTTAAAGGGCGAGGGCTTTTTTATTGGATTATTAAGAAGACGTGGGGTCACGGACCCCACATCCCATTCGTTAAGTGCTTAGGCGGCCGACGTTTCCCCGTCCGCGCGCTTCTCATAGACATGGTCGATCAGACCGAACGCTTTGGCTTCCGCGGCCGTCATGTATTTATCGCGGTCGAGCGTGCGCTCGATCGTTTCATAGGTCTGGCCGGTGTGCTTGACATAGATTTCGTTGAGCAGGCGCTTGGTCTTGAGCATGTCCTCGAGCTGGATTTCCATATCGGTCGCCATGCCGCGTGCGCCGCCCGAAGGCTGGTGCACCATGATCTTGGAATTGGGCAAGCTGATGCGCTGGCCCTTCTCACCGGCCTGCAAGATCAGCGAACCGGCCGAAGCGGCCATACCCATGCACACCGTCGACACCGGCGACTTGATGTATTGCATGGTATCGTAGATCGCCAGCGCCGAGGTCACCTGGCCGCCGGGGCTGTTGATGTACATGGCGATTTCCTTCTTCGGGTTTTCCGATTCCAGGAACAGCAGCTGGGCGCAGATCAGCGTTGCCATGCCGTCCTCGAACGGACCGGTGAGGAAGATGATCCGCTCCTTCAGCATGCGCGAGAAGATGTCGTAGGCGCGCTCGCCGCGGCTGGATTGCTCCACGACCATGGGCACCAGGTTCATGGTCAGATTGTCGATGGGGTCGCGCATTCACGAATCCTTTTGGCGTTGAGTCGAATTGGGACGTCGGGCGCATCTAAGGCGCAAAGTCTTAACCTTAGATGAGTGCGTCCGCCCCGTACCCTGCAACTTGACAACTTACGCACAGCTTTTCAAGAGCCCCGGGAATTTGCCCGGGTAATGGGCCGTTGCGGCCACAGACTGGCCGCGATTTTCCGCTTGACGGCGGCTTTGCATCGGAATACATAACCTTAAAGTTATATAACTTATGAGTTATGATATGACACCCACTGAACTTGACGCCACCTTTATTGCCCTGGCCGACCCGACTCGCCGGGCCATCCTGGCCCGGCTGACCGAAGGCGAGGCTTCGGTCATGGAACTGGCCGCGCCATTCGCCATGAGCCAGCCGGCCATTTCCAAGCACCTCAAGGTCCTGGAAAACGCCGGCCTGGTGTCGCGGTCGAAGTCCGGTCAGCGCCGGCCGGTGCGCGCCGAAGCCGCACCGCTCAAAGCCGCCACGTCGTGGCTGGAGGACTACTGCCGCGCCCTGGAAAGCAGTTACCAGCGCCTCGATGCGCTGCTGGCGGAACTGCAGGCCGGTCCGAAATCCGACGATCCCATCAACTGAAACCCGGAGCAAACCCATGCGGAATACCGGCTTGCTAAAAGTCACCCTGCCGTCCGACCGCGAAGTGTGTCTGACGCGTGTGTTTAATGCGCCGCGCGCCCTCGTCTACGACGCCTTCACCAAGCCGGAGCTGATGAAACGCTGGTTTGGCCCGCGCGGCTGGAACCTCACAACCTGCGAAATGGATGTGCGCGTTGGCGGCAAATGGCGGTTCATCCTCACCGGACCGGAAGGCCGGACCATGGGCATGAGCGGCGAATATGTCGAACTGTCACCGCCCGATCGAACCGTACATATCGAGCGTTTCGACGACTTTCCGGGCGACGCCGTGGTCACGACCGTGCTTATCGAGGCCGACGGCAAGACGACGCTCACCGCCACGGTTCTCTCGCCCAACAAGGAAACGCGCGACGCCGTCATCGCCTCGGGCATGGAGCACGGCGCCGCCGAAACTTACGACAGACTGGCCGAAGTACTGACTGAAACCGTCAAAACCCTTTAATCGCAGAGAAAAAATCATGATCGACACTCCCGAGACCGTTCTCCTGCCAGCGCAGAAGACGGCGATGATCCGCCTCACTGTGCCCAGCAGCGAAATCCGCAAACATATGGGCGAAGGTCTGACTGAACTGCGCAAGGTGCTGGCCGATCAGGGCATCACGCCGGCCGGTGCGTGGTTCACCCACCATTTTAAGGTGCCGGACGAAACCTTCGATTTCGAAATCTGCCTGCCGGTCGATAAGGACGTCGCGTCGCAAGGCCGGGTCCAACCCGGCGAAATCCGCTCGACCCGCGTCGTGCGCACCACCTGCCATGGCAATTATGACCGTCTGGGCGCGGGTTGGGGCGAGTTCATGGGTTGGGTCAAGGAGCAGAACCTGAACACCGCTGGTGATTTCTGGGAAATCTATGCCGTCAATCCGGACGATAGCGCCGACCCGGCTGACTGGCGCACGCAACTCAACGTACCCCTGAAGGACTAAGCCATGATCCCCGTTTACAAAACCGTCGGCGCCCTGAGCGCCACCCTGCCCTCCGATCGCGAAATCCGCATTACCCGCCGCTTCAATGCGCCGCGTCAGTTGGTGTGGGACGCCCACACGCAGCCGGCCTTGATCAAGCGCTGGTTGCTCGGGCCGCCGGGCTGGACCATGCCGGTGTGCGACGTCGACCTGCGCGTCGGCGGCAAGTACCGCTTCGAATGGCACAGCGAAAAGGGTATGGCGATGGCGCTGAGCGGCGTCTATCGTGAGATCGAAGCGCCGAACCGGATCGCCGACACGCAAAGGTTCGACGACGACTGGACCAAGGGCGAGGCCGACACCACCTTGACGCTCGAGGACAAGGACGGTGGGACCGTGCTGACATTGAACATCCTCTACGCCTCGAAAGATGCACGCGATACGGCCGCGGCGACGCCGATGCTGGAAGGCATGGAAGCCGGTTATGCCCGAATGGAAGGGGTCATGGCCTAGACAACCCCCTGGCTAGGGCCGTGAAAGCCCCCATGACGGCCGCCTCATCGACCTCATCGGGCGTCATCAGGGCCTGATAGATAAAGCCCAGCGCCAGGCATTGCACGGCGACAACCAGGCTGCGCGGCGGCATCGGCAAGGTGCCGCCGTAATGCATGACGATCTGATCGGCGATCATCGTGAAGGACTGGCTGTAGCGGTCGGCCAGCCGCCGCCCCAGTTCGGGTGATTGCACGGCGTAGAATTGCAACTCAGCGATAAAGCGGCCATCGGCGCGTATTTCATCGAGGCGCGCCAGCAAGGCCCGACCCATGCCCTGCAATAGCGCCTCCGCCGAAGCCCCCGACGCAAGATCGGGCACGAATGTCATCTGCCGTGCGTCCAGCACGGCCAGGACCAGGTCGTCTTTGCTGGCGAAGTTGGAATAGATGGCCCCCTTGGTCATACCGGCCCGTTTGGCGATTTCATCAAGAGTCGCCGCCATGATGCCACGGCGAGCAACCACTTCGGTGGCTGCCGCGATAATGGCGGCGCGGCTGCGTAGGCGTTTCTGGCCTTTGGGAAGAGCGGGTTGGGTCACGGCTTGAATATACCTCAAGAATAATATACTAATGGTATATCTTGTGAAGGGGCACTCGATGACATTCCATTCATTGCCGATTTGGCTTTTCGGCTTGCAGGTTTTTCACGTTGCTTTTCTGCTATTGCACGACTGGGTTCCGCTGGGGCCGTTCAACAATCTCAAGGCGCAGAACCAGCATCTGAAGCTGTGGCAGAGGATTGTTGGACCGGTCATCAGCGCCATCTTGCCCGGCATCGGCCTTTATCTCAGCCTATCCTATACGCGCACGCCCTATCCGTGGTGGCTAAACGCATATCTTATCGGGGCTTACACATTCCTGTTCGTCGGTGAGATCGAAGCGTGGTGGGCCACCTATTTCTGGGGTTATAAGCGCGAACGCGGCGCGTCCTATCAGGCGATGCTTGCCGGGACAGTGAGTTTCCTGCCGTTGCGTAACGGCATCGCGCCCAACGCCATCCATGTCCTGTTGCATCTGGCTACGGTGGCGACGCTGGTTTTGCTGATCGTTCAGGCCTCGACGTCGCTTCTAAAGCTTTAGGAATGCCAGCACCGCTTCCGCCGCCTTTTCGGCGGGCGGGCGCTGGCCGCGGCCCATCAGGTCGAGCGCGGCATTCTGTTCCCTCACCTGTTCGGCGCGCAAGTCCGGGGCGTCCAAACGCGCATTGATGGCATTCAGCAAGTTATCCGCCGTGCACTTCGGCTGGATAAATTCCGGGGCGATTTCCTTGCCGGCGGCGATGTTGAACAGAGTCACATATTTGATGGTCGCGATGGTCTTGAAAATCCACCAGGTCACGGGTTCAACCCGATAGGCAATGACCATGGGGCACCCCGCCAAAGCCAGTTCGGTCGATACCGTGCCCGAACAAGCGAGGGCAAGAGTCGCCGCTTGCATGGCCGAGTGCTTGGCGTCCTCGCCTTCGATGACCGAGATCGGCAGGCCCTTGACCAGCGGCAACAACTGTTC
Source organism: uncultured Caulobacteraceae bacterium (assembly GCA_964445605.1). Classification (GTDB taxonomy): domain Bacteria; phylum Pseudomonadota; class Alphaproteobacteria; order Caulobacterales; family Caulobacteraceae; genus Asticcacaulis. Next base: position 5,166 of record CAYULN010000357.1, on the reverse strand, counting down.
GCGGATGGTATCGGCCACCGGCATGACCAGGGTCAGGTCGGGCCGTTGCGTTTTCAGGCGTTGAATGACCTCGCTGAACACCGGCATCAGGCGCCTGATCTCACCCGGTCGGCTACCGGGCAGGACGAGCAGCAATGGGTCTGCGGGGCCAAGCTTCATCTGCTTGCGGAATGCAATTGAATCGGCGCCGGTGAAGTCGATGTTCAGCGCCGGATTCCCGACCACGACGGTCTTCAGCCCCTCACGCTCAAAATAGGGCGCGTCCATCGGATGCAGGGCCAGCAGCAGGTCGACCGCGTTGGCCAGGGTCCTGGCCCGGCCCGGCCGGGTGGCCCACACCTGCGGCCCGACATATTTGATCAGAGGCACCTTGGGCATCAGTTTGCGCACAGCATGGGCCGCGCGCAGCGTGAAGCCCCACGAGTCGATCAGGATCACCGCGTCGGGCTTTTCACGTTCGGCCAGGGCGGCTGTTTCGGCGACGCGGCGCTTAACGCGCGGCAGGGCTTTCAGGCCCTCCAGCATGCCGAGGATCGACAGGTCGGCGATGTCGAACGGGCTTTGCACACCTTCGGCCTGCATCTTGGCGCCGCCGACGCCGACGAATTGCCAGGCGACGCCGGGCGATTTCCGCCGCAGTTCGCGCATCAGGTCGGCACCCAGGGCGTCGCCTGAGGCCTCGGCGACGATCAGCATCAGTTTGCGGGCTTCAGGCATCGGGGGCGAGGCCGTAGATAAACATGCCGCGTTCGGCGGCACGAGCGAAGACGGCCGCCTTGTCGACGATTAGCAAATGACGGGCGCGGGCGACAATACCGCTCAGACCAGCCGTGCCCGCGTCCTCGATTGTGGCGACGCCGATGGTCGGCATGTCGATGCGCAGGTCCTGGATCGGCTTAGCCAACTTGGCCAGAACTCCCTTGCGGTTGGCAATGGACCCCCGTAAAGCTGGCGAAAGCGAAGCGACCCGCGCCAGCAAGGCCTGGGTGCCTTCCTGAGCCTCGACCGCCAAGGTGATGCGGCCGGCGACGACGACGGCCTGGCCGATATCGAGTTCGCCAATGGCGGCGGCGATACGCATGGCCTCCTGCGCATCTTCCATGGCTTCGGGCGACGGGTCGGGACCGGCCTGGAGGCCTGCGCCAATCAGCAGCTCAGGATTGGCCTCGTGAGCGCCTTCGATATGATAACCCTGCTTGGCGATCGTCTGGACGACTTGGCGCAGCAGAGAGTCGTCGCCCCCTCGCCCGGCGCTCTGGATGCTTTTCAGGTGCTGGGTGCCGAGGTCCTTCTGCATGGCGTCGAAGTCCGGGCGCTGGACGTAGCCGCACATGCTGACGGATCGGCATTGCTCCAGGCCAAGGATTTCGAACAGTTTTGTAAAATCACCCACGCCGAGCGTATGGCCCGGATGGTCGTCAAGTGCGGCGTCGGCCAGGCCTTCAAGGCGAACGACGGTGTAAGGTCGGCCGGATTTGGCGAGATAGGCAGCGACTTCAACCGGTAACGCGCCGCCGCCGGAGATGAGCGCGATTTTTTGCGTGGGATCGGACATGGAGCCTCCTTACCGCCGGCCGCGTGTGGGTTCAAGCTAAAGGAAGCGATCCACAGATGCACACAGATGAACACAGATTTCGGATTCGATTGGCCCGAAGTCCGCGGGTGTTAGCCTTAGAATTTTCAACCACGAACCACACGAACAGACACGAACGATTCGAGCAACTTTTGGCGCTTGCGCGCCCGAAGAGCATCTAACAGTTTTGCTGCAACCGGGCGACCGATTGCGCTTCGCGCCAACAAAGTCACGCGATGGCGTTCGCGCCTGTTCGTGTGGTTCGCCGTTAGACCCTTGCGGATACCTTATTCGAACCCCGGCCTCTGCCATTGAATACGAAATCTGTGTTCATCTGTGTGCATCTGTGGATTCAAAACCTTTAATCCGACGGCAGGCAGATCGGCCGCGACGAGTCCTCGCGGATAAACTTCACAATCTCGACCACCTGTGACACTTCGGCAAAGTTCGCGAGCACGTCGTCCAGGCGTTCCTGGAAGGTGCCTTCCTCGGCGAACATCATCCGATAGGCCGTGCGCAGCGACAGGATCTGCTCCCGCGTGAAACCGCGTCGTTTCAGGCCGACCAGGTTCAGGCCTTCCAGCCGCGCGTGGTTGCCCCATACCGAACCGTAGGGAATGACATCCTTGGTGACCACGGCGCCGCCGCCGACAAAGCAGTATCGGCCCAGCCGCGCAAACTGATGCACGGCGCAGGACCCGCCCAGGAACACATAGTCGCCGATATGCACGTGGCCGCCGACCGAAGCGACATTGGCCAGGATGACATTGTTGCCGACGTGGCAGTCGTGGGCGATGCCCGAATAAGCCATGAACATGCAGTCGTCGCCGACCGTCGTCACGCCGCCGCCCTTCTCGGTGCCGGCATGCATGATGACATGTTCGCGAACCAGATTGCGCGCCCCGACCACCAGCCGCGTCGGTTCGCCCTTATGCGCCAGGTGCTGCGGCGGCCCGCCCAGGCAGGCAAACGGGTGGATGACGCTGTCGGCGCCGATTTCGGTAATGCCGTCGATCACTACGTGCGATTTGAGCTCGACGCGCTCCTTCAACACCACCTGTGGGCCGACGATGCAATACGGACCGACGGAGACGTTGTCGCTCAGGCGCGCGCCGTCATGGACAATGGCGGTGGGGTGAATCGTGACGCTCATTCAAACTCTTTCCGGCGAGCGCCTCTTTTTAGTGGACGCGCCTATTTGGGACTTTCGACAACCATGGCCGCGAATTCGGCCTCACACACAATCTTGTCGCCCACATAGGCTTCACCACGGAACTTGAAGACGTCGCCGCGATGACGCACCACTTCGACGGGCATGCGCACCACATCGCCGGGACGGACAGGACTGCGGAACCGTACACCATCGACCGACATAAAAAAGATGGTCTTGCCTTCAACTTCTACGTCCAAAGATTTCGACATCAACACGGCGCCGGTCTGACCCAGGGCCTCGATCAGCAACACGCCCGGCATAACCGGGTTTTCCGGGAAGTGGCCCATGAAGAACGGCTCGTTGAACGTGACGTTCTTGATGCCCACCATCGACTTGTTGCGAACCCAGTTTTCACCGCGATCGATCAGCAAAAAGGGATAGCGATGCGGGATGCGCTTCAGGATCTCGGCATAGTCGACCGCGACGCCCACTTCCCCTTCTGAGCTCGCCTGCACCCGCGACGCCGTGCTTTCCGTTACGGTATCCGCCATCCGTGCCTCCTGATCCCGATCGTCCATCAACGCAACCTTATCCCTTGTCCTTGCTCGCGGCGGCGGCGCTCTTCTCCAGCCAGACCATCTCACGAAGGAACCGGCGCGACGGGCGCGCCGGGTAGCCTGAAACCATTTGACCGTCCTCGACGTCCTTGAAGACGACGCAGCCCGCCCCGATCTTGGCGCCCTTGCCGATATCGATATGGTCGACAATGCCGGCCCGGCCACCGAACATGGCGCCATCACCGACATTGACCGACCCCGACAGGCCCGCATGCGCCGCGACGATGACGTTACGGCCGATTCGAACGTTATGGGCGATTTGAACCATATTGTCGATCTTTGTCGACTCGCCGATGACCGTATCATCAAAGGCGCCGCGGTCGACGCAGGTATTGGCGCCGATCGATACGTCGTCCTGGAGGATCACTCGGCCGAGTTGTGGTACATCGACCAAGCCCTGCGCATCGCCGCTGACGCCGAAACCGGATTCACCGATGCGCACGCCGGACGACAGCTGCACGCGGTCACCGAGCAAGGTGCAATAGAGGGTGGAATGGGCGCCGATCAGGCAGTTGCGGCCAATCCGGACACCGGGGCCAATCACCGCATAGGCTTCGATACGCGTACCCGCGCCGATTTCGGCGCCCTGGCCGATGACGGCGCCGACGCCCACCGTGACGCCTTCCTCAAGTCTGGCGGAAGGATGGACGGCCGCCGCGCCCTCGTGACGGCGCGGGGTGTACAGTTTCCCAGCCAGGCGAGACCATGCGGCCTGCGGCGCCGGGCTGATCAGCGGGATGCTGGTTTCCGGCAGTTGCTCGGCGAATTCCTGGGTGACGAAAACGTATTCGGCGCCGGTTTTCTGCAGCTTGCCGAGATAGCGGCGGTCACTGAAGAAAGCCGCCTTGCCGGCCCCTTTGACGGGGTCAGTCGTAAAAGATAAAGGGGCGCAGGCCTCAACGAAGCCGCTCCCCTTTTTCTCAGCATTGAAAAGCTTGCTGAAGCTGAGCGCCGCCACCTGATCCAGGCCGATTTTTGAACCGATTTCAAAAAAGCGTGGATCAGGCATCAGCAGGCTTGTTCTCTTTGGTGTCGAGCGCGCCCTTACTTCTTCGGCGCGGCAGCCGGCTTGGCAGCACCGGCGGCCGGAGCCGCAGCGCCTTGCTGCTGGTCGAGATTGACGCGATCGAAGCTCGGGATGGTTTCACCCGAGGCATCCATCTTCTGGACGACCGCGTTGGTGATATCCATGGCCGGATTGACGTAGGTGAAGCTCGTTTGAGTCTCCTGGCCATTGTTAGACCCGGTCGAGTCGTAATGCAACAGCGAGTCGGCCGAGACGACGGTGGCGCACGAGCGCTGTGTGACGACCGTGTTGATGCTCGGGATCATCTTCTGGAAGATGAAGGACATGACTTCCTGCTGGGTCAGCTGCATTTCCTGCTGGCGCTGCTGGACCTTCTGCTGGAACGCCTGGCGCTTCTTGTCCCAGGCCTGAGCCTTGGCATCCCATTGCGCCTTGGTGGCGGCCGGGGTCGAGGCGGTCGGCTGGGACTGACCCAGCTGGCGGCCTTCCGTTTCCAGCGCCGTGCTGGTCGTTTGCAGTTCACTGTCGACGGCGCCCTTTAGCTGGCCGAGACGGGTGATGGCGGCCTTGCCCATGGCGGAATTGGCCATGGCGGCCTGCTCGTCGAGAACGCACTGACCGGTGATCGGCGCGCCAAAGGTCGGCGGGGTCGGCGTCGCGGCCGCCGGAGCGGCGGCGGGCGCTGCGGCCGGAGCCGTGGCGGCGGCGACGGGCGCGGCCTGCACGGCGCTGGCCGACAGGAGGGCGGTGGCGAGGAGAAGGGGTGACTTTTTCATGTCTGTTATCTTCGTGTCTT
>CAYULN010000356.1:0-5548 GCA_964445605.1 uncultured Caulobacteraceae bacterium | reverse complement strand
ACCCGGCCGTGGCCGGCATGCAGGCCGGTCATCAGGGCACAGCGCGACGGGCCGCATACCGGCGCCCCGGCATAGCCCTGCGTGAAGCGCATGCCCTGGCCGGCCAGCTTGTCGATGTTCGGCGTCTTAACCTTGGTCTGGCCATAGACGCTCGAGTCGCCCCAGCCGAGGTCGTCGGCCAGGATGAACAGGATATTAGGCTTGCGCCCGCTCGTCGCGGCTTGGCTATTCAGTGCCGCCAGCGAAGCTGCGGACAGGGTGCCAAGCAGAAAACTGCGGCGGATAAGTTCGGCTGGCGGCATGGTTGTCTCCTTTGTCCTGTCATATGCGTCATCAAACGCGCGGATCCGGCGAATCCGGCGTATAAGGCCGACGGTTAACCTATGGGACACCGTGTAAGCAGACAAGGGCTGGCTGACGCATTGTGATCGATGGTGCGCGATAATGACCGGCCGCACAGGAGGGTAAAAACCATGGCCACCACGCGCCGCTCGATGCTCATGTCTTCCATCGCCCTGTTCGCCGTGCCCTTGGCCGCGCGAGCACAGATGCAGTCTTCTCAATCCTCGGCGGCTTCGTCTTCTTCCGCTGCGGCTTCATCAGCAGCGCCGGCCGCCCGAGCCGGATCACCCGACGTGGTGGCTGGCATCCCCGTCAATTACGATGAAAGCAAGGTCGGCGATTACGTTCTGCCCGATGCCCTGACCGCCGCCGACGGCGCCAAGATCACCACGGCCAAGGCCTGGTTCAGCAAGCGCCGGCCGGAAATCGTCAAGCTGTTCGAAGAGCAGCAATATGGCCGCGCCCCGGCCAAGCCGGCCGCCCTGGCTTTCGAGGTTCAGGATAAAAGCACGCCGGCTTTCGACGGCAAGGCCACCCGTAAGCAGGTCAAGATCACCTTCACCAAGGACAAGTCGGGCCCGTCGATCCAGCTGCTGATCTACACGCCGACCGCCGCCAAGAAGCCGGCACCGCTGCTGCTGGTCATGGGCTGGGGCGCCAATGCCGCGGCGGTCAATGATCCGGGCGTAATCTCCAATCCGGTTTGGAACCCCAAGGAAAAGAAGCGTATTGACTACGTGCCCGGGGCCGGCCGCGGTTTCGGCCGCCTTAACGTCCAGCCGTTGATCGATGCCGGCATCGGCGTGGCCACCTTTAACTATGGCGACGTCGATCCTGACGATCTCGACGCCATCCAGGGCGGCATCCGCGCCCTGTACCTGAAGCCTGGCCAAGCCCTGCCGGCGCCGGACGAATGGGGCTCGATCGCCGCCTGGGGCTGGGGCATCAGCCGCGTCATCGACTACATGGAAACCGACAAGTCGATCGATGCCAAGCGCATCGCTATCCACGGCGTGTCGCGTCTCGGCAAGACCGTCATGTGGGCCGGCGCCCACGACACCCGCGTAGCGGCGACCATCGCCAGCTGTTCGGGCGAGGGTGGGGCGGCCGTTTCCCGCCGCAACTACGGTGAAACCATCGCCCATCTGACCGCGCCGTCGCGCTATCCGTACCAGTTCGCCATCAACTACGCCAATTGGGCCGGCTTCCCGGATAAGGCGCCGATGGATGGCAACCTGCTGGTCGCCTTGCACGCGCCGCGTCCGCTGCTGCTGCAGACCGGCACGACCGACAACTGGTCCGATCCGAAGGGCGAATGGGTCGCCGCCGTCGACGCCGGCAAGGTCTATAGGCTGCTCGGCAAGCAGGACCTCGGCACCGACGTCCTGCCGGCGCCGAACGCGCCGATCCTGCATGACTTGAGCTATATCATGCATGAAGGCGGTCACGGCACCCTGCCGAGCGACTGGCCGGTCTATATCGACTTCCTCAAGATGCACCTGAAGCCGGAGGCTTGATCCTGATGCGTAAACTGCTTCTCGGCGCCTCGATCGGGGCGCTTCTTTTGCTGTCTACAACGGCGACCGCTCAAGACGCCCTGATGCAGGGCTTCAAGACCCCGCCCGATTCCGCCAAGCCGCGAACCTGGTGGCACTGGACCAACGGCAACGTCACTGAGGACGGTATCACCAAGGACCTGGAGTGGATGAAGCGCTCCGGTATCGGCGGTTTCCAGCTGGTCGACGTCGCTTCCGGCGGTGGCCAGACCGTTGATCCGAAGGTCAATTTCGCTACGCCGGAGTGGTATCACGCCGTCAAGCATGCGGCCGAGGATGCCAAGCGCCTCGACCTGGAAATGTCGATGTTCAGCTCGGCTGGCTGGTCCGAGGCCGGTGGGCCGTGGGTCAAGCCGGAACAGGCGATGAAGCGCCTGGTGTGGAGCGAAACCGACGTTACCGGCGGCAAGGCCTTCACCGGTAAGCTGGCCGCTCCGCCGAGCAATGAAGGTCCGGTGCGCGACTGGTCGCCCGGCAGCGCCCGGCAGGCGGACCCCAATTTCACCATGGGCGCCGCGCCTGCAAAGGGCTTTTACGCCGACGCCAAGGTGCTGGCCTATAGGATTCCGGCTGCCGCCAGCACAGCCGCGCCGAAGATCACCGCCAGTTCCGGCGCTGTCGACGCCGCGCCGCTGCTCGACGACAGCCTGAACACGTCGGTCAAGATCACGCCGGACAAGGACGGCAAGGGTTGGGTGCAGTTCAGTTACGATCAGCCGTTCACCGCCCGCGCCATCTCCTACGGCAGCCGCGGCGGTATCCCGGTCGGCCAGGTCCAGACCAGCGACGACGGCACGACCTGGAGGACCATCGTCACGACGCCCGGCCCGCAGGGCTATCATGGCGCCACCATCCGCACCTTTGCCTTCCCGGCCGTGACCGCCAGATATTTCCGCGTTACGCTCGAAGGCGCGCCCGTCCGCCCGGCGCAGGTCATTCACTGGGGTCCCGTGACCCAGGCCCAGTCCTTCGATCTCAGTGAGCTCAAACTGTTCGGCGACGCCCGGGTTAACCGCTGGGAAGACAAGGGCGCCTTCGGCAGCCTGATGGATGTGTACGAAGTCGTGCCGACTCCCGATGCGTCCAAGGACGCCATCGTCGGCGACGTCATCGACCTGACCGGCAAGATGGACGCCGACGGCACCCTGCACTGGACGCCGCCGGCCGGCCAGTGGAAGGTCATCCGCTTCGGCTATGCCGACACCGGCGCCCGCAATCGTCCCTCGGTTCCGGCGGGCAGTGGCCTGGAAGTCGACAAGCTGTCGGCCAAGTACGTCCAGCAATATGCCAGCGGCTATCTCGACCCGATCCAGAAAGAGCTCGGCCCGCTGCTGGGCGACCATCCGGCCTATATGACCATGGACAGCTGGGAAGCCGGCATGCAGAACTGGACCGACGACATGGTGGTCGAGTTCAAGACGCGCCGCGGTTACGATCCGACGCCCTACCTGCCGGTCCTGGCCGGACACGTCGTGCAGAGCGGCGATGTCTCCGACCGCTTCCTGTGGGACTTCCGCCGCACCCTGGCCGACATGTATGCCGACAATTTCTACGGCACCATGGACGCCGAGGCCGGCAAGCGCGGCCTGAAAATCTACGCCGAAGCCTCCGGCGTCGCCCTGGAAATCCCGGAAGACACCTTGCGCAACAAGTCGAAGGTCGACATCCCGATGGCCGAGTTCTGGGTCCACGCCTTGCACCCGGAATCGGAATATTATGTTGACGTGCGCGGCGCCGCTTCGACGGGCCACGTCTTCGGCAAGCCGATTATCGCCTCGGAAGCCTTCACCGGTGGCGGCTATGAATCGCCCTATACCCTGAAGAAGGTTGCCGATTACTGGTTCGCGCAAGGGATTAACCGCCTGGTCTTCCATACTTCGGCCCAGCAGCCGCTCGATACCAAGCCCGGCAACACCATGGTCGGCACCCATATCAACCGCAACATCACTTGGGCGGAAGAAGCTAGACCGTTCATGGACTATGTGGCGCGCAACGAATACATGTTACAGCAGGGCCGTTTTGTCGCCGACCTGGCGTATCTCTTACCCGAAGGCGCGCCGGCGACCATGCCGTTCTGGGGACCGGGCCTGAACCCGGCTCTGCCAAAGGGTTACGACTACGATTTCGTCAATACCGACGTCCTGCTGCAGCAGATGACGGTCGGCGATGACGGCCGCATCCATCTGCCGAGCGGCATGAGCTATCGCGTCCTCGTCCTGCCGCCGACGGATCAGATGTCGGTGGCGGCGATCCATAAGATCGATGAGCTGGTCCGCGCCGGCGCCTGGGTGGTTGGCCAGCGGCCGAAGCACTCGACCGGCCTCAGCGGCTATCCGCAGTCGGAAACCGAGGTCAACACGGTTGCCGAAACCCTGTGGGGCGGCCTCGACGGTGTTACCAGTACCCAGCGCCAGGTCGGCAAGGGTATGGTCAACTGGGGAATCACGCTGGACGAGATCATGCCGAAGGCGGGCCTGATCCCGGACGTCGATACCTCAGCGGCCCTGGATGGCGGCGTGGTCTGGCTGCACCGCACGACGGCCGACGCCGAAATCTACTACCTGGCCAATCAGAAGGACGCCGCGCAGGACGTCCAGGCCCGCTTCCGGGTGACCGGAAAGGTGCCGGAACTATGGAACCCGATGACCGGCGAAACCAAGCCGGCCAAATGGTCGGCGACGACTACTGCTACGACGGTCAGCATTCCGCTGGCCGAACGCGAGTCGGTCTATGTCGTCTTCCGCACGCCCACCCGGTCCCTGTCGGGCGACGCGCCGGCGCCGGAAACCAAGACCATCGCCACGCTTGACGGCCCTTGGACCTTGAGCTTCGAGCCTGGCCCCGGTGCGCCCAAGGCAGGCGTAACTCTGCCGCAATTGGCCTCCTGGACCGCCAACAGCGATCCGATGGTCAAGTATTTCTCCGGCACCGGCGTCTATACAAAGTCGCTGAATGTTACTGCGGCGCAGCTCAAGGCGGGACATATCGTGCTTGACCTGGGCGTAGCGAAGGACATCGCCGAGGTCCGCGTCAACGGCCAGGTCCAGGGCGTCGTCTGGGCGCCGCCCTACGCCGTCGACATCACCAAGGGCCTGAAAGCCGGCGCCAATACGGTCGAGATTCGCGTCACCAACGAATGGACCAACCGCATTACCGGCGACCGTGTCGTGCCTGCCGACCAAAAAGTGCTGAACGTGCCGACCACGGCGCGCGGCATGTTCGGTCCCGGCGCGTCCGAACCACCCGTTTCGGGCCTGCTCGGGCCGGTGGTGCTGAAAGCGGTGCAATAGAGGTCGTATGACAAACCCGAAGGCCTGTTTCGCAGCAGGGGCACGATTTGCCTGAAAGGGAATCGTTACCTATTGATTTACGCCGGATTTCGGCGATAAGTCTCGGTCGCCGAAACGGGTCATGGGGGAGTCGATGTCGCAAACCCGCAGTGCCGCTAGCGTAAGCCAGATTGACAACGCCTTCGTGCTCGGCTCCGAAAGGGGTGAGAATCGCTGCGCCGCGATTTTCGATGCCACTTGGCAAAGCGAACCGGCGCGCGCCTATAGATATCAGCCGCGCCAGCCCGGCGGCGTCGATCTCACCGACCCGAACGGCTTGCGCGGCGACTATCTGGCCGGCCGCGAACGCTTCCTGCAACT
>CAYULN010000355.1:0-5635 GCA_964445605.1 uncultured Caulobacteraceae bacterium | reverse complement strand
GTCGAAGCGCCAGCTGACCGTATTGCCCTGGTAGTTGCGGTTGCGGATCAAGGCGCCGCCGCCGAGGCGCGTCCGCTGCAGCAGGAAAGTCGATAAATCGACGCGGTCTGACCACCAATGGGCGTCGGTGATCATCCACATCCGGCGTTCGGCGTCGTTGATTTCGTCGTTGAACGCCCGCTCCAGATATTTGACGTCGCCAGTGTTGCGCCAGGCGTTATAGACCGCCAGGTCGCTGCCGCGGCCGGCATCCGCCTGGGCCTTGAACTGCGGCGCCAGGTCTTTCGTGGCGCCGATGGCGTCGATTATATTGACGTTGTTGATGTACGAGAACTGCTGGGTACTGCCCTGGGCCAGCTGCGACTTGAAGATCTGCAGATATTTCGGATCCTTGGTCCATTCGTAGGACGCCCAGAAGATCTGCGTCGCCGCATCATTGGCGCGCGTCTGGCCCTGGAGGCTGCCGCGCGATTCACCGGTCTGCGAATTAAGGTCCTCGGGGTAGGCCGGGACGCCCTTAGCGTCAGGCTTGGCTTTGGCGTTATAGGTGTCGGCGATACCGGTGATGATCGTCTTGGGCTGCGGGCTGCCGTTATAGTCGACCAGCATCTGGCCCGGTTGCAGGATCAGCACCGAATAGGGATGCGACCAGGCCCATGGCCCATCGAGGCTGATGTCCGAGCCCGAGAAGTAGCGGCTTTTCGGATAGATGTGGCCGTCGACGCCGGGACCGAAGACATGCGGATAGGCATGCGCCGTCGCCATCAGGCGCTCGGTAGCCTTCGGGTCGCCATAGTTGAGGAACATGGCCTCGGCAATGGCGTTGATCCCTTCCTCATAGGAGTGCAGTTCATCGGTCTTGATCGTGCTCAGGCCGTTGGTCCACATGCCGTTGCGGAACGAAGCGTCGACCAGCCGGTTGAGCGACAGGGTCAGCTTGTCGGGAATGTCGCCCATAAGGGCCACGCCCGGCCATTGTTCGGTCAGGTCGACGTCGTCGGAAATACCGCCGCCGAAGTCGCCATAATCGACCTGGCGGTTATCGACCCACCATTCGACGAAGTGGCGGACACGCTTCAGGTCCTCGGTCTGCAGATAGGCCCAGGCCGGCACGCCGGCCGGCACGGATACATCGGCGGCCTTCGGCGTTTGTTCCGGGTTATATTCATACCACATCTCGCGGGCGTGCTGGTTTTCCGGATCGACGCGCAGCACGTCGAGGATTTCAGCGTCGAAACGGGCGAAACGGGCCAGGCGCTTGGTGTTGGTGTGTTCCTCGACCATGAAGGCCATGTTGTCGCGCGCTTCGCCGAAGCGGTCGGCGATGTGTTCGGCCAAGGCGTCCTTGCGCGGCTTAAACTTCAGACGGATGTTCATGCCGTCGAGCGCCTTGGCGTTGAAGTCGGCGCCGGCGCTGGCGATGGTCAGATACAGGCTCTTGGCGTCCGGCAGGATGCGGTCACGCGTATCGAGGAAGACGGTGCGCGCCTCGCCAGGTTTTACGGAGATGCTGATATCCAGGAGGTCGCGTTCCGGCCAGATCGGATCCTTGACCTGAATGTTAAGGGGGATCAGGCCGTCGGCCAAGGGCTTGACGTTCAGCGCCGGAATGTCAATGGCGATGCCGTCGAGGCCGCCTTCGATGCCTTCCCAGGTGTAGCTGGCGGCGACATTGCCGCTGGTCGAGGCGCCCATTGGGCCGCGCGCCACACGGAAATCGTCAGGGATCAGGATGTGGACGATAGGCAGCTTGCCATCGGTATTGACAGCGGTGCCCGGCGCCGTGTCCTCGGCGACGGCGCGACGCTGGCTGCGGCCATTGGCGACAGCGGCACGACCGCCAGGCAGAGCCACGACGACGGAACGTTCGTCGGCGCTGAAGCGGCCTTTGACAAAGGTGGCCAGGTCGTCGAGCGCCGGAAAGTTGCCCGCATCGGCCGAGGCATTGACGGCATAGCTCAGGGTCTGCTCGTCCGGCTCGGCCCCCGACGTGATGTTGAAGGCATTGACTTCCTGAATCGGCGTTTCCTGCACGTCGTTGGTGAAGCGCAGCTTGCCACCGGTCAGACCGTCGAAGGTGTAATAGGTGCGCTCCTCGCCGGCCGGGCGCTTGGCCAGGACCTTCTGGGTGCCGGACGCCGAGGTGTAGGTCAGGCTGCCATGCGCCGCGCCTTGGAACTCGATATGGTTGAAAGGCTCGTTGGGCAGCGTCAGATCGAGGGTCTTGCCGCCATCGACATAGACGTTCCAGTCGGGCAGCTCGAAATAGTCATGGCGACCCGGCAGTTTCGAACGGTTATAAACGCCCGGCCAAGTGGTTTCGGCAATGCCGTCGGAGCCGAGCGACATGCGTTCCTTCAGGTCGAACTGGTCAGCGAATTCGACCTTGCGGATACGGGTCTTGGCGTCACTCAGATAGGTCGGCATGTCGGCCGGGCGATCCCAGCCGTAGCGGAACAGCCATTCCTTTTGCCAGTCGGCATTTGCCAGATCGCGGGCGGGCGCGGCGCTGGCCGGCGCCGTGCCGCCGGCCAGACCGGCGACTTCGGCGTCGCTCAGGGCATGGTCGTAGATGCGGATATCGTCGATGTCGCCACCGCGGATGAATTGGTACATCGAATGGACCTGGTGCGGCGAAATGGTGCGGCTGTGCGGGCCGAACTGGTCGAGACCGGCGTCAAGCGCCGCCGTCTGGTTGACACTGCCGACCTTCTTGCCGTCGATGTAGAGGGTGATGCCCTTGGCTTCATCCCAGGCGAAGGTGACCAGAACCCATTGATCGGGCTTGGGGATGTCATTGACCTTAGCCGAGACACGGACGCGCGCCAGATTGTCATCGGTGACGAAGGCGTCGAAGCCATGACCGTTCCAGTCAACGCGTAGCCAAGCCATGTCCCAGCTGGTGTGGTCGGCATAGCCGACGCGGAACAGCGGGAACTGCGTGGGACCAAGCGGATCGCGGGCGCGCCAATAGAAGCTCAAAGTGCCGCGCTGGGCGTAGATATTGCCTGGCGCCATCCAACTCAGGGCTTCGTCGCCGGCGCAGGCGATATAGGCGCCGCGCCCGGACGCCGCATTGGCGTCGGGCTGAACGGTCACCTTGGCGGCGTAGTTGGGCGCGGCCTGGCCCTTAGCGACGTCGGCGTTCAGGCCCTTGTCACCGGAGACGTAAAACAGTAGCCCGTCCGGGGCCGCATGGGCGGTGGGTGCGATCAGGCCGGCGGCCACGATCAATCCGAGCGCCGCGCAGCCCGTGCGCAGTTTCATTGTCCGGGTCATGAACCCCTCCTTATGCGTTTCTTGAATGCCGCGCGCGGCTTGTCCCGCCGCGCTTTCAGCCGACCTAAGTCCTTATACGAAAGGATGTCAATCGATCCGGCGGCTACGCATGAACATATGCCGAAACGGCATAAGACGAAGGTATCAGCCGAACAGGAAGGCTGTCGTCTGGTCGGTAATTCTTTGCAGGTCCTGGCGGCTGGCACCGGCGCGGGCACGCACCAGCAGGTTCGAGGTCAAGCCGCTGATCATCTGGGTCAGGATCTTCGGATCGGAATCTGGCCGCAGAAAACCCATATCCTTGGCGGTAGTAAAGAATTCCTCGAAGCGACGGTCGAAATTTTCGATCGTGCCTTGCAGCATTTCCAGAATTGACTCGTGCTGCGGCGCTTCGTTGAGCGCCGTGCACATGAAGGCGCAGCCGAGCGGATGGTCGGCTTCACCGGTATAGGCGCGGATCATGGTATCGAAATAGCGGTTGATAATGCCGCGCACCCCACCTTCGCAGCCATTGCAAGTCAGGACCTGGTCCAGTTGCTCGGCGATGCGTGCCTGATAGCGCTCCATCGCCTTGATATAGAGCGCCTGCTTGTCGCCGAAGGCGGCGGCGAGGCTGGGGCGGCTGACGCCGGTGGCGGCGGCGATGTCGTCGAGCGACGTGGCGGTGAAGCCGTTTTCCCAGAACAGCTCCAGCACGGTTTCCAGAACAGCTTCCGGATCGAAGGCGCGCGGCCGGCCCCGACGCTTGGCGGCGGCGCAGGCGGCTTCCATGCCCTGTCCACCGCAACAGACTGTATCCTGCATATCTAAAGCCACACCGGGCTTCACATCATCCATCGTTACTGCCACTCCTTTACGCCTACTCGCCTGTATTCGGTCAGTCTCGAGGTCTGGCGGAACAAATCCCGTACAGCCTCCTGACATTTTCTGGCCGGGGCCGGTTTAGAACCAGCCCAGGTAATTAAAGTCAGAATACCGCCCTTTATCGCCGATGACCAGTCACGGAAGTGTCTGGGCGGCGAACGGGTTTTTGCGTCCGGAAACCGAGCCTAGCATATTTATTTGCGAAATCGCATAAAAATATGTTTACAAAATGACCGGCCCGGACTATTTAGTTGCGAGTTCGCATAAAATAGTGTCCCCAGCGCGTTCGTCAAGCTGGGTCGCGTTTCCTCCCCTTCCTTTCTCCCCAAAGGATTTCGTCATGTTGCCCACCGAATTCATCAGCACCCTGTCCCAGGCCAGCCGGCGCACGCTCATCGCCTCGGCCGCCGTGATCGGCCTGGCGGCGGGCGTCGGCGTTGCCAGCCTCGCCCTTTCCACCCAGGCGCAGTCGCAGGCCGCCGCCGCCCAGGCCGTGCCCGTCTCTGTCGCCACCGTCGCCTTGCAGAACGTTTCGTCCTGGACCGATTTCTCCGGTCACCTCGAAGCCGTCGAACGCGTCGAGATCCGGCCGCGCGTCGCCGGCGCCGTCAAGGCCATCCATTTCCGCGAGGGCGCCCTCGTCAAGGAGGGTGACCTGCTCGTCACCATCGATCCGGCGCCCTATCTGGCCGAGGTCAACCGGGCCAAAGCCCAGGTCGCTTCGGCTCAGGCGCGCCTGACCCTGGCCCAGAGCGAACAGGCCCGCGCTGAGCGGCTATGGAACGACCAGGCCATCGCCCAGTCCGAGGTTGAGAGCAAGACCAACGAATTCAAGGCAGCGCAAGCCGGTGTCGACGCTGCCCAGGCCGATCTGCAGATCGCCAACCTCAACCTGTCCTATACGCAGGTCCGCGCGCCGGTCTCCGGCCGGGTCGGCAAGATTGAGGTCACGGTCGGCAACCTGGTCGGCTCCGGGCCGCAGGCGCAGATGCTGACCAGCCTGGTGTCAGTCAGCCCGATCTATGCCAGCTTCGACGCCGACGAAACCGTGGTCGGCCGTACGCTCGAAGACCTCAAGACGGCCAATGCCGGCCTCGACAAGGTCCCGGTAACGCTGGAAACCGGCACCGCCGGTGACGCTCTGATCGACGGCCACCTGCAACTGATCGACAACCAGTTCGACAACGGCTCAGGCACCCTGAAGGCGCGGGCGGTATTCTCCAATGCCGACGGCAAGTTGATCCCCGGCCAGTTCGTTCGCGTCCACCTCGGCGCGGCGACAACCAAGCCGGCCCTTCTGATCAGCGAGCTGGCGGTCGGCACCGACCAGAACAAGCGCTTCGTTTATGTCGTCGATGCCCACCACAAGGTGAGCTATCGCGAAGTGACGCTCGGCGCATCGGCCAATGGTCTGCGCATCGTCACCTCCGGCCTGAAGGACGGCGAAAAGGTCGTGGTCGACGGCATCCAGCATGTCGGCCCGGGCTCCGTC
>CAYULN010000354.1:0-4991 GCA_964445605.1 uncultured Caulobacteraceae bacterium | reverse complement strand
CCTTGGCATCCAAGGCGCCAAAAGGTTCATCCAGCAACAACATGCGCGGCTCAATCGCCAGGGCGCGGGCCAAGGCGACACGCTGGCGCTGGCCGCCGGACAATTGGCTGGGATAGCGCTTGCCGAAGTCTTCCAGTTGCACCAGCGTCAACAGGCTCTGCACCTTGGCCTTGATCTCGGCCGAGGAGGGCCGCTGATTGGCTGGGCGGACATTGAGGCCAAACGCGATATTCTGTGCCACCGTCATATGGCGGAACAGGGCATAGGACTGGAACACCATGCCGATGCGGCGGTCGCGCGCATTGAGCCTAAGGAAATCCTCGCCCTCGAAGCTGATATCGCCGGAATCCGGCTGGTCGAGCCCGGCCAGCAGGCGCAGCAGGGTGGTCTTGCCCGAACCTGACGGCCCGAGCAGGGCCAGGAACTCGCGCGGCTTGGCCTCGAACGACACCTGGTACAAGGCGGCGAAGTTGGTGAAGCGCTTGGTGATATTGTTGACGATCAGGGACATGCTTTTTTCAAACTGCTCTGTATGTGAACCTCATCCCAAAAAGTGGGAACCGGTTTTTGGATAAGATGAGGTGAACAACTAACGTCTATTATGCGCCGCCAGCTCGTCGGCGAAGCGCCATTCCAGCACGGAGCGGAGGATCAGGGTGACGATGGCCAGGCCGGTCAGGACCGAGGCGCAGGCAAAGGCGGCGACCGATTCATACTGGTTGTAGAGGATCTCGATCTGCAGCGGCAAAGTGTTGGTCAGGCCCCGGATGTGGCCGGAGACGACGCTGACGGCGCCGAATTCGCCCATGGCCCGCGCCGTGCATAGCAGCACGCCGTACAGCAGCGCCCACTTGATGTTGGGCAGGGTGACGCGGAAGAACACGTCCCAGCCGCGCGCGCCCAAGGTGACGGCGGCGACTTCTTCATCGGTGCCCTGGTCGACCATCAGCGGGATCAGCTCGCGCGCCACGAACGGCAGGGTGACCAGGACGGTTGCCAGCACCAGGCCGGGCAGGGCGAAGACGATCTTGATGTCGTGGTCGCGCAAGGCCATGCCGAACCAGCCCTGCGATCCGAACAGCAGCATCCACACCAGGCCGGAAATGACCGGCGAGATGGTGAAGGGCAGGTCGAGCACGGTCAGCAGCACGCCCTTGCCCTTGAACTCGAAGCGCGTGATGCACCAGGCGGCGGCGATGCCGAAGACGGCGTTGAGCGGCACCGCGATGGCGGCGACCAGCAGGGTCAACTGAATGGCGCTGATCGTGTCGGGGTCTTTTAACGCCGCCAGATACGGCGCCGGGCCGCCCTTCAGCGCCTCGGTCAGCACGGTTATG
The DNA here is from genome assembly GCA_964445605.1 of uncultured Caulobacteraceae bacterium. Classification (GTDB taxonomy): domain Bacteria; phylum Pseudomonadota; class Alphaproteobacteria; order Caulobacterales; family Caulobacteraceae; genus Asticcacaulis. The sequence continues at coordinate 3,654 of CAYULN010000354.1, read as the reverse complement.
AGCGGTAGGACGATGATGATCCCCATCCACAGGATGGCGGTGCCGGTCAGGGCGAACCCCTGGATCGATTTGGGCGGTTCGGGCGGACGCGCTCTCATTTCGCCGCTCCCGCGCCACGGCTGGAAATCCATAGTTGCAGGCCGTTGAGCACGATCAGCACCGCCGCCGACAGCAGCAGCATGATCAGGGCGACGCTGGCCGCGCCGGCATAGTCGAATTCCTGCAGCTTGATGACGATCAGCAACGGCGTGATTTCGGAGATGTTCGGCTTGTTGCCGGCGATGAAGATCACCGAGCCGTATTCGCCGACCGCGCGCGCCAGGGCGAGCGAGAAGCCGGACACCAGCGCCGGCGCCAACGACGGCAGGATGACCCGCACAGCCGTCTGGATCGGCGAGGCGCCTAGCGTCAAGGCCGCTTCCTCGACCTCGGCGTCGAATTCGGCCAGCACCGGCTGCACGCTGCGCACCACGAACGGCAGGCCGACGAACACCAGGGCGACGAAGATGCCGAGCGGCGTATAGGCGACCTGTATGCCCAGTGGCGCCAGCAATGAACCGATCCAACCGTGCGGCGCATACAGGGTGCACAATGCGATACCGGCCACGGCGGTCGGCAGGGCGAACGGCAGGTCGACAAAGGCGTCGAGCAGCCGCCGGCCGGGAAACTGATAGCGGGTCAGCACCCAGGCGATCAGCAAGCCGACAAACAGGTTGAGCAGCGCCGCCGCCGCCGCCGTGCCGAAGCTCAGGCGCAGGGAGTCAAGGACGCGCGAGTCCGTCAGGTTGAACAGGAAACCTTGCAGGCCGTGTTCCCACGGTCGCGCCACCAGGGCGGCCAGCGGGATCAGCACGATCAGCGACAGATAGGTCAGGGTCAGCCCGAGCGACGACTTGAAACCCGGCAGCACCTGGGTATGCAGGCTGGTGCGCGGCGGCTTGAAGCCATCAGGGACAGGAACGCGCGCAAGCGGTGCGGAAGTGGTCATGCGGAAATGGCCAGTGCAACGGAAACAGGAAGACGAACGTGGAAGAAGTCCTGACCCTGAGCGTGTGCCCTCGCAGTCATCGGCTGGGGAGAATGCCGAACCGGCTCTGGCAACGTCTTACCCCTGGAGTCAGGGCAGGGGCTTAAAGTCGACCAAACCAGTGTAGTCTTGCCTATAGCGCAGGCGTGGGCCAGCGTCATATCAGAAATTGTCGGTCCTTTCATCAGCCCCTCTATCCTGAACAACCCACAATAGCGTGAAGCCGCTCAGCGCAAATGCGGTGAAACCCTCGCCTCCAGCAATGCAACCAACTCAGGCTGCATGTATTCATATTCATCGGGAATGTTTAAGCAAACGACGCGTGCATTCCGGATCCAGGGCTTGAAACGCTGGCTGAGCTTGTTGCGATGTGCCTTTTCCATCACAAAAATGATGTCGACGCCGTCAAGGTGTTCCGCGGTCAGCGGATCGACGGCGTCATGCGCCAGGCCGGCCGATCGGGCTTCGATACCCGGATACTGCGCGAAAACCTGCTCCGCTGTCGGCGAGCGCAAGCGATTGGCGGTACAGATGAACAGAATGCAGCTCATGGGCGAGTTGTAGCAAAGCCTTCGGTCTCCGGCTACCCGATTACGGTTGCGAAGCGCCTTTTGCCAGAATGGCGTGCGCGGCGGCCACAGCCGTCGAAAAGCAGGCCTGAAGCAGATAGCCGCCGGTAGGCGCTTCCCAGTCGAGCATTTCGCCGGCCGCATAAACGCGGGGCAGGGCTTTGAGCTCGAAATCGGCGGTCAAGGCATCGAGGCTGATCCCGCCCGCCGTTGAAATCGATCTATCCAGGCCTTGGGTGCCAATCAATCGAACACGCAACGCCTTGATATTTTCCTCACCAGCCTCGCGCACCAGACCGATGGCCGCCGGACTCAGACCCAATGCCTTGCGTAGCCGATTGCTGAGCGAATCCTTTGCCGAAGCCTTCACCAGTTTGGCCGCTACAGCCTCAGCGCTTAGGTCCGGCCGCAAATCGATCGCCACATCCGCAAATCCATCCCGTGCGATCGCCTCACGCAGTTCCGCGGACAGCGCGTAAACCGCGCCGCCCTCGATCCCTTGCCGCGTGAGCATAATCTCACCGCGCACCGTCCGGCCGCCGAAACTGAGCGCGACATTCTTCAGCGGCTGCCCGGCAAAGCGTTCGGCAAACACTTCGCTCCAGCCGACGACAAAGCCCATATTGGCCGGCCGCAACGGCGCAACCACCACACCTTTCGCCGCCAATATCGGCCTCCAGCCGCCATCGCCGCCCAGTCTCGGCCAACTGGCCCCGCCCAGCGCCAGAACCACGGCGTCCGGTTGCGTATGAACGGCACCGCCCGGCCCCTCGAAAAGCAAAGCCTCGCCGTCCCAGCCGCGCCAGTCGTGCCGTGGATGAAACGCCACGCCCTGCGCCTCCAATCGCCGCAACCAGGCCCGCAACAAGGGCGATGCTTTCATCGCCTTCGGAAACACACGCCTGCTGCTGCCGACAAACGTCTCCGCCCCAAGGCCATCCGCCCACTCCCGCAAGGCCTGCGGCGGAAACGCCTCCAGCACCGGGCGCAATCGCTCCGCCGCCGCGCCGTAGCGCGTCACAAATCGCTCGAAATCCTCCGAATGGGTCAGGTTCAAGCCGCCGCGCCCGGCCATCAGGAACTTGCGCGCCACACTCGGCATCCGGTCATAGATGGCCACCGCCGCACCGCCGGCACTCAACACCTCGGCGGCCATCAACCCGGCCGGACCCGCACCGACGACGGCGACGGACAAGGCGGGCGAGGCGGGAGATCGGTTCATGCCGCTTCCTTAGCGGCCGCCGGCATTAAACACTACCCCTCCCGGCTTTTTGATATTTTTGCCCGCCTTTCTCATCGTTTTCCTATGCGCCCGAAGTCAGAGTCGCAAGGTTCCGTCCACGCAAATCGTGAAAGGATTCAAAGCTATGAAGTCCCTGATCAAGCCCCTCATCCTGCTCACCCTGGCCGTTTCCATCCCGGCTTTGTCGGCCTGCCACACCATCCAGGGCGCTGGCAAGGATATCACCGCCGTCGGCAAGGGCATGGAAGACGCCACCAAGTAATTCCCTTGCGTAAGCGGTCTCGGCAACGGCAAAAAAGCGTGTTATGCAGTAGCATCTCAGTGAGAGGAGAGGCTATTTCATGAAACGCATCGTTGTCATTTCCCTGATCGCCCTGTTGCCGGTTCTGGCGGGCTGCAATACCGTCCAAGGCGTCGGCAAGGACATCACCGCCGTCGGCAAGGGCATGGAAAACGCCACGAAGTAAAAGTTTCCAACGCATTCGCGTTGCAAAGGCCACGGTTTCGATCGTGGCCTTTTTGCTGCCCCGCCTTTTTGCTGCCACCGAGGCGTGAGAGGCTCGCTCAGTTAGGGGAAATCGTCATGAACCGCCGCGCCTTGCTTGCCGCCGTGCCCGCTCTGGCCCTGAGCGGATGCGCCCCTAAAAGCGCGGCCATTCCGGCGGCAGGCAAGCTGCATGATTTTCTGGCCTCCGCCCACGACCAAACGAAGACCTTAGTCCTTTACGACTCCTAATACACTTCCATCCCCTATCCCACTGGAGATGTGCCCCTGTCGCGCGGAGTCTGCGCCGATGTCGTCATCAGCGCCTATC
>CAYULN010000353.1:0-25946 GCA_964445605.1 uncultured Caulobacteraceae bacterium | reverse complement strand
GGTCAGCGGCTGGAGAACGGCGTTGAAATCGGAGATATCTCCCTTGGTCCGCTCGACCTTCTTGCCGTTGATATAGAAGGCTGGGGTCCCATTGTCACCAATGTGATAGGCCTTATCATAGGTAGCCATGTTGGCCTGGATACGCGCCAGCCCCTTGGGATCGGTTATGCAGCGATCGATCTCTGCTGGGCTCATGCCGGCGGACTGACCGATACGACGCAGGACGGGCAGGGCGCCAGACGTGCTGTCATCGGCAAACATTTCCGGTTGGGCGCGCATGATGGCGTCGACCATCTGAAAATACTTGGCGCGGCCGGCGCAGCGCGCCAGCAAGGCCCCGGCCGCCGAGACGTTCTCCGGCGGCGTCAGATATTCACGATAGACATACCGCACCTTGCCCGGAACGATATATTTCGCCTTCAGTTCCGGTAGGATCTCGCGGTTGAAGGCAGCGCAGTGGGCGCAAGTAACCGAGGCGTATTCGACGAGCGTAATCGGCGCAGTGGCCGCGCCGAGCGTCATGTCGTCGGCCGTGACGTCTCCCGTGTCAGGCTTGGCGCAACCGGCCAACAGGACCAGAACGACCGCCAAGCCCAGAGCCTGAGCCCCCGCGCGCATCCGGCTTATTTCAGCTTCGGCTGGATGATGTCGTCAAACTCGCTGATGTTCTGCGGGATACGATCCATCTTTTTGCCGTTGATGACGAAGGTCGGGGTTCCCTTGACGCCGTCGTTGATCGCCTTGGTATTGGCGTCGTTCATCTCTTCGATGCCCTTGGGGTCGCCGACGCACTTCTTATAGTCGTCCGCCGACATGCCGACCTGGGTAGCAATGCCCTGCAGCACCGGCAGGGCATTGGCGTAGCCGCTTTCCTCACCGCCCATCTCCGTCTGCGAGCGCATGATGGCGTCAACGACCTTGAACGCCTTTTCCTTGCCGGCGCAGCGCGCCAGCAAGTGGCCGGCGACCGACACAGGTTCGTTGCCGGTCATCATCGGGCGGTAGATGTAATAGACCTTGCCGGTATCGATATATTTGGCCTTGAATTGCGGGAAAACCGTCTCATTGACGTGGGCGCAGATCGGGCAGGCTACCGAAGCGTATTCAACCACGGTGACCTTCGCGGCCGGCGACCCCATGGTCATGTCGGTAGTGGTGATCTTGTCGGTGGACGGCTCCTTGCTGCAGCCCACGACGGCGAAGGCGAGACCCGCCGCCATGATCAGGCCTGCGATGCGCGTAAATGTGTTCGAAAGCATGGGCTTTTGAGCCTCCCCTTTGAATCTTGACGCTCCTGAGAACAGGAGGTTCGAGCCTTTGTCAATCTTGTTCTTTGGCAGTTCAGTGGCAACGGCCGTACGTCTCATTCTAAACAGTCGAATTGTGCTGTAAATAAGGTTTAGCGGGGTGTGTCCTTTTGCCTTTGCACCACGGCGCGGCCGAGGCGCAGCAAAGAAGTTTTCAGCTTGGCGTCACCGACGTCATTCAGCAGGTCCTGCAGGCGGACTTCGTCGACGGCGCTCAGGGGCTGGGGACGTGGCGGAGGCGGGGTTCGTTGCGGCTGGTTCAACGGGCCCTGGATCAGGCGCAGGCGGTCGATAGGCTTGCCGCCGAGGTAAAGATTGACGCGGTCGATCAGCGTGGCCGATTGATGCTGGACGAGTGGAGCGAAGGCGCCGGCGACGCGAATTTCGAGCACACCGCCTTTGGGGTTGGCAGCCGTTTGGCGCCCCTTGATGATGCGCACCGGTTCACACACCTTGGCGAGAGATTCGCCGGCGATTTCGGGCCAGCGGTTTTTGAGCTTTCCCGTCCCATCGTCGGCGGCTTCGAACTTGGCTTGAAGGCTTTTCAACAGGGGTTGCACCTGCTTTTGCACGGTTGCTCCCACGCGCGGCGCCCGTTTGGTATGGGTGGTGCGCAGAATGCGCAGCGATTCTTCGAGGGAAGGCAGGGACCGTTTCATGGCGGCGATTATAGAGAAGAAAGCGGAACTTGTCGCGAATTTACGGGCCGGATTGCTGGCCTGGTACGACGCGCACGGCCGCGATCTCCCGTGGCGCAAGGGTAAGCCAGATCCTTATCGAGTCTGGCTTTCCGAGGTGATGTTACAGCAGACCACGACCGCCCATGCCGCGCCTTATTACGAAAAATTCCTGGCCCTGTGGCCGACGGTGTCCGGTCTGGCGGCCGCGCCGGACGAACGGGTCATGGCCGAGTGGGCGGGGCTGGGCTACTATTCGCGGGCTCGTAATTTGATCAAATGCGTACGGGCAGTGGTCAGCGATTATGGCGGTCGGTTTCCCTCGAAGGAAGCGGAATTGCTGAAGTTGCCGGGTTTCGGTCCCTATACCGCGGCGGCCGTGGCGGCGATTGCATTCGGCCAGGCGGCGAACGTGATCGACGGCAATATCGAACGGGTAATGACGCGGCTTTACGCCATTGAAACCCCTTTGCCGGAGGGGCGCGGTGCCGTCCGGCAGGCGGCAGCGCAATGGGTATCGACCGAGCGTGCCGGCGATTGGCCGCAGGCCTTGATGGACCTGGCGGCCACCGTCTGTCGCGTCAAGGCGCCTGCTTGTCTGCTTTGTCCGTTGCGTGAAGGTTGCGCGGCCTTTGCGCGGGGAACTCCGGAACGGTTTCCGGTTAAGACCGCCAAGACGATCAAACCCCGTCGGATAGGCGCGGTGTTTCTCATCGTCACAAAAGAAGGTGTTATTGCCGAGCGACGGCCCGACAAGGGTTTGCTGGGAGGGATGTTGGGGTTGCCGCACACCGATTGGGGACCGGAAAGCTATTCAGAAAATCACGTAAAACAAATGTTTGAACTTAATTTCGAGAAACGCGGTTCGTATGAACATGCGTTCACGCATTTTGCCCTGACTCAGGACGTATGGGTGGCCAAGGCGGGTGACACGAAGGCGATGGAACTGTTGCGCGTCCATAATGGCTGGCAAGTTTTGCCAACGGGAGGGCACAGGACCTTGCCGACCGTTTTCCGCAAGGCGCTGAAATTCTTATGAACTCCTGATTTTCGACCAACCAAAATCGGATTGGTTCTGCGGCCTGCCGTGCCTAGCCTGAATCTTTCGAACCCTGGTTTAGGAGGTCGAGATGTTGAAGATGCAAGCGTGGCTAGCCGTTGCGGCCTTGGCCGTTATGCCGACGATTGCCTGCGCTCAGGCGGAAGTGGCTAGCGGCGCCGACCCCAAGCCGGCGGAAACGAGCATCGATGGCGAGCCGGCCGTGGCGGATGGGTTGATGCCGCAAACGGCCGGTGATGGTCCGTCGGCAGATGAAACCCCGCAAGCTCGACAGGTATTGCGTCTGGACGACGTGCGACTCGTCTACGCGCCGCCGCCGTCCCGATATCAGCCCGAAGGCGACAATGCCATCACGTCAGACAAGACCGTGGATGTGGCCTGCGTGATCGGCGGCGATGGCCGCATGCGGGATTGTGGCGTTGCGTCGGATACGCCGCAGGATCCCAAGGTGGCGCAACTGGCGCTTGATGACGTGTCACAATTTGTCGTCGCGCCGACCGCTCGGGATGGCACGTCCTCGGCCGGCCAGACCCTGGTGATAAGTTGCCAATTCAAGCCGTTGGCCGCCGATGGCCGTGAGGCCCTGGCGTCGAACTAGTTCATGTCCGCCCGGATGCGGGCCCGCAGGTCGTCGATCGGCTTCAAGCCGGCGTCGGTCTTGAACCGCCAATATGTCCAGCCGTTGCATGCCGGGCTCTGTTCCATCATGGCGCCCATCTTGTGGATCGAACCGGTCAGTTCGCCATGCACCAAAGATCCATCCGCCCGCACGCGAGCGGTGCGGTCGCCCTTAGGCGAGTACAGGATATCACCGGGCTGGATAAGGCCGGCTTCCACCAAGGCGCCGAATGGAACGCGTGGTTCGGCCTTTTTTGAGCCCATGATGGACAGGTCCTCGGCGGTGGCCGGAATAACCTTGGAAATCCGCTCCTTGGCGCGGCGCGCATAGGTTTCATCGCGCTCGATACCAATAAAATGGCGGCCGAGGCGGCGAGCGGCGGCGCCGGTGGTCCCGGTGCCGAAGAAAGGATCGAGCACAACGTGGCCGGGTTTCGAGCAGGCCAGCAGGACGCGATAAAGCAGGGCTTCGGGCTTCTGAGTTGGATGGGCCTTGTTGCCGTCCTCGTCCTTGAGCCGTTCGTCGCCGGTGCACAGCGGGATCGACCAGTCAGAACGCATCTGCGTGTCTTCGTTAAAGGCCTTCAAGGCATCATAATTGAAGGTATAGCGCTTCTGGCCCTTCGCTTTGGTCGCCCAGATCAGGGTTTCGTGCGCATTGGTGAAGCGCGTGCCCTTGAAGTTCGGCATCGGATTGGCCTTGCGCCACACCACGTCGTTCATCACCCAGAAGCCCAGGTCTTGCAAGGCGACGCCCAGCCGGAAAATGTTGTGGTAGGAACCAATCACCCAGATGGCGCCGTCGTCCTTCAAGACGCGCTTGCACTGGCGCATCCAGTCGCGGGTGAAGGCGTCGTAGGTTTCGAAACTGGCGAACTGATCCCAGTCGTCATCGACGGCGTCGACCTTGGAATTGTCCGGCCGCAGCAGGTCGCCGCCGAGTTGAAGATTATAGGGCGGGTCGGCGAAGATCAGGTCAACGCTCTGGTCCGGAAGGGATTTCAGCACCTCGACGCATTCGCCGACATGGATGGTGTCGAGCTTGAGCGGGAGCGGCGCGGGCGTAGGGAGCTTCGGCATGGGAATCCTTCTCGGACGCAAACGGCGTTTTGCCGGATGCGAGGGTACAAGAGTTTGAATCCGTTGAGAAGAATCTTGTGCGGTTAAGATTGCGTTACCGCTTGACTCCAGGAGAATCGGTTTCGCAAATATTTTTTGGGTGAGTCGTAAAAGACTCAGTTTCGGCGCTCAGGCGAGCTCGCGGATGGTCGACCAGCTTTTGCGGTGGACTGGCGACGGGCCGTGCTGGCGGAGCGCCTCCAGGTGGGCCTCTGCCTGGTAGCCCTTGTGTTTCTTGAAGCCATAGACCGGATATACGGCGTCAAGTTCGATCATGATGCGGTCGCGCGCCGTCTTGGCCAGGATCGAGGCGGCTGCAATAGACAGCGACAGAGCATCGCCGCCGACCAACGTCGTCGAGGGAATGGTCAGTTTCGGGCAGCGGTTGCCATCGATCAGGGCATAGTGCGCGGCTGGCGTCAGAGTTTCAACGGCGCGGGCCATGCCGTGCAGGGTGGCGCCCAGGATATTAAGCGTATCGATTTCCTCGATGGTCACCGTAACGACCGACCAGGCAATAGCCGCAGCCTTGATTTCCGGTTCCAGCGCAAAGCGGCGCGCTTCGGTCAAGGCTTTGGAGTCATCAATGCCATCGGGCAGGCGGCCTGGATCGAGGATGACGGCGGCGACGCACAACGGCCCGGCGCACGGACCGCGTCCGGCTTCATCGACGCCGCACACCAGGCCGCCCAGAGTCAGTTCATGCGTAAGATCCACCATGGCGCCCGAATACAACGATTCAGGCGGGCGAAGCTAGCGTCGTTTACCGAACACCGGAGTTTGGCGTACCGGAGCGGTTGGCTGCACGATGGGCCGGACAGGCGCCGGCGCTGCAACCTGTGCCGGAGCCGGCTCTGGCGAGGTGAAGTCGAAGATCGGCTTATGCGGAGGCTTTTGCGGCGCTTCAGCCGGTTCGAGGGGCGCCATGTCTTCAGGGGCGTCGAAAACGGTCAGATCAAGACCGCCGCCGCGTGGGTCGTCACCGAAGCGGTTGGGCCCCCGGGTGCCCGGCCAGACCATGAAGATAAACAGGAGCAGCTGGCACAGATTGCCGGCCATGCTGAGCATGCTGATGTGCGGAGCACTGGCGGCCATGTTGGCGATGGCTTCGGGGTTGGACGAAAGGCTGTTCTCGCCCATGCTGCGCGACAGGTTGACAACCTCGCCAATGGTGGCGAAGCCAACCAGGAAACTCGGCAGGTACAACAGCAACCACCAGGCCGATTTGTTGGAGTCGTGCAGGCGGCGGACGGCGACGGCGAGATTGGGAATGAAGCATCCCAAGGCGACCACGACGAACAGCAGCAGGCCAGTTCCGATGGCGGCGCCCAGAGAGCCCGAGGCGGCGAGGGCGGCTGAAAACGCCATGATGCCGATGTAAAGCAGGACCTGAAACAGGCCGAACAGCCAATATTCGGCGCGATTGGCGCGACCATTGAAATCGGCGTATTTGAACAGCGGTTTAAGCACAGCGCCCCTCTCGGATGCAGTGGATATGACTGCATCCTAATGGAAAACGCTGAAAATCGATTTAAGCGGGAAGGTTAAGGCGCGGTATGGATTTAGCGGTCGCTGGAATTAGAAGACGCCGGGATTCACACCGCGTCCTTTCGGGTCCGGGCCGAAGCGGTTGGGACCCGCCGTGCCGTCCGATACGAAGAATACCAGCATGACGATTTCGACGATCAGGAAGACCAGGACGAAAATGCCGAAGGCGCCGGCAACGCCCAGGAAAGCCTGCGCGTTATGAGCATCCCCGCCTGTCTGCGCACTGCTCACGGTCGCAATCACGGCGAAAACGATAACGGTGATGATGCCGACGATGAAAGTGACATAGGGCATTAGGAGCCAAAACCCGCTGCGATTGCTGTCGTGCAGACGGCGGACGCCCACGGCGATAGACGGAATAAGCAGGCCCAGGTTGATCAGATTGACGATATTAGCGAAAGGTGCAATGCGCAAATAATTGTTCATGAAGGCGTTCTGGAACGCTTCTGGGTTCTGGGCATTCCAGGTGAGACCGCTGAACATGGTGGACAGCAAAAAGGAGCTGCAAACGGCGCCAAGGATGAAGCGGAACAAAACCCACAGCCAGAACTCCGATCGTCGGGCCCGCCCCTGGAAATCGACATATTTGACAAGCGGCTGAAACATCAGGGGTACGTTTGACATGGTTTTCCTCAGAAAGCTTCGATATGATCACGGCCCTTCGGATCCGGTCCGAAACGATTTCGGCCGGCCGTGCCGTCAAGCAGGTTGAAGATGAACAGCAAAAGCACGGCGAGAAGCGCGGGCACGTAGACGATTGCCATCACGATGAAGATCTGGGGCACGATCGTTTCCGGTAGCGCTTTCCCATGGAATTGGCTGGTGAACCAGGCAGCGGCCACGGTGCCACCCAGCAACAGTATGGCAAGCGGCAGTATGACCCACCAGCCGCTGCGGTTCGAATCGTGAAGCCGCCGCACCTGAACAGCCAGGGACGGTATGAACAACAGCAAGCCAATGACCAGAAGCGGCGCATAATAGATTGCCGACTGGCGAAGATAGATTTCCGGATTCTGCTGATGTGCCGGATCAAAAAAGGGCTGCGGGCTGATGAATCCCATAACTGCCAGAGCCGCATAAGAAAGCAGCTTTTGGAACAGCACCCACAGCCAGAATTCGGTCCGCCGTGCCCGGCCGCCAAAGTCGGCGTATTTTAGCAATGGCTGAAACATCAACATGGCAGCCCCCCTGCGCGCGATGGCCTACTTTAGGCGTTTTTCATCATTTCGGCAACTTCGACGTGGCGGAAGCAGGTGACGACGTGGTCGTTGACCATGCCGACGGCTTGCATGAAGGCATAGACGATGACGGGCCCGCAGAATTTGTAACCCTTTGATTTCAAAAGTTTGGCAAGCTCCTGCGAAGTCTTGGTTTCAGTTGGGATCTGGCCTTTTTCAAAGTGGTTGACTTGCGGCCTGTGGTCTTGGATGTCCCAGATCAGGTCCTTGAATTCCATGCCCTTGTCGCGAAGGTCGAGCGTAATGCGCGCGCCCTCGATGGCAGCCAAAATCTTGGCGCGGGAGCGAATGATGTCAGCATTGTTAAGCAGACGTTCGATATCTTTGTCATTGAAACGGGCGACCTTTTCCGGATCGAAACCGGCGAAGGCGGTGCGCAGGGCGTCACGCTTGCGCAAGATGGTGATCCAGCTTAGGCCGGCCTGGAAACCATCCAGCACCAGCTTTTCCCACAAGGCGCGCGAGTCATATTCCGGCACGCCCCATTCTTCGTCGTGATAGGCGCAATACAACGGATCATGGCCGGGCCAGTGGCAGCGTTCGCGTTCAATCATGTTGTTATTACTTCTGTAATTTTTTGTCTTACGAATGTATTACGTGATTTCGCCGAGCGAAATATGCGGCGCGATCCAGGCAGGGACAAGGACTTCGGCTGATTTATCCTCGCAGGTGACTTCCACCTGTGTCAATCGATCCAGCCGCATCAAGCCGAGCGCCTGATGGCCATGCGCAGCGATCACCTCGCCGACCTTGCGGTCGCCCAGCAGAATTTCCATGCCCTTGGGTAATTCCGCTTGCGACTTCAATGGCAGGAGCCGGTTCTTGATCTGGCCGCGCCGTTTCATGCGCGAGGTCAGCTCCTGGCCGACATAGCAGCCCTTGTGAAAATCAATGGCGTCAAGCAGGTCGAGATTGGCATCGATGGGATACAGTTCGTCCGCGCCGAAATCCGTGCCTGGGTCGCTCAAGCCATGGGCCAAGCGGAAAGCGGGCCAGTTGCTATCGCTGGACGTCCTTGATTCATAAATAAATCCGAACGATGCGCCGATGATCTTGCTGCGCGGATCGGTCAGGAAATCGGTGGGCAGGGGGCCGCCGAACGCCACCGACACTGGCTTGTCCGCCGCTTCGACCGTCACCTTGGCGCGTAGTTTGTACATGTTCAGCTTAGCCAGCAGTTCCTCGCGCGCTGATAAGGGCACATCCAGCCAAATTTCGTCAGCGGCCACCGCGTGGAGCAAGCAGTCAGCGTACATCTTGCCTTGTGGTCGCAGGAAGGCGCCATAATGCAGGACCGAAAACCGGCCTTCCGTTGCCTCGGCGGCCAGAACGTCGATGTCGGCTGTGCACAAGCCCTTTAAAAAGCTTGCCCAATCGGGGCCGGTGAGGCGAATTAAGGCGCGGTGCGGCAGGGAAGCGATAGCGGTCATGCCACAGTCACCGGATGTCGAAACGCCATCTTGGCTACTTTTCTCTGGCGTTCAGTTTCCTTTGGCGTAAGGAAGACGTATGAAAGCGGCATTTCCCATCCTCCTGCTGGCCATTTGCGAACCCGCCAAGGCGTTGGCCCTGAGCGGCGTCGTGCGTCGTCTGAAGCGCGAGATACCGAACGCCCGCATCACCCTGGTCACGACACGCCTGTCGGCCGAGCTGTTCCAAGATGATGAATTGATCGACGACTTGCAAGCCTTCGATGGCACGATTTTCACGCTCAAATCCTTGGGAATGTTCAGCAATCTCAGCCGCCGGCAATGGGGGTTGTGCGTCGATATCGGCCCGACCCTGATCTCCCGCTTCATCCCGGCCAAGACCCGTTTCACACTGGATGCCAATGATCCGGCCGGGCCGCTGACTCAAATCTGCCGCGCGCTGCGTTTGGCGGAAGACGAAGTGGCGCCGCGATTGCGCATATCGCCGGCGCGCGAAGCCGGCGTGCGGACCTTCCTGGACAATGGCCGGGGTATCGCGCCGCTGATCGTGATGGCGCCGGGCGCGGCTTGGCTGGGGCGGCGCTGGCCAACCGAGCGTTTCGCGGTTCTGGCGACGCGACTGATGCGCGAAGATGGGCCATTCGCCAATCACAGCCTGCTGATTCTCGGGACCCAGGCCGACTACGACATCGCTGTCGCCTTGCGCATGGCGACGCCGCGTGCCCGGGTACTGGAACTAACCGGCAAGCTCGATCTGCTCAGCGCTTACGCGGCCATTAAGCATGGCGCCGTGTTTATCGGCAATGACGAGATCTGGTTGCACTTGGCGGCGGCCGGCGGCGTTTCGGCGTTTGGCCTGTTCGGGCCGTCGGACGATGCCGCCGCGCCGATTGGCGACAATGTCCACATCATTCGCGGGCCGCGCAGCTTCGGCGAAATCCAGGCCGTTGACCCGAAATTGAAGCAGACCGTCTGTCATATGCTCGATTTATCGATCGATACGGTTTATGACCGCGTCGTCAAGGTCATGGCTTCGGGCGCTCCTGCGCGCCAGGGGACGCCGGAGGCCGTGGCCGAATAGGAGACCGCGCCCAAGCAGCGAAGCGGTAGCGCAACAAAAAGCGCGCTGCTCCATCCACGTTGTCGAGCCCGAGAAAGGACAAGCGTGCACCCATGGCCAAACACTTCGATCTCATCATCCGCAACGCCGACATCATCAATCACGCCGGGCGCGGCAAGGGCGATATCGGTATAAGCGATGGCCGTTTCGCCGCCTTCGGCGACCTGGCGCAGGACAGCGCCGGCGAGGTGTTCGACGCGTCCGGCCTGTTGGCCATGCCGGGCGTGATCGATACGCAGGTGCACTTCCGCGAGCCGGGCCTGGAATGGAAGGAAGACCTGGAAACCGGCAGCCAGGCCGCTGTCATGGGCGGTGTCGTGGCCGTGTTCGAAATGCCGAACACCAATCCGACCACCACAAATCCGGAAGCCTTCAACGACAAGCTCAAACGCGCCCACCACCGCATGCATTGCGATCACGCGTTCTATGTCGGCGGCACGCATGAGAACATCAGCCATCTCGGTGACCTGGAACGTCTGCCGGGCTGCTGTGGCGTCAAGGTGTTCATGGGGGCTTCGACGGGCACGCTGCTGATCGCGGACGACGCGGGGGTGGCGGCGGTATTGGGCGCCGTGCGCCGGCGGGCGACTTTCCACTCCGAGGATGAATATCGCTTGGCCGAGCGTCGGCCGCTGGCGCGGGAAGGCGATTGGACCAGCCACGACTTCGTTCGCGACGCCGAGTCGGCCATTTCTTCCACACATCGCCTGGTGCGACTGGCGCGCGAGGCGGGCAAGCGCATCCATGTGCTGCACGTCACGACGCGTGAAGAGATCGAATTCCTTGCGCAGAACAAGGACATAGCCACCGTCGAAATCACGCCGCAGCACCTGACCCTGGTGGCGCCGGAAGCCTATGAGCGGTTGAAGGGCCTGGCCCAGATGAACCCGCCGATCCGCGACCAGTACCACGTCGAAGGTTTGTGGCGCGGCATTACCGGCGGAGTCGCCGACGTACTCGGGTCCGACCATGCGCCGCATACGCTCGAAGAAAAGGCCAAGCCCTATCCGGCGTCGCCGTCGGGCATGCCGGGCGTGCAGACCCTGTTGCCGGTTATGCTCAATCACGTATCGGAAGGGCGGCTGAGTCTGGAAAGGCTGGTCGACCTGACTTCGGCGGGCGCGCAGCGTGTGTTCGGTGTGGCCAACAAGGGCCGGATGGCTGAAGGCTTTGACGGCGACGTCACATTGGTCGATCTCAAGGAAAAACGCGTCCTGCGCCATGCCGACATGCGGACCAAGAGTGGCTGGACGCCGTTCGACGGCCTGGAAGTCACCGGCTGGCCGAAGGCGACGATCGTCCGCGGCAAGGTGGTGATGCGCGACGACGAGATCGTGGCGCCGGGGCAGGGTGAAGCCTGCCGCTTCATGGAATCCTTATGACTCTGATCCTTGGTCGATTAGTGCGTCGGCGTCGCTGGCGTGTATAAGGATACACGCGGCGCTAGCCTCCTGCTACTCGCCGGCACGGGCCGCCCCCAAGGCTCAGGTCCTGAGGCCGCCAGTGTCTGAGGCTTTAAAGTGTAAAAGAAAAAAGCCCGCGAGGACGACCTCGCGGGCTTTTCCGTTAGCTGTACAGCGCCTTTAGTCGGCGGTAGCGTAGGTGCCGTTGCCTGGGATTTCGCACAGGATGTTGTCCTTGTGCGCCAGGGCGATCTTGCACGGCGTCGTTTCCAGTAGGCTCTTGCGGTCGGCGGCGATGGCGCCGATATAACCGCGCTTGTTGGCGCAGGCAATTTCGACGACCACGGCGTTCTTCACGTTCTGAGACTCGCCAATATAGCGGACGTCGCTGACATCGCAGCCCTTGGTCGGCTGGGCGATCTTGATCAGCTTGTCGACCTGGGCCTTGAGATCGTCGACGGTGACGTAGGTGCAGGCCTTGCGGCGGGTCTGGTCGATGAAGCAGTCGCCGACCGATCCGGCGATGGTGCCGCCTGGTTGTGGCACGAAACCGATCACGCCCCAGGGTTGTTCCGGGCACTTGAACTCGACATAGTCGCGCTTGGTGTTGGCCTGGGTGCCGATCAGGTTGAAGTCGGCCACCGTGCAGGTGACGCCCATGGCCTTCAGGGCCTTGGTGTAATCGCTCTTGGCGTCGGCCGTGGCCGCGGTGGTGTCGGTGAAGGAACAGCCGCCGAGGCTTGTCGCTTGAAGGCAGGTGACCGAGCGAACGAAAGTGTTGTCCAGCTTCGTTTGAACCATGAAGCCCGGCTGGTTGGCGCAGCCGATTTCATAGAAATAACCGTCCCCTTCCTTGGTCGTGCCCGCCAGACGGGCATTGTTGACCTGGCAATTCTTGTCGGCGGCCGAAGCCAGCGGCTTCACGCTGTCGATCATCTGGTCCTTGGTGGTGAAGGTACAGGCCTGCTTGGTGTCGACCATGGCCAGGCAGCTGCTGAAGGCAGGCTTGCCGTCGGCGCCGAGCTGCGGATAGTCGATCAGCCCACCGGCGGAAGCGGCACAACCGATTTCGTAGCGGTCGATCAGCGGTTCCTTTGTGGTCGAACCGATCAGGCGGGCATTGTTGAGCGAGCAGCCAGGAATGAAGGTCTGGGCGACCGGTTCCAGCCATTTGTGCGGCGGCTTGTTTTCGGCGAGGACGCAAACCGTCCCACCTTTATTCTGGGTTGCGGCGCGCGCAGCGGACATGCAGGTGAACGACTGCAGCACCTCTGTCGGCGACTTGGCGACGGTCAGGAAGCCCGGACCGGCCTTGCAGGCGATTTCATACAGGCTGACCTTAATCTTGGCGCCGTCCTTGTCCATGTCGGTCTGGCCCAGCATGTAGGCGTCGACCGGCTCGCAGCTGATCTTGGCGGCGGCGATCAGGCTGGGCGCGTCGGCCATCGCCTTCTGCTGCTTGGCCGGGTCGATCTTGAAGCCGCCGCCGGAAGCCGCAGCGGTGTCGGCGGGTTTCGCTTCGTCCGGCTTGGGAGCGGGGGCTTTCTTGCGCAGGTGGGAGGGGGTGTCACCACCCGCGCCGGTGGCATTGCCGGTGTCGCTGCCCTGTTCGGCTTTCTGCTGAGCATAGGCGCCTGTGACGCCCATGCTGGCGACAAGCGACAGGCCGACGATCAGCACAAGTGCGCGGGCCCTCCCGGCGAGGTTCGAAATGTTCATGATGCGATTCCCAAAGTGACGCGAAAACCTGTAGCGCGCCATCGCGATGAAAGGCCCCCCGGCGGGCAGTCGCGGCAGCGTTATAATTGGTTACGAAATATATTTACAGGATATGGCGGATAGAAGGCAAGCCATTAGGCTCACTATTGGTCTCAGGGGCGGTTGCAATTCCCTGCGGAGTTGACGCGAGGGCACGGTTGCGGCTTCTGCCGATGTGGTTTAGGCCTTGACGGGGAACGACCGTGGAGGCGGTTTTGGGCGAAATCATCAGCGCGTGCGCGGACGGAGTGCTTGAACTTCGGTTCAATCGCCCGGAGAAAAAAAACGCCTTAACCCAGGCGATGTACCGGACGTTGGTCGACGAATTGCGTCAGGCGGAAGTGGACGATGAGATCAAGGCCGTCGTGCTGACGGCGGCGGGCAGCGATTTCTGCGCCGGCAACGATATCCAGGATTTTGCCCGTGATCTGCCGGCTTTTCAGGCATCGGGTGGTGCGACCGAGGATCTGCCGGTTTTCCAGTTCCTGAAATGCCTGACCTTTTTCGAGAAACCGCTGATCGCCGCCGTCAAGGGCAAGGCAGCGGGCGTGGGGGTGACGCTGCTGCTACATTGTGACCTGGTTGTGGTGGCTGACGACATTGCTCTGACCCTGCCGTTTCTGAAGCTCGGCCTGGTGCCGGAGGCAGGATCGACGCTGTTGTTGCCGCAGCGGATCGGCCACGCGCGGACCTTTGCCTGGATGGCGCTCGGCGAGGCGGTTGGCGCCGAGGCGGCACGAGACTTGGGCCTGGCCAACCGGGTGGTGCCCGCCGGCGACTTGGCGGCGAGCGCAGCGGAAATGGCGAAAACCGTGGCGGCGCTGCCGGCTGAGGCGGTGCGCCATACCAAGGCCTTTCTGCGCGACCCCGATGTCACGTGGCAGGTGGTGCGGGCTGAAGCCGAGGTGTTCCGCACGCTGCTATTCAGTACGGAGGCGCAAGCCGCCTTTGCAGCGTTTTTGGCAAGGTGAAAAGCTCAAGCCTTCATTAAATCGAAATTCGATGTGATTTGACCTGCCCTGGGTTTGGCCGTATTGGCGCAACCCCTGTTTTTTTCGCCGAGAAGGCGCTGACCATGCCTCTGGATACGCTGGTGTTGGATACGATTGCTGCGGAATGCACCTATGGCTTCGAAACGCCGGATATGGATCGCGCTATCCTCGATCTGACGGATCGCGCCTTTGGTCCGGGCCGTTACGTCAAAACGGCCGAACGCCTGCGCGAAGGTTCCAAGCCCTTGCCGCAGTTCAGCTTTGTCGCGCGACAGGGCCAGAAGTTGGCTGGTTCGGTACGGTTGTGGCCGGTAGTGGTGACCGAAGACGAAGTCGCGCAGCCAGTCGTTTTCCTGGGGCCGATCGTTGTCGACGACGTCTATCGCGGTTTGGGGATAGGCAAGACCCTGATCCGTATGGCGCTGGAAGCGGCGGACAAGGCAGGCGTGCAGGCTGTGATTCTGGTTGGGGCGCAGGGCTTTTTCGCGCCGTTCGGATTCGCCCGTGCTGAAGGCCTGACCCTGCCGGGGCCGGTCGATCCGAAGCGCCTGCTGATCCGCTATGCCAAGCCGGGCAGAAGCCTGCGTGGTCATGTCAGCCAGGGCGTTTGATATCGGGCAGTGTTCCGCCTAGGCTACGCACCCGAGTCGATCGAGTTTTTCTATGATCATCACCCTGTCCGACGACATGCAGGCGCGCGGCACGCGTGCTGTGTTCGCTGCCTTGGAGGCCAAGGGAGGCAAAGGGTGCGTACGCTTTGTCGGCGGCTGCGTGCGCAATGTGGTGATGGGCAAGCCGGTCAGCGATCTCGACCTGTCGACGCAATTGACGCCGGATGAGACCGAAGAAGCGCTGACGGCTGCGGGGCTGCGGCATGTGCCGACGGGCAAGGCCTTCGGCACGATCACGGCGGTGGTCGGCAAGACGCCTTACGAGATTACGTCCTTGCGTGAAGACGTCGAGACCGACGGCCGCCGGGCGGTGGTTAAATACACCACCGATTGGACTAAGGACGCGCAGCGCCGCGATTTCTATCTCAATGCGCTCTATGCCGATATCGACGGCCAGGTCTATGATCCGACCGGTTTCGGCATCGAAGATGCTCAGGCCCGACGGGTGCGGTTTATCGGCGATGCGGGACAGCGCATTCGTGAGGACTACCTACGCATCCTGCGGTTTTTCCGTTTCACCGCGGGCTACGGCCAGGCCTTCGACGCCGGATCGCTGGCAGCCTGCGTGACGTTGAAAGACGGCATCGACGGTCTTTCGGGCGAACGGTTGTGGCAGGAAGTAAGCAAGATGCTGAGCTTGCGAGATCCGTTGCATGCGTTTGAAGTCATGTCGGGCGAAGGCATATTGACGCATATATTGCCGGGCTGGACGCACACTGCGGCCAAGTTGCCGGAATTGTCGGCCATGCTCGGGCTGACAGATGACGTGGCGCGCCGGTTCGCGGCTTTGCTGGATGGGGGGATCGGGCTGGACCGGGCCGAGCTCCAGGCGGTGCAGGAACGGTTGAAGTTTTCCAAGGCATTGTTCGACCGGCTATATGCCGCGGGTGTCGCGGCGGCGCGGCTGGCGGATGCCGATGAAGGCCTGCTTAAACGACTAATCTATACGATGGGACGCGAGGCGGTCGAAGACGCGGTCTATCTGATTGCCGCGCATCTGGGCCGGTCGCCGCAGGCTCTGCTCGGGCATCTACAGGCCCTGCATGTGCCGCCGTTTCCGTTGAAGGGCGCCGACTTGATCGCGCGCGGCTTTAAGCCCGGGCCGGCGGTGGGCCTGCGTCTTAAGCAAATAGAAACCGAATGGCTCGAACATGATTTTTCACAAAGCGTGATTGATCGGGCCCTTGACGCGATTGCGAAATGACCGAAGATCGATCCGCATTTTGAACCTCATTTGGTGCGTAAATTGAAGGCGCGTACAGGCTATATCGCCATTCTGGAAACCGGGATTCCACCCGCTGGGCTGGACGCGACCTACGGCAGCTACGCCGACATGTTCGAAGGCACGCTGGCGCGCGAAGGCCGGGCGTTCAAGGTGTTCAGGACGCTTGAGGGTGAACTTCCCGACTATGACGACGGTTTCGCCGGTGTGGTGATTACCGGTTCACCGGCGGGTGTCTACGAAAGCGATCCGTGGATCGGGCAACTGATCGGCTGGTTGCGCGGCCTTGATCCGGATATCCCTGCCGTCGGCATCTGCTTCGGGCACCAGATCATGGCCCAGGCCTGGGGCGGCCATGTCGAAAAATCACACAAAGGGTGGGGTGTTGGCCTGCATGAATACGAAATCCATGCCCGTGAGGTGTGGGAAACCCTGCTCGGCAAGGCGGCGGGCTGTGAAGCGATCCGCGTCGCGGTCACCCATCAGGATCAGGTGGTGAAAAAACCGGACAATGCGATTGTGCTGGCGGGATCCGAGTTCACGCCGCACGGCGCGCTATATTATATCGATCGCAAGGCGCTGTCGTTCCAATGCCATCCGGAGTTCTGCGAAAACTTCGCCAGCGATCTGCTGATCAGCCGCCGGGGCGTGCGGATCGACGCCGCTCTGGTCGACAGGGCCGTCGAGACTTTGAAGGCGCCGTCCAGCCGGGGCGACGTGCTAGGGGCGATCTCGCGTTTTCTGGAAGCCTAAGGCCATTTCACCAGCGGCGGCATCGAGCTGAGGATCGAGGCGACATTGCCGCCGGTTTTCAGGCCGAAGAGCGTTCCGCGATCATACAGCAGGTTGAATTCGACGTAGCGGCCGCGCTGGATCAGCTGCGCCTCACGTTCGTCTTCCGTCCAGGGCTGGTGCATCCGGCCGCGCACGATATGCGGGTAAATTTCGCGGAAGGCTTCGCCGACGGCGCGGGTAAAGGCGAAATCGTGCTCGTGATCGCCGGAATCCAGGTGGTCGTAGAAAATACCGCCGATACCGCGCGGTTCGTCACGATGCGGCAGGAAGAAATACTCGTCGCACCACGCCTTGAACTTGCTGTAATAATCGGCGCCGAAGCGGTCGCAGGCGGCCTTCAGTGCCATGTGGAAAGCCACGGCATCCGGCGCATCCTGGTGCCGGTCGGTCGCCATCAGCGGCGTCAGGTCGGCGCCTCCGCCGAACCAGCTCTGGGTGGTGGTGATGAAGCGCGTGTTCATATGCACCGCCGGCACATGCGGGTTGGTCATGTGGGCAATCAGGCTGATGCCGGTGGCAAAAAAGCGCGGATCATCGTGGGCGCCGGGAATCGACTTGGCGAATTCCGGCGAGAAAATGCCGTGAACCGTCGAGATGTGCACGCCGACCTTTTCGAACAGACGGCCTTTCAGAATCGACATTTCACCGCCGCCGCCTTCCGGCCGTTGCCATGGCGTGCGGACAAATCGGCCGGATTCACCGGGATAGAACGCGGCGGGGGCTTCGTCTTCGAGCTGCTCGAAGACGGCGCAGATCGAATCGCGCAGGGACGTGAACCAGACTTCCGCTGCGGCCTTGCGGGCGTTGGCAACGTCTTCGGCGATGGGAGCGGTTGCGGTCATATCGCCGTCATACGCCTTTATCACCGTGCCGGAAAGGCGTTGCATTGCCGCAGGGCCTCGCCCAGGCCCATGGCCGCCGCGGTGATGACGTTGATCGAGCGGGCCTGAGCGCTGATCGGGATAAATACGCGATGGTCGGCCAGGTCGTGGACCTCGTCCGGAACGCCGGCGCTTTCGCGGCCCATCAGCAGGATGTCGTCCGGCCGGAAGGGAAATTCGGTGTAGGGTTCGGCACCGCGCGTCGTGAACAGAATCAGGCGCGACTGGCGCAAAACCTCGCGTCGGAAGTCGAGAAAGCCTTGCCAGCCACTGTGGTGCGACACTTTAGCGCACGCGGCATAGTCCATGGCAGCACGCTTGATCGCCTTGTCGCTCAACGGAAAACCGCATGGCTCGATGACATCGAGCGCGACTTCGAGCGCCGCGCACAAACGTAAGGCGGCGCCTAGATTTTGCGGAATATCGGGCTGATAAAGGGCCAGGCGCATCAAGGGTGAGGGGGCTCAGGTTGCGGCGAAAATGCCTGTCTTTTCCGCATCCGGCGTTGGTAAGTCCAGTAGAAAAATAGCCGGTGCAGCCCGGCCTCGTAAACGCCGGTCACAAAAGGCGCAGAAAAATGGCTTTGGCGGTTTGTATTGCGGCATAAGTGTGGTTATAGACGGGTTTTGCCGCACCGCGTGCAACGCGGACTGGCGCCTGAAAAACGGCGACGGAAAATGCGGGGCAAAATCCCGAAGGGATTATTTGAGGTTTTTTAAAATTCGTCTATGTAGCTTCGGCGCACGCCGGGGCTGGATGACGACTCAGTGGCGTCTTTCAGGTATTTCCAGCCGCTTAGGCTAAGTGCGGAAGGCCTTGTCCGGCGCGGACGTTTTTAAGAGGTGGCAAAGGTGAGCGAACCTGACAAGAGTGGCGGAAAAGATCCGAACCGCCGTGACTTCATCTATATCGCGGCCGGCGCCGGCGCTGCCGGTGCAGCGGCCATGGCCGCCATTCCGCTGATTCACCAGATGAACCCGTCGGCCGACACCCTGGCCCTGGCATCGATCGAGTACGACCTCGGCAAGGTGGTGGAAGGTCAGCAGGTCGTCGTCAAGTGGCGTGGCAAGCCGCTGTTCGTCCGCCATCGCACAGCCAAGGAAATTGCCGAAGCCAAGGCGGTCGATATCAAGAGCCTGCGCGATCCGCAGGCCGACGCCGACCGCGTCAAGCCGGGCCACGAGCAATATCTGATCGTCGTCGGCGTCTGCACCCACCTGGGCTGCGTCCCCAACTTCGGTGCCGGTTCATTCGGCGGCTGGCTGTGTCCGTGCCACGGTTCGCAGTACGACACTTCGGGTCGTATTCGTCAGGGACCGGCGCCGCTGAACCTCGAGGTTCCGGAATACACCTTCCTGTCCGACACCAAGATCAAGGTAGGCTAAGCGATCATGAGCGAACATCCCTCAACCTACGAACCCAAGTCCGGGATCGAAAAGTGGCTCGATTCGCGCCTGCCGATCGTCCGCCTGGCCTATGACAGCTTCGTCGACTATCCGACCCCGAAGAACCTGAACTATTGGTGGACCTTCGGCGGCATCCTGTCGATGTGCCTGGGCATCCAGATCATCACCGGCATCATCCTGGCCATGCACTACACGCCGACCGCGGCGGGCGCGTTCGACTCGGTCGAACACATCATGCGCGACGTCAACTACGGCTGGCTGATCCGCTACAGCCACGCCAACGGCGCCTCGATGTTCTTCTTCGCCGTCTATATCCACATGTTCCGCGGTCTTTACTACGGGTCGTACAAAGCGCCGCGCGAAGTGCTGTGGCTGCTCGGCTGCGTCATATACTTCCTGATGATCGCCACGGCGTTCATGGGCTACGTGCTGCCGTGGGGCCAGATGTCCTACTACGGCGCGGTCGTGATCACCAACCTGATCGGCGCCATCCCGGTCGTCGGCCCATCGATCTTGACCTGGCTGCAGGGCGGTTTCGCCGTCGACCAGCCGACGCTCAACCGCTTCTTCTCGCTGCACTACCTGTTGCCGTTCGTCATTGCCGGCGTTGTGGTCCTGCACATCTGGGCGCTGCATGTCGTCGGGCAGAACAACCCGACCGGTGTCGAGATCAAGTCGAAGGAAGACACGGTCGCCTTCACGCCCTACGCCACCGTCAAGGACGGCCTGGCCATGGTCATCTTCCTGATCATGTTCGCGGTGTTCGTCTTCTTCGCGCCGGACGCCTTGGGTCACGTCGACAATTACGTTAAGGCCAACCCGCTGCAGACGCCGAACCACATCGTGCCTGAATGGTATATGCTGCCGTTCTACGCTATCCTGCGCGCCATCAACTTCAACGTCGGCCCGATCCCGGCCAAGCTGGTGGGCGTCATCCTGATGTTCTCCGCCATCCTGGTGATTTTCGCCTTGCCGTGGCTGGACACATCCAAGGTCAAGTCGATGCGGTATCGTCCGGTGATGCGCTGGTTCTTCGTGCTGTTCGTTCTCACCTGCCTCGGTCTCGGTTGGTGCGGTGGTCAGGAGCCCGACGACATGGTGTTCACGCTCGGCACCTCGGCTTCCGGCGATCCGGTCGGCCTCGGCGTGACCCTGCTGTCGCAGATCTTGGCCTTCTACTACTTCCTCTTCTTCCTGGTCATCCTGCCATGGATCGGCCTGAAGGAAGATCCGCTGCCCGTGCCCGCTTCGATCTCCGAAGCCGTTCTCGCCGCACATTCCAAGAAGGGCTAAGTCATATGTCTTCGTTTTTGACAAAAAGCCTCAAGGTGCTTGCCGGGGTCGCCCTCGCCGGATCGCTTCTGGCCGGCACGCACGCCACGGCGAAGGAAATCTTCAAGGAGCCGGAAGCGCCGAAAGAAGGCTTCAGCTTCGAGGGACCGTTCGGCACCTTCGACCAGGCGCAGCTGCAACGTGGCTACAAGGTGTATCGCGAGGTCTGCTCGGCCTGCCACTCGATGAAGCTGCTGTCGTTCCGTAACCTGGGTCAGAAGGACGCGCCATTCTACGATCCCAAGTACAAGAATCCGAACGATAACCCGGTGGTCAAGCAGATCGCCTCGGAATTCGATGTCCCCGATATCGATCCGGATACCGGCGACGACATTACTCGCAAGGGCACGCCGTCGGACCGTTTCCCGTCGCCGTTCAAGAATGACGAAGCCGCCAAGGCCTCGAATGGCGGGGCCCTCCCGCCCGACCTGTCGGTCATGGCCAAGGCCCGCGAAGGCGGCGCGGCTTACGTTTATTGCGTGCTGACCAGCTTCAAGAAGGCGCCTGACGGCGTGGAAGTTGCGGATACTCAGCACTATAACCCCTGTGTCCACGGCACTTTGAAGGACAAGAACGGCAAGCTGGTCGAAGGCGGTGTTCTGGCCATGCCTCCGCCGCTGACTGATGGTCGCGTCACTTTCGATGATGGCCGCCCGTCAACCCTGAGCAATGAGGCCGCCGACGTTTCGGCCTTCCTGGAGTGGGCTTCCGATCCGCACGCCATCGAACGCAAGCAAACCGGTTTTGCTGTTATCATTTATCTCCTGCTGTTGGCGGGCGTGGTCTATATTGCCTACCGTCAGGTGTGGAAGGGCAAGCACTAAGCGCCCGTTTCGAACCAAAGACCAAAACCCGCCGGAGCGATCCAGCGGGTTTTTCATTGCAATGTTGAAACATCCCCGCATAATGCCGTTATTCAGGCAGGGGAGCGGATGATGCGGATTGGCATGGGCGCCTTGATGGTGTTTGCTTTGGTGATGGCGGCGCATCCGGCGTCTGCTGAAACGGTGTATGCCACCGACGAAACCTACGGGAAATATTACGACTTCATCATTTCGAACCCTTGGTACTGCGAAAGTTCCCAGCAGTTCGCCGGCGTTGAAGGCGGCGTGTTGAAAATGGAAGTCGATTTGCGCTTCCAGAAAAAGAACGATCCATATGCCGCCTATCGATTTACCGGCAGCGGCAGCGAAACTATGACCATCGAAGGACGTAAATACAGCGCCACCTTCGTCCTGGAAGGTTTCGGCTTCAATATGAGTTCGTTCGGCACCGGTATTTCGATCAAGACGCTGACCGTGACGGGAGGCGACCGCCTCCCGGCCGACTGGACGTGGAGCAATCTGTCCGATATCCAGCTACACCTCGTGCAAGAGTCCAACGGTGATTACTCGCTGAACGGTTACGACAATTTTTCGGGCGGCTACATCACCTATGAATGCGGTGGGAAGCCAACCAATCCGTAGGAACCCGCGGGCCGTCAGACATTGAAGCGGAAGTTCATGATGTCGCCGTCCTTGACGAGATAGTCCTTGCCTTCCTGGCGGAACTTGCCGGCTTCGCGGGCGCCGGCTTCACCCTTGAACTTGACGTAGTCCTCATAGGCCATGGTTTCGGCGCGGATGAAGCCCTTCTCAAAGTCGCTGTGAATGACGCCCGCCGCCTGCGGCGCCGTGCAGCCGACCGGAATGGTCCAGGCGTGGGCTTCCTTCGGACCGACCGTGAAATAGGATTGCAGG
Organism: uncultured Caulobacteraceae bacterium; assembly: GCA_964445605.1. Lineage (GTDB taxonomy): Bacteria > Pseudomonadota > Alphaproteobacteria > Caulobacterales > Caulobacteraceae > Asticcacaulis. The sequence goes on along the minus strand of CAYULN010000353.1, from coordinate 3,630 downwards.
CCCAGGAGCTTGTAGGCTTCTCGGATCAGGCGGTTGAGGCCGGGTTCGGAAAGGTCCAGGGTTTCCAGAAATTCGGAACGTTCTTCGGCGTCGAGCATGGCGATTTCCGATTCGATCTGGGCGGAAATGACGACGCTGTTGGCGTGGTCGGCCTTGGCGCGTTCGGCGACTTTCGCCGACAGGTCGTTACCGTTGGCGGCCGAGACTTCCTCGACATTGCAGACATAGAGAGCAGGCTTGCTGGTCAGCAGTTGCAGCATCTCCCATGCCTTGCTGTCTTCCTTGCTGACCTTGCCCTTTTCATAAGCGATGCGGGCCGGGCGGCCTTCGCGCAGTTCAGCCAGGGCGGCGTTGATCAGGTTGACCGTGATGGCGGCTTCCTTGTCGCCGCCGGTCTTGGCGCGCTTTTCCAGCTGCGGCAGGCGCTTTTCCAGGGACTCGAGGTCGGCCAGCATCAGTTCGGTTTCGATGATTTCCAGGTCGCTGATCGGGTCGATGCGGCCTTCGACATGGGTGATGTCGGTATTGACGAAGCAGCGGGCGACAAAGGCGATGGCGTCGCAGTCGCGGATATTGGCCAGGAACTGGTTGCCCAGGCCTTCGCCCTTGGACGCGCCGCGCACCAGGCCGGCGATGTCGACGAAGTTGATGCGGGCCGGGATGATTTCCTTCGAACCGGCGATTTCGGCCAGCACGGCCAGGCGCGGTTCGGGCACGGCGACGTCGCCGGTGTTCGGCTCGATGGTGCAGAACGGATAGTTGGCGGCCTGGGCGGCGGCGGTCTGGGTCAGGGCGTTGAACAGGGTCGACTTGCCGACATTGGGCAGGCCGACGATAGCGACTTTAAGGGCCATGAGAAATCAGGGTCTCGGAGGGGAAAACGAATGGCCGCTTCCCTAACATCCCGGATCGGCAAAGAGAAACGATTTATGCGATCGAATTGAGCACCGCGGCGGCGGCGGCCCGGGCCCCGTCTTCCTTGGCGACCATGAGGGCGCAGGCGGTGGCCTGCACCGCCACGGCCGGGTCGGTGATCAGCCGCTTCAGGCAGGCCATGGCTCCCGACAGGTCCCAGCGGTCGTAGTTGAGCGTCAGGCCGGCACCGATCTTGTTGAGGCGGCGGGCGTTGTCGAACTGATCGCCGAACACGGGCGTAACCAATTGCGGGCGGCCCGCGCGCAGGGCCTGGGCGGTGGAGCCGATGCCGCCGTGATGGGTAATGGCCTTGCAACGCGGGAACAGCAACGAGTGCGGGGCGTAGGCAACCACGCAGACATCAGGGCCGAAATCCTCGCGCAACAGCGGGCTTTCCGGCCCAGCCAGGATAACGCAGCGCTCTCCCAACGCCTTGGCGACGTCGATGGCGCGGCGGTAGAACATCTCACCACCATAAACCACAGCGGTGCCCAGGCTGAAGACCAGCGGCGCCCGTCCGAGTTCGAGAAAGGCTTCGAGCCGTGGCGGCAGGCGGGGCGTGCCGCCGGTTTCGCTGTCGTAAAAGGGAAAGCCGACGATCTCGGTGTTGGGTGGGAAATCGGGCTGCTCGTCGCCGAGCAGCTTGGAATAGAGGGCGATCGTTTGGTGCCGAGAGACGATGCCGCCGAGGCCAATGCGGGGTGTCAGCCCATGCTGCTTGTAGACGGCGCGGACCTGGCGTTGCGTGGCGGCCATGAACTTTTCGCCGGTGCGCATGACCAGGCGATTATAGGCGACGCCCAGTTCGGTGTTGGGTGTGAAGATGAACGGCGCCTTCTTGACGCGGGGTGGGTCGTAGCTCGACATCATCACGGTCGGTTGCAGGGCGACCGTGGTGAAGGGCTTCTTGCAGAGCAGGGCAGCGATATGGGCGCCGTAGGAAAAGGACGAGCCGAGCACCAGGTCGGCGTCGCGGACGGCCGGGGTGATGTCGGTGATCGAGCCTTCGAGATAGGGCGCGATCAGGCGCTTGATCATGAAGCCGTGGTCGCTCGACAGGCGGCGGATGATCTCGGCTGGGTTGAGGCGCAAGTCGCGGACATAGGCCTCGCGGCTGGCGCCGAACGGCACGAAGTTGAGGCCGCTGGCTTCGATTTTCGGCCGATAATCCGGGTGGGAGGCGAGGGTGACGGCGCAGCCTTCGTCACGGAGGGCGCGGCCGAGCGCGATGAACGGGTGCAGGTCGCCAAGCGAGCCGTGGGTAGCCAGGACGAACCTGCGCATCCGTGGAATTGTCACTGTTTTCAGTCCCCATTGCCCCGGCGGGTTAGGCGTGTCACGACAATGCGGCGAAACTGCGTCGCGGGATCGTCAAAGCTGACATCTCACGCGGTATCTTGTTACGAGTCGCCGGCGGCCTTGTTGAGCATTTGCCGCATGTCGAACTTCGGCGCGGGCGCCAGGCGCATGACTTCGGCCTGGTAGCGGTCGGCAGCATCGGGCGCGCCGGAAAACAGCATGGGCAGGGCGCGGGCGCAGGCGTCGTCAAGGGCGTTGACCCAGGTCATTTCCGACTTGGCGAAATCAGCCAGCACCCAGTGCAGGACCATTTCCTTAACGCCGGGGTGGCCTATGCCCATACGGCCGCGCATGAAGTTGGGGCCGATATGCTGCATGATCGAGCGCAGGCCGTTGTGGCCGGCGTGGCCGCCGCCGCGTTTCATGCGCAGACGGCCGGGGGCGAGGTCGAGCTCGTCGTGGAAGACGATGATCTGTTCCGGCTTGAGCTTGTAGAACTGCAGGGCCTTGGCGACGCTCAGGCCGGAATTGTTCATGAAGGTCTGGGGTTTGAGGGCCAGCAGCTTTTCGACGCCTTTCGGCGTTTCGATAGTGCCCTCGTAGGTGAAGCCGTCGAACTGTTTCTTTTCCGGGCCGAAATTGCCGGCGCGCACCAGCTCATCGACCAGCATGAAGCCGATGTTGTGGCGGTTCTTGGCGTATTGGGCGCCGGGATTGCCGAGGCCGACGATGAGGTGCACGCGGGAAGCTCCACGGACGAGTTATGGGGTGTGGGGGCTGTGCCCCCACGTCTTCAATCTTCCAATAAAAAAGCCCCCCCCGAAAGGCGAGGCTTTTTATTGGAAAAAGGAAGGTTTTGTGGGGGCACAGCCCCCACACCCCATAACTGTCCTTACGCTTCCGGCGCCGCCTCTTCAGCTGCATCATCGCTCTTGCTGGCGCTGGACGCGGTCACCGAAGCCACGACGGCCTCGCCCTTCAGCACCGCCTTGACGTCCGACGGCAGCTTCAGGTCCGACACGTGCACCGAGGCGCCGATTTCGAGGCCGGTCAGGTCGATGATGATATCGTCCGGGATGTGATCGGCCGGCACCAGGATTTCCAGTTCGTGCACGGCGATGTTCAACGCACCACCACGCTTCAGGCCCGGCGAGGCTTCGTGGTTCTTGAAGTGAACCGGGACGCTGATGCGGATCTTGGCATGCTCGTCGACACGATACAGGTCGAAGTGCTGCGGAATGTCGGTGACCGGGTGGAAGTCGATCGACTTCACGATGACCTTCTGGGTCTCGGAGCCGTACTTCAGAGTCACCAGGTGACCGGCCAGCTTGCCGGTATACAGCGACTTGCGGAATTCGTTCAGGCTGACGGCGATCGGCACGGGCGCCAGATTGCCACCGTAGAGAATGCCCGGCA
>CAYULN010000352.1:0-5760 GCA_964445605.1 uncultured Caulobacteraceae bacterium | reverse complement strand
CGGCAGCACCATCTGCAGCGCGCCGGCTTCGTCGATCACGTCGATCGCCTTGTCCGGCAGCTTGCGGTCGGTGATGTAGCGCGCCGACAGCTCCACCGCCGTCTTGATGGCGGCGTCGGTGTACTTCAGGTGGTGGAAGGTCTCATAATACGGCTTGAGGCCCTTCAGGATCTTGATGGTGTCGTCGAGCGTCGGCTCGTTGACGTCGATCTTCTGGAAGCGACGGACCAGGGCCCGATCCTTCTCGAAGTGCTGACGGTATTCCTTGTAGGTGGTCGAGCCCATGCAGCGCAGGGACCCGGCCGCCAGGGCCGGCTTCAGCAGGTTGGACGCGTCCATGGCGCCGCCCGAAGTGGCGCCGGCACCGATGACGGTATGGATTTCGTCGATGAACAGGACGGCATTGGGATGCGCTTCCAGTTCCTTGACGACCTGCTTGACGCGCTCTTCGAAGTCGCCGCGATAGCGGGTGCCCGCCAGCAGCGTGCCCATGTCGAGCGAGTAGATGGTGGCGCCCGCCAGGACTTCCGGCACTTCGCCGTCGACGATCTTCTTGGCCAGGCCTTCGGCGATCGCCGTTTTGCCGACGCCGGGGTCACCGACCAACAGCGGGTTGTTCTTGGTGCGGCGGCACAGGATCTGGATGGCGCGCTCGACTTCCGCCGAACGGCCGATCAGCGGATCGACCTTACCGTGGCGCGACTTCTCGTTGAGGTCGACGCAGTAGGCCGCCAGCGCGTCCGTGGACCCGCCCTTGCCCTTTTCCTCGGTCGCCGCACCGTTTTCCTCGGTGGCGCCGCGCACGGCGCGCGGTTCCGAAGCGCCCGGCTTCTTGGCGATGCCGTGGGCAATATAGTTGACGGCGTCATAGCGCGTCATTTCCTGCTCCTGCAGGAAGAAGGCGGCGTGCGACTCGCGTTCCGAGAAGATGGCGACCAGGACGTTGGCGCCGGTGACTTCGTCGCGACCCGACGACTGGACGTGGATGACCGCGCGCTGGATGACACGCTGGAAGCCGGCCGTCGGCTTGGCCTCTTCCGACTGCGGCTCGACCAGCGACTTCAGATCGGTTTCGATATAGGCGTCCAAAGCCGTGCGCAGCTTGGCGAGGTCGACATTGCAGGCGCTCATTACCGCCGCGGCGTCGACATCGTCGATGAGGGCCAGCAACAGATGCTCGAGGGTGGCATATTCGTGGTGATGCGCATTGGCATGGCTCACCGCCCTATGCAGGGTTTCCTCTAAAGCGCTTGAAAAAGACGGCATGACGATCTCCTAAATCCTCGAACCTACGAACCGACTCAAAAACCCTTGCCCGGATAGCATCGGACAAAATGGCTAATTTTGGGTTGAGGCACAGTACCAAACTGAAACTGAACGCGGCCTGAACCCCATACCCTTACTGACCGTCATCTTTCCTGTAATCTTTTTTATTTTCAGAACCTTAGACCTCAAATGCTGGGTTCCGCAGCGTTAAAATTCAATCCGGTTCCGGAGCAAGACCAAAGGGTTGCCAACCGCCCGGCACCGCATTTCGACTCAGTCTTTCTCCATCGTACATTGGAGCGGATGCTGATGCCGGCGGGCCATGTCAACCACCTGGGCCACCTTCGTTTCCGCAACCTCATAAGTATAGACACCGCAGACGCCGACGCCCGTCTGATGGACGTGCAACATGATGCGCGTGGCGTCCTCGCGCGACTTGTTGAAGAAGCGCTCAAGCACGTAGACCACGAATTCCATGGGCGTGTAGTCGTCGTTCAGGATCAGGACACGATACAGCGACGGCTTCTGCGGCTTGGGCTTGGTCTCGACCACGGCCAGGGGCGCGCCGCCCGGACGGGTCGTCGTACTCCCCTTGTCCGCGGCCATGATCGCCGTTCGTTCGTGACGTCCCCGGCCCTCATTCTCAGGGCCCATCGATAGCCAATTCAGCAACAATACCAACCTCATCTTACCTTTGGCCGATCTGTCGCCTCCGGTCCCGGCGTCCCGGCACCAGCTATAGATAGGCCTGTGCATGCAAATAACAAGATAGTCCAAACTGTGATCCTGTTAAGGGGGATTCGACTCAAACCGCGATCACAGTTTCTTATGTGGAATTTCAGCACCGGTAGCGCAATATCGCCAAACGAAAAGGCTCCGGACCAGGGGTCCGGAGCTTCATCGTTACGCGATCGGCCCGTACGGGCCAAATCCTTAGCGGTAGGACTGGAACTTCTCGACAGCGGCGGTGACGCGCGCGTTGATCGGCTTGAAGGTGTCCTTGAACGACGACGACAGGGTCTCGGTCAGCAGGTTGATTTCCGAGACATAGGCTTCCATCGACGACTTGGCGTACTTGGATTGCAGCTCGATGACTTCCTGGACCGACTTGGCGCCCGACAGGGTCTTGGCGGCGGTGACGGCTTCGTCCCAGTTCTTCTTCGAGAAGGCGAGCGCCTGGGCGCCGACCGTTTCGGCGCCCTTGGTGGCCGCCGTCAGCGATTCAACGACCGCTTCGACATTGCTCTTGGAGAGCGTGTTGACTTCGTTCAAGGCGCCGAGGGTCTTTTCAACCGAGTCCTTGAAGGCTTGATTACCGGCTTGCGCCATGCGCTCGACCGTCGTCTTGATGGTGTCTTCGCCCGTTTCCATAGCGGTACTCCGTTTCTTGATGGTTCTTGAATGTTGGTTGGTTAAAAATTCACGCCACACGCGACTCAATGTGCAACAATGATCGGAACGCTGGGGGGCATTCCGCTTCGAACTTGAGTGTGATATAACGCAGGTGCAAAACAACGTCAAGCTTTATTGTGCACCGCACAAAAAATTAACGCAAAAGTGATGGGACTTTTCGCCCATACTGAGAGATTCTAAGCCTATCCGCTACCATATCGGTTGTCTTGGATAGCCTTAACGGCCCCACGGGGGGACCCTGTATTCCGCGGTATGATACGTTGTAACGACGTCTCATTCTGGTCAAGATTATATGGCTGGCTGCATCATGTTGCACCCCGTCATTTTAGTGTCGTGCGTCACGAATATGTGCGTTTAAGGTTTACTTAACGGCCATGCCGACACACTATAGTCTTGATTTGGATCAAAAGGCCGTGGCGAACCGCGGCCTCAAAGATGCAAGGTCTTGAAATGGGATCCCAGAACGGGCAAGTTTTTTTGTACGAGTTGAGGACTTCGATGCGTAAGGTCAAGCAGGCGTTTGAGCGTCTTTCTGGCAAGGAAATCAAGCGGGAAGGACGGCTGAACAGCCTTATCCTGACCATTGCCGCCGCCTCGGCTTTGGTCGGCGTGCCCGCCGCGGTGCAGGCGCAGGACCTGACCGACAACGCCAAATATGCCGCCATCGTGGTCGATGCCCAATCGGGTGAGGTGTTCTATGCCCGCCGCGCCGATTCCGCGCGTTACCCGGCGTCGCTGACCAAGCTGATGACCCTTTACATGGCCTTCGATGCCCTGGCGCAGGGCAAGCTGAAGCCCGATGACCAAATTGTGATGAGCCAGCGCGCCGTCGGCCAGGCGCCGGTGAAGGTCTATCTGAAAGCCGGCGACACCATCGACGTCGATACCGCCATGCGCCTGACCGCGCTGTATTCGGCGAACGACCTAGCCGTCGCCCTGGCCGAAAAGATCGGCGGCAACGAAGAGCGCTTCGCCGCGCTGATGACCATCAAGGCGCAGGAACTGGGCATGACCCAGACACGCTTCGTCAACGCCAACGGCCTGCCGGACGCGCGTCAGCTGTCGTCGGCGCGTGACCTGGCCATTCTGGCCCGCGCCATCATGCGCGACTACCCGCAATATTACGGCTACTTCAATATCGACAGCATGGAATACCGTGGCCACACCTATGTGAACCACAATCCGCTGCATGGCATTCCCGGCGTCGACGGCATGAAGACCGGCTTCACCAACGCGGCCGGCTACAATCTCGTCGCCTCGCAGGTCAAGGACGGCCACCGCCTGATCGCCGTCATGCTCGGCGGTTCGAACAAGACGCAGCGCCGCGAGCATGTCACCGAACTGATGAACACCGGCTTCGACGTCATCGAACGCCGTTCTCATGGCGAAGTCATCACCGTGGCCCAGGCCGAGTTCACCAAGCGCGGCGTCGGTGTCGACACCGAAGTCAAGCTGCCGGCTGGCGCGACGCCTTACACTCTGCTGGCCAGCAACAATGCGCCGCTTACGGACTCGCAACTGCGTGACACCCTGGCGGCCAGCGAGCAAGCCAATGCCGACGACGAGGACGTGCAACGCCTGAGCGCCCAGGTCAAGGCGCCGTCCGTGGTCCAGACGCTTACTCAGACCCAGGCGCCCGCTCCGGCTCCGGCACTGCAGACCAATGCCGCGCAGCCCTATTACACGATCAAGGCCGCGGCGCCGGCCCCTGCCCCTGCTCCGGTTAAGCCGGTCGTCAACAAGTCGGAAGAGAACATGGCCAATGCCGTGAAGCTCGCCACGGCCAGCAAGGCCAAGACGACCGTTGCCGCTAACGATGACGACGGCAAGCCCGCCAAGGGCAAGAAAAAGAAGAATCCCGACGCGATCTGGTCGATCCAGGTCGGCGCCTTCAAGGAGAAGTCGCTGGCGACCAACTGGATCAAGGACCTGAAGAGCCGTTTCGACGACTCGCTGGCGGCGGGCACGTCGCAGATCTCGAAGAACGAAAACGGCTGGTACCGGACGCGCTTCGCCGAGCTGACCAAGGAACAGGCGCAGGGCGCGTGCCGCAAGATGTCCGCCAAGCGGCTGGACTGCGTGGTGATCAAGCCGGACGCGTAGGCACCAAACAAATGGGGTTTGGGGTCCGTGACCCCACAAAACCTTACTTAATCCAATAAAAAAGGCCTCGCCCCCAAAAGGGGCGGGCCTTCTTTTATTGGAATAGGGAAAGTCTTGGGGCCACAGGCCCCAAACCCCATAAGTTGGAGCCTACCCCCGCCGCTTGAGCAGCACATCCCGCGCGGCATTCAACGCACTGGCCCGTTTGGCATCACCACCCTGGTCAGGATGGGCCGACTTCATCAGCCGTTTCCACGCATCTTTCACGGCCTTCTTATCGGCGCCAATGCTCAGGCCAAGCGTCTGATAGGCGCGGATTTCCTCGGTCGTATAGGCCGCCGCCACATTCGGCGCACGCGGCGGCATATCGCCATAATAGGCCTTCGACGAAAACCGTACCGTCCCGCTGAGCAACAGGGAAACGATCAAAAACGCAATGCCGGCCGGCCACATGCCCTGCGCCAGCATGGCTCCAGCAGCAATCAGAGTGAGAAAGCTGAACCCGCCACGCACAAAGCGGAACTGACGAATCCACGGCCCCGGCTTGATCCGGCCACGCCGCACCTGACCGCCGAACCAAGCCAGCAGCAAAAACAAAACCAGGGGAATAAGAACCCACATCGTAAGCCAGGAACTCCAAAAACGCCCGCCGCCTATCCTCTTACACGACTTCGCCGCCGCCGTCATAGGGGCCACGCCGGCATTTGGGCCGGCGATTTGTCGCGGCGCCAGCGCATACCCCACTGGATTACCGCGGCGACGGGGTCTATATTACAGGCATGACAACAGATTCCGATTTCATGCTGCGCTCCGACACCATCCGCATCCATACGGACGAGGATTTCGCCGGCATGCGCAAGGCCGGCCGCGTGGCCGCCGATTGCCTCGACATGCTTATCCCGCACGTGGTGCCCGGCGTGCGCACCTCCGATCTCGACGATCTGGCGCGGGAATTCATCCTCGATCACGGCGGCGTGC
>CAYULN010000351.1:0-3262 GCA_964445605.1 uncultured Caulobacteraceae bacterium | reverse complement strand
GGCGAATGGGTCGCGGCGGTGGTTGCCGACAGCCGCGCCATCGCCGAGGACGCGGCCGAGCTGGTCGAACTCGATATCGCGCCGCGTGCGCCGGTCCTGAACGCGGCCGATGCGCCCGGCCTGTTCGACGCTGGTCGCAGCACCCAGCCCGAGGTCATCCGCAAGGGCTACGGCGACGTCGACGCCGCGTTCCGCGATGCACATGCGGTCGTATCGCTCGACCTCGCCGTCGGCCGCCATTCCGGCGTGCCGATGGAGACGCGCGGCGCCATCGCCACCTACGATGCCGGGCGCGACCTGCTCGAGATGCACGGCGCTGCCAAGGTCCTGCACTGGAACCGCGACACCCTGGCGCGCATGCTCGGCCGCGCGCCCGACACGATGCACCTGCACGAGGGCCATGTCGGCGGCGGCTTCGGCATCCGCGGCGAAGTCTACCCCGAGGACGTCGCCGTGTGCGCAGCGGCGTTGGCCTTCCGGCGGCCGATCAAATGGATCGAGGACCGGCGCGAGCATCTGATCGCGGCCAACCATTCGCGCCAGCAGCAGCACAGGATCCGCGCCGCGATCGACGCGCAGGGCCGCATTCTCGCTATCGACGACGAATACTTCCACGATAACGGCGCCTACATGCGCACGCATGCGGCGACGGTGCCCGACCTCACGGCGGCCATGCTGCCGGGTCCGTATCGCGTGCCGGCCTATCGCGCCGTCGGCCACATCCGGTTGACCAACAAGACGCCGTGCGGAACCTATCGCGCGCCGGGACGCTACGAGTCGTCCTTCGTGCGCGAGCGGCTGATGGATGGCATCGCCGCGCAGTGCGGCCTCGACCGGATCGAGGTGCGCCGCCGCAACCTGCTCGACAAGAGCGCGATGCCCTACGACCTGCATCTCGACACGCTCGGCACGCACATCGTCTACGATTCCGGCGACTACGCGCTGCTGCTCGACAAGGCGCTGAAGCTTGCCAATTGGGACGCGCTGCAGGCCGAGTTGAAAGCGCGCCGGGCGAAGGGCGAGCGTGTCGGCGCCGGCCTTGCCATGTTCGTCGAGAAGAGCGGGCTCGGCCCGTTCGACACGGTGCGCATCGAGATCAACCGGGACGGCGTCGAGGTCGTCACCGGCAATGCCTCGGTCGGCCAGGGCATCGAGACGGTCGTGGCGCAGATCTGCGCCGAGGTGCTGGGCGCGCGCTACGAGACGATCAATGTGGTGCACGGCCACACCGACCGCATCGCCCGCGGCATGGGCGCGTTTGCCTCCAGGGTGACGGTGATGTGCGGCGAGGCGACGCGCATGGCCGCGGCAAAGCTGCGCGATGCGTCGCTGAAGCAGGCGGCCGAGCTGATGCAGACCTCGGCCGAGCGCCTTGATATTCGCGACGGCAACATCGTCAGCACCGACGGCGGCGCCTCGATGCCGCTCACCGCGCTCGCCGGGCTTTCCGCCGAGGACACGTTCGAATCGAGCCACATGGTCTATCCCTACGGCGTGCATGTCGTAAGCGTGCGCGTCGATGCCGAAACCGGCGGCGTGCACATCGAGACATACGCGATCGCCTACGACATCGGCCGCGCCGTCAATCCGCGGCTGGTGGAAGGCCAGCTCGCCGGCGGGCTGGCGCAGGGCATCGGCGGCGCGCTGTACGAGGAATTCCTCTACGACGAGGCCGGCGAGCCGCTGTCGGTGACCTTCGCCGATTACCTGATGCCGACGGCGCACGAGGTGCCCTCGCCGCTCCTGCTGGTGACCGAGGACGCGCCGAGCCCGCTCAACACGCTCGGGCTCAAGGGCGCCGGCGAAGGCGGCGCCAATCCGGTCGGCGCGGCGATCGCCTCGGCCATCGACGACGCGCTCGGCCAGCCCGGCGCGGTGACGCAACTTCCGGTCACGCCGCAGCGGCTGAAGGCGCTGCTGGCGAAGCGATAGATCATCGTCATCGGATCGAAAGCTGCGCCGCAATCTCGGCCTGCTCCCTCTCCCCTTTGGGGAGAGGGTTGGGGTGAGGGGGGTCCTGAATCGAGTTTGTAACCCCTCACCCGCCCGCCTTCGCGATGCTTCGGCGGGCGACCTCTCCCTATGGGAGAGGTGAAGCGTGCTCGGTGCAACTCCGCTCAAATCACGATCGAACCGACGCTCGAGCCGCCACAGACATAAAGCGTCTGGCCGGTGACGAAGCTGTTCGCAGGGTCGGCGAAGAACATCACCGCGCGGGCGACATCGTCGCTGCGGCCGAGCCGCTTCACGGGGATGGCGGCGGCGAGCGTCTGCTCGCGCGGATCGCCGGGCGGGATGACGCCGCGGAACATGTCGGTGTCGCCGATCGGGCCCGGCGCCACTGCGTTGACGGTGATGCCTTCAGGCGCGAGCTCGAGTGCCCAGCTGCGCGTCAGGCCGATGACGCCCGCCTTGGTCGAGCCGTAGGCGGTGCGGTTGGCAAGGCCGAGCGCGCCGCGCGTCGACATCAGCACGATGCGGCCGAAGCGGCGCGCCTTCATGCCGGGCAGCACCGCCTGCGTGAGTGTCAGCGCGACGCCGAGATGCAGTTGCGCCAGCGCCTGGAGATCCTCGATTTTGGTGTCCTCGATCGAGGCCGGGCGGATGGTGCCGGCATTGTGCACCAGATGCGTGATCTCACGGCGCGCGGCGATGTCGGCGGCGGCCGTGTTCAGCGCGTCGTTGTCGAACAGGTCGACCTGAACCGCGCTGAGCTTGGCGTGCGCTTCCTTCGGCGCCTGCCGATCAAGCACGACGACCTCGTAACCGGCCTCCAGCATCGCGCGCACGATGGCGGCGCCGATGCCGGACGCGCCGCCGGTGACGATCGCGGTGCTCATCTCAGCCCTCCTCGACCAGTGCCAGCACGCGCAACGGGCTGCCGGAGCCCTGCTTGATCTTCAGCGGCGCCGACACGATCACCGCGCCCTTCGGCGGCAGCTTGTCGAGATTGGTCAGGCATTGCAGCCCGTAGCGGCCCTTGCCGTGCATATAGAAATGCGCCGGATAGGGCGGATTGAAATGCTGCGCCTGGCCGTAGTCAGTGCCGATGGTCTCGGTGCCGAAGCCGTGCACGTCGCGCTGCTCGACCAGCCACTTCACCGTCTCCGGTGCCGGGCCGGGCGTGTGCGCGCCGTCGTCGCCCATGCCGGCGTAGTCGCGGAACGGCTTCTTCGACCAGTCGGTGCGCAACAGCACCCATTCGCCGGCGGAGATGCGGCCGTGCTGCTTCTCCCAGGCCTCGACGAAGGCAACCGTCACC
>CAYULN010000350.1:0-3863 GCA_964445605.1 uncultured Caulobacteraceae bacterium | reverse complement strand
CGCGCGCTCCTCGCGTGGGCCCTGGGCCCGCACGTCCCTCTGTTTCTTCCTCGCGAAGGTTTCGCCATGTCGCGTCGCTGCGAACTCACCGGTGTCGGCCCGATGGTTGGCCATTCCGTGAGCCACTCCAATATCAAGACGAAGCGCCGCTTCCTGCCGTCCCTCCGTCAAACCGACCTGGCGTCCGATGCCCTGGGTCAGTCCTACCGTCTCAAGATTTCGAACGCTGCTCTGCGTACGCTCGACTTCCGCGGTGGCCTGGATGCGTTCCTGATCAAGGCCGATGACGCCGACCTGTCTTTGCGCGCCCGCCGCCTGAAGCGCCAGATCAAGGCGAAGCTGAGCGAAGCCAAGGCTTCGTAAGGTTTGCTTTGCTGCTGAATTGGAAAACCCGGCCATTGGCCGGGTTTTTTATTCTGTCCAATCAAAGATCAGCAGCTTTGGCCGGGCAGCGTCTTCGATGGCGTCGCTGATGAAATAGAGGCGATAGCCCGTAGCCGTCTTGACCGCCGCCACACCTTCGAAGTTGTCCGCCGGCAAAGGCGGCGCGATCTTCAACAGGGTCTGGTCGACCGTCAATTGATCGCCGTCAAGCTTGAGCAACCGCAGGATATTGCGCGCGCCGGTGAACGGGTCGTAGTAGCGCGACAGGGCCAGGATATCATGATCGTGCGCCGGATCGGCCGGGTCGAGCACAGCCAGAGACACCGTCTTGTAGAGGAACCCGGGGGCCGGCGGGCCCTTGACCATATGACATGCATAGTCGGTCAACCCGCAACGCCAGTAGCCGCCGGATTCGACGCCGATCAGCAGTGAATTGCCGGAGGCTTCGTGGATGAAGGTCAGGCCTTCCATGCCTTCGTTGTCCGGAAACCGGGCCAGGCCGGACAACGGCAACATGGTCCCTTTACCGCGCCAGGTCTCCGGCTCCGGATAGGCAACGACGCGCTGCAGGCCTTCGAAGGAGGCATAGCGCGTCCCGGTCGCTGGGTCGATGGCGATATCCTCGGAATCGCCCTGGGTCTTGTCGTAGAAAGTCTTGCCTTCGTCGTCTCGTAGCGGGTCGATTTCCAGCGAGCTGTCCTTGAAGCCGCCCTGCCCGTCCGGCATTAGTGTGAACCGCGCCGCCGCGCCCCAGTCGCTGATCGCCTCGACCGAGAAGCCATCACCATCGGGCGCCAATTGCAGGTCGGACAAGCCGACCAGGAACGACGTGCCGTGTGCGACCATCTCATAGCCCGCCACATAACGGACATGCGAGTTCACTGGCTTGGGATCGCTGCCGGTCAGCGGGCGAAAGCTGACCGTCAGCGGCTGGTTATAAGGAATCGGCTCGGCACGGGCGACCGCAGGGATCAGCAACAAAGCCAGGACGGCAAAAATTCGCATAAAAACCTTTCGTGCTCAGTCGGCTGAGGGCCGGGATTTTGAATGCGGGGCTAGCCGGGAAGCGCCGGCGGTACACTTAGTACCGCCAAGCGCAGACTGCGACGACCTGCGCCAAAAGCACGAGTCCTCAGGGCTCGCTGAAGAGTTCGGTCAACTTATCCATGAGCCCCCCGGCCAGATGCTCGACATCGATCAGCGTCAGGGCCCGCTTGTAATACCGCGTGACATCATGGCCGATGCCGATCGCCACCAGCTCGACGCGATGCGCGCCTTCGATATCGGCGATCACCTTGCGCAGATGGTTTTCCAGATAGTGCCCGGAATTGACGCTCAGGGTCGAGTCATCGACCGGCGCGCCGTCCGAGATCACCATCAGGATCTTGCGCTGCTCCGGCCGGCCAACCAGCCGCGAATAGGCCCATTGCAAGGCTTCGCCGTCAATGTTTTCCTTGAGCAGCCCCTCGCGCATCATCAGCCCGAGGTTCTTGTGCGTCCGCCGCCACGGATTGTCGGCGGCCTTGTAGATGATATGGCGCAGGTCGTTAAGCCGCCCCGGATTTGCCGGCTTGCCTGCCCGCACCCAGGCCTCGCGTGACTGCCCGCCCTTCCACGCCTTGGTGGTGAAGCCGAGGATCTCCGTCTTGACCCCCACCCGTTCCAAGGTCCGCGCCAGGATGTCGGCGCACATCGCCGCCACCATGATCGGCCGGCCGCGCATCGAGCCAGAATTGTCGAGCAGCAGGGTCACCACCGTGTCGCGGAATTCGGTGTCCTTTTCCTGCTTGAACGACAGCGGCGCCGACGGGTCGACGATCACCCGCGTCAGCTTGGCGGCATCGAGCACGCCTTCTTCCAGGTCGAAGGTCCACGACCGGCTTTGTTGCGCCAGAAGCTTGCGCTGCAACCGGTTGGCCAGCCGCGATACCACCGACGCCATATTGGCCAGTTGCGCGTTCAGGAAGCCGCGCAGCCGTTCCAATTCCTCCGGATCGCACAGCTCCTCGGCGGTGACGATCTCGTCGAATTGCCGCGTATAGACGTCATACTCCGGCTTCGGCTTGGCGTCGGACAGGTCCATGTCGCGGCGTTCGGCCTCGCCCGCCTCGCCATCCGGGAGTTCGTCGGTGGACGATTCCGACATCTGCTGCGGATCGCCCTCCATCTGGGTGTAGTCGTCCTCGCCCTCGGTCGCCTGCTCCTCGCCGGCGGCCTTGTCCTCCGGCTGGTCGGGCTTCGGCGCCTCGTCCTGCTGGTCGTTCTTGTCTTCGGCCTCGTCCTGGTCGGCGTCACCGTCGTTCTGGTCTTCGCCCTGATCCTGCTTTTCCTTTTCGGCGTCGAGGCTGTCGTCGACCAGATCGAGATCGGTCAGGACCTTGCGCGCGGCGGCGGCGAACTTCTTCTGATCGTTGATCAGCGGCAGCAGCGCCCGCAGGTCCTTGCCGGCCTGGCCTTCGATTTCGCCGCGGAAGAAGTTGACCACCCGCTCAACAAACGCCGGCACCGGATCACCGGTTAGCGTCTCGCGCGCGATCTGGCCCAGCATGTCGGCGAAGTTCAGCTCGGCCTTTTCTTCCTTGCGTGCCAGCCCGGCCCGTTCGAGGTCGCCGACCAGGGCGGCGTTGAGGTTCTGCCGCACGCCTTGCAGATTGCGCGCCCCCAACGCCTCCAGCCGCGCCTGCTCCAGCGCATCGAAGGCCTCGCCGCTTTTGGTGTCGCGCGGCCGGGCATTGAAGTGGACATTGTCGTCGTGATGCGCCACGCGCAGCGCCAACCTGTCGGCCTGCCCCCGCACCTGCTGGGCCAGCTTGGGCGCCAGGTCGCGCGGCGGATGCGGCAGGATCAGCTTGTCGCCGTCGATCTTCGGCCCTTCGGCGCCGAAAACCACCTCGAGTTCCGGATGCTCCGCCAGGGCGCGGGTCGAATGGACCAGCGCCTTCTTGAACGGCTCGGACAGGATGGTCGTCTTGGGCGGCATGGCGGCCGGATTTCCTTGTTCCTCCTTGGCAGGAGAAAATTAGATGACTTTCACCTTCAGCGCCGATTCTTTGACATCGGTGCCGAACGCCCGCTGATAGAACTCGGCCAGGGTATGGCGCTCCAGTTCGTCGGACTTGTTCAGGAAACTCAA
Source organism: uncultured Caulobacteraceae bacterium (assembly GCA_964445605.1). Lineage (GTDB taxonomy): Bacteria > Pseudomonadota > Alphaproteobacteria > Caulobacterales > Caulobacteraceae > Asticcacaulis. The sequence continues at coordinate 346 of CAYULN010000350.1, read as the reverse complement.
GCGGAAGGCCAGTTCCGGATCGTTATTGAAAATCAGCGTGTTCTGCGCCCAGGTAATGACGGTCCGCGGGCTCATCACGGTCGAGATATCGCCATTGGCAAAGGCCGAGCGCGAATAGTCGGCCACCCGCACCATAGCGTCGATGATGCCCTTCTTGTCCGCCGTGTTGAATTCCGGCACCTTGGCCAGCACGATCTCGACCTCGGCCTCGTAGCTGAGATAGTTGAGCGTGGTCACCAGCGACCAACGGTCCATCTGGCCCTGGTTGATCTGCTGCGTGCCGTGATAGAGGCCGGTCGTGTCGCCCAGCCCGATCGTGTTGGTCGTCGAGAATAAACGGAAATAC
>CAYULN010000349.1:0-4288 GCA_964445605.1 uncultured Caulobacteraceae bacterium | reverse complement strand
GCCGCCCCCACATCGGCGAGTGCCTCACATTTTTCCCCCCACGCGGGGGCTCAGTCCTTGGAACGGTAAGCCCCCCGCGCCACTGTATCGGGGGGTGATACGTTGACGAGTCTCGGCTTATAGCACACGAATTGGACTAGGGTGGGTTCGATCGCAAAAAACTTCGTTCCGTCGCGTGTGTCGATTGCTTGCCGTTACTATACCTCGCCGCTCGCATCTGGCTGCCCAAACCCTCAATTGCACACATTGGGTCTCGGCAGCGAGACATCAATTCCGGACATTCGTACAACAGCTTGACGCAACCATTGCGCCAAATGCGGAAATGGAACCAACGCGATGTCAGTTCGACAAAAATCGCCCACAAGCGGACGCCAGCGCCGATATTAAAAATTATGGAAAATTGATATTAATATCCACAACTTATAACACCAGCGCAGTTGCCTTTAAATGGAAAGTGGTGCCCCGAAATTACAACCCCTTGGCCTAGGGGGTTATGGCGCCGACCCGCGCCGCTGAAATCGGGCTGACGCGCGGTGTCAAACTGTGCGCCGTAAGGATCCTTCAGCGGCGCTACGCTACGCTTCGTAGGCTTTGTCGAACAGGCGGGCCAGGCGGTCAGCGAAAGCGCGTGCATTGACGGGCCGATCGCCATCAAGCACCAAGGCCTCGTCCAGCAACAGCCACGCTGCATCGTCACGGGCTGGACCTTCGGGAAGCTTCGCCACCACTCTGACCAGCGGGCTTTCGGCGTTGACCTCCAGCACCGGTTTGGATGCCGTCTTGATACGGCCGGCGCCCTGCAGAATCTTCTCCATCTGCCGGTCAGGTCCCTGGTCCGACGCCACAAGGCAGACGGCGCTCTCGGTCAGGCGTGTCGAGCTGCGGACGTCGCTGACCTGGTCTTTCAGTGTGTCCTTCAGGAAGGCGATCAGCGAAGATACGGCTTCAGCCACTTCGGGCTTAGCGGCCTCAGCCTCGCCGCCCGTGCCTATCTTGTCGAGATCGGCTAACCCTTGCGTCACCGATTTGAAGGTCTTTCCTTCATAGTCCTTGACGCTGGACGCCCAGAAGCTGTCCACCGCATCGGTCAGTAGCAGGACTTCGACACCCTTGGCACGGAAGCCTTCAAGCTGCGGCGACGCCTGCAATTGTTCCAGGCTGTTGCCGGTGATGTAGTAGATGTCACCCTGCCCGTCCTTCATGCTAGCGATATAGTCGCCAAGGCTGCGCGTGCCTTCGGCCGAGGCCGTGGTGCGGAAGCGCGCGATTTTCAGCAATTGGGCACGGCGGTCAAAGTCGTCGTAGATACCTTCCTTCAAGATCGGGCCGAACAGGTCCCAAAGCTTGGTGTAGTCGTCCGGGTCGCTCTCCTGCAGGTTTTCGATCGCGCCAAGCACTCGGCCGGTGACGCCCTTTTTGATAGCGGTGAGGACAGGGCTTTCCTGGATCATTTCCCGAGAGAGGTTGAGCGGCAGGTCGGACGTGTCGACGATGCCGCGGATAAAGCGCAGATAGCGAGGCAAAAGTTCGGCTTCGTCGGTGATGAATACCCGCCGCACATAGAGCTTAACGCGACCGTGGCGGTCTGGATCGAATAGGTCGAAAGGCTGGCTGCCTGGTACAAAGGCCAGGGCCGTGTATTCGTGCCGGCCCTCGGCACGGAAGTGAACATTAAGCAGCGGGTCGTCATATTGGCCGGACACATTGCGGTAGAAGTCGGTGTAGTCCTGGGCCGAAATCTCGGACTTTGGCTTGGTCCACAAGGCCGCGCCGTCAGTAACCTCTGTCGCTTCGGCGCCCGCCTTTTCGACCAGTTGGATCGGCACCGGCACATGACCGGACTGTTCGCGGATAATGCGCTCAATCGTCCATTTGCTGGTATAGGTTTTGGCGTCTTCCATCAGATGCAGAAGGACGCGTGTGCCATGCGCCGGCGCTTCGGCGGGGTCCGAGGCTTCAACGCTATAGGTGCCTTTCCCGTCCGATGACCATGTCCAGGCTTCAGCGCCTCCGGCGCGACGCGAGACGACATCGACACGGTCGGCCACCATAAAGGCGGAGTAGAAGCCGACGCCGAACTGACCGATCAGCTCGGCCTTTTCCCCGCCCTTGGCCGCCTCAAGCCGTTCCATGAAGGCGCGCGTGCCGGAGCGGGCAATGGTGCCCAGCGCATCGACCATTTCGTCGCGGCTCATGCCTATGCCATTGTCCTCGACAATGAGCGTGCGCTTGTCTTCGTCGAGCTTGATCACGATTGTAGGGCGCACGCCTTCGGGCGCCAGTTCAGGTTTCGCAATCGCCTCGTAACGCAGTTTCTCGCAGGCGTCCGCAGCATTGGAAATCAGTTCGCGCAGAAATACGTCCTTATCGGAGTACACCGAGTGCACCATCATGTGCAAAAGCCGGCTGACGTCGGCTTCGAAAGCGTGCTGCGCCTTAGGTTTGTCTTCGATGGTCGTGGTCATAGTCATCCCTGTGTTGAGAGAAACGGCGACGACATGGTTTTTGTCATCCCAATTGTCAAGATGGGGGCGGTAGACGCTTTACCCGGAGCGTCGAATTTGCGGTTCGTTTGCGCTCGATGTGGACATGGATGCAAGTTGCGAAGCAAGCAGACATCGAAACATATCTTAGGAAATTAGGTGCAGATCCTCAGGCGTTAGTTCGGGGCATCTGGCTCTTTCTAACCAGCGATTTTTGATTGACCGTCAACGTCAACGCGGTACCGGTTGTCTCGAATGCGACGTTGCCACCAGTGGCTAAGTTTGTAATCTTCTCATACTTCACCCCCGCCGTCGGCTGACCGAAAATCATCTGGCATATGCCGATCTTCAACGACAGGCATTGAAGATTGGGTCTCGGCTTTGCGACGAGCAGCGATAGCGCGAACCAGCTTTTGTTCCAAAACCTTGGGATCAAATGGTTTCGATAGGTAATCGTTCATACCTGCCGCGAAGCATTTCTCACGATCGGTTGCCATAGCGTGCGCGGTGATGGCGATAATCTGGTGTGGAACCTGTTTATGGTCATGCTCGTAGCGCCGGATAAGCCGGGTCGCCTCGCGTCCATCCATACCCGGCATTTGAATATCCATAAGCACGGCATCGTACGTCAGCCCGCTTGATATTCGTTCCAAGGCCTGCCCTCCGTCCGAGGCGACGTCAGACCGGAAGCCAAACTCGTCCAGGAAATGTTGCACGATCTGCACGTTAGCTGGAATGTCTTCCACAATCAGTATCCTGGGAGAGTCTGCCGCTGGATAGATCGGCGTGATTTGATCGGAGCTCGACGGCTGCGACTGATGGCCACGACGGAGCGGCAGCCGAACCGTGAAGGTGGCGCCCTGGCCTACCTTGCTTGTCACATCAATCGAACCACTCATTGCCTCGACGAGTGCCTTCACAATTGCCAAACCCAGCCCTGTTCCCCCGAACTTTCGCGTAACTGATGAGTCGCCCTGTTCGAACTTGCCGAAGATCGACTGAATTTTGTCGGCCGGAATGCCCATTCCTGTATCTTTGATAGCGAAGAATAGGTCTTCGAAGCCGCTTTCCGATCCCGACTGGCATCTGATGTCGACGGACACCGTGCCTTGATCGGTAAACTTCACGGCGTTGCTGCATAGGTTTAGAAGGAGCTGCCGAATTCTTGCCGGGTCCCCAACGAACAATCGCTCATTGATGCAGGCGCAGTCATTCGTTTGAAGAAGCGTGAGCCCCTTGGTTTGCGCCTGCACCTCCAAGAGCTGGAGAACCTCGGCGACCAGGTTTCGAGCGTCGAATTCGACCTGCTCAAGTTCCAGATTTCCGGATTCGATTTTACTGAGGTCCAGAAAATCGTTGATCAATTCCATCAGCGCTTTTGAGCTGTCCTTGAGGATGCCGACCAGCTTTTGTTGCTTGTCAGTGAGGGGAGCCCCCATTCCCAACAATTGCGCGGCGCCGATAACGGCATTCATCGGGGTTCGTATCTCGTGGCTCATATTGGCCAGGAAGTCCGTCTTGGCTTGGTTTGCGGCTTCGGCCTGATCCTTCAGGAGGCGCAGACGGTCCTCCAAATCTTTTTGTTCCGTGATGTCGGCGTGGACGCCGATGACGCGGTAGGGAACGCCGTCATCCCCACGCAAGGCAACACCACGCGACAGCAGTGTTCGCCAACTGCCGTCACCATGCTTCACTCTAAAAATGGTACGATAGTCGTCCGCTTCGCCTCGGATATAGGCGTCGTAACAGGCCGTGGCAGCAGCTATGTCTTCAGGATGAACATAGGTCCGCCATTCGGTTGACGT
>CAYULN010000348.1:0-35429 GCA_964445605.1 uncultured Caulobacteraceae bacterium | reverse complement strand
CAGCATGAACTTGGCGACATCGGAGGTGCACGAGTCGTCGAAGGTGCCGTTGCCGTAATAGTGCTGGAATTCCTCGAGGCGCCAGCCGTTCTTGCCGATGGTGTCGTACCACTTGCGGATCGAGGCCTCGCCGGCCAGGTCGAACATGTAGCTCCAGCCGCCGCTCTCCAGCTGGCCGCGGATCAGCACATCGGCGGCTTTCGACGCGGCCGTGTAGAAATAGTCGTCGCCGGTGGCGTGGTAGGCGTCGAGATAGCAGTTGCCGACAAGCGGCGTGCCCGGCTCCTGGATCCAGACGCTGGTCGGATAGGCTTCCATCTCGCCCCATTCGCGCGAATGGTCGGGCAGAATCTGCCACAGATAGCCGCCTTCGTGGATGACGTGGTCGACCATGTACTGCGCCGCCTTGCGCATGGCGGCCTTGACGGCGGCCGGGTCGGCGGGGGCCTTCTGGGCGACGGCGGGCGTAACCGCCGTCGCAGCGAGCGCGGTGGCGGACGCCAATAGGTGGCGACGGGAGAGGCGGGGATGCGTCATGATAGCGGTAACTCCTGGACCCATTTTGGGTTGATCAAAAGGATTCCCGGCCTTTTGTGGGTGTTGGTCGCGCTGTTAAACGAGCTTCAGAAACTTGTCCGGCGGCAGGAACCACGGCGTGAAGCGCGCCTTGGCGACCGCGCCCTTGAAGTAGTTGACGCGGTTGATGCGTGTGCCGACGCACGACCGGCCCGGGCCTTGCGGCGTATAAGCGATGTCGGCCTGGCCCTGCAGTTCGCCGTTGACGAAGCTGCGGTAGGTCTTGCCGTCATAGGTCTGGGCGACGTGGAACCATTGCCCGAGCGGATACTGCTTGTCGGGGAAGATCAGGGTCTGCTTGTAGCCCGGGCCGACCGTATAGGCGTCCAGGTACCACTTGTCCGGCGTCGAGCGCGTCTCGAAGGTGAAGTGCGGATCGAGCGGCTTCGAGCCATCCGTTGGCGGCGGGTCGGTCTCGTCGAGATAGAACCAGCGCTGTTCGAAGGCGCCGCCATCGGGGCGGAAAACGGCCTCGAAGGCGAATTGCTTGGCCCCGGCCAAAGGATGCTGGTCGAGGAAGATGGCGTCGTCGACACCGTTGAACAGGATGGCCTTGCCCTGGGGACTGTCGATGACCTGCGGATGGCCCTCGACGTGGGCGGGAAGTCCGCCGATGGTGGTGAGCTCGTCGAAGGTCCAGGTGATCTGTTGCAGTTTGGGCTGTTTCGGCGGGGACGCGCCGGGAACGCCCATGGTGGCGCACCCACCCAGCAGCAGCGACAGTCCACCGGCGGTCCCTCCGGTCAGAACCTGGCGGCGCATAAGGTCCATTGCCATGCGTGTTTCCCTTTTCCCTGAAATGACAGCCTGTCCCGGCCTTGAGCCGACGGTATCGCAGGTGGGAGGGTTTCACAAGATGGGTAGGCGCATGAGGGTTTGCGTGCGCACGTTTGCGGAGGTTTTCAGCGATTTGGCCCGCGTCAGATCGGCCTCCGCGCATAATTCTTTCAGTTTGGATTGTTCCGGCGTTCGTCGACCGCGAGCGTGAAAGGCGCCGCCAGAAGATAAAAGGCGCAGAACACTTCGAAAAGATAGAACGGGGTGATGGTATGCGTGCCCAGGTAGTTTTCGTAAAAGGCGTAACCCATGAAAACCAGCAGGCTAAGCCCGGTCGCGATCATGAACCGCCGTGTCAGCAAAGGACGCTGATATTCATCACTTGCTTCGATCTGTTGCAACATGCCCCAGATCGTACCGACAATCGGCAGACACGGCAGCAGCGCGAAAATGTAATTCCACGGGACTTGCGGCTGGAGAAACGACCACAGGCCGCGAAAGTAAAAACGATTGAAGTTGATGATGACGACGTAGACGACCAGCCAGAAGGTGAGGCTCATCATCGACCGGGAAGCGGGAGAATGCAGACTCTTCATTGAGGTATCCTTTCGAAATTGCGTGCAGATCGAATGTAAGGTTAACTTTACATTATCTCGATGTAATGTCAACCTTACATATAGCGGCGACGGTATCGCACGGAGACCGGTTTTCCAGAGCGGGATTGGGCACATTGCCGTCTCCGTTTCGGGATAATAAAAGTGAACACGGTTTGGAGTTTCCGATGATCGATCACCTTGACCACCTCGTTCTGACCACCAGCCACGAGGCGGCGTGCGTTCATTTCTATACCGAAGTGCTCGGCATGACGCTCGAGACCTTTGGCCAAGGCCGGTGCGCCTTTCGCTTCGGCAATCAAAAGATCAACCTGCACGTCAAAGACAGCGAATTCGAACCAAAGGCGGACAAGCCGACACCAGGCGCGCTTGATCTTTGCTTTATCGCGGACAGGCCCCTCGACCAGGTGATCAGCCAGCTTGAAATGGACGGTATTACCATCATCGCAGGACCCGTCGACCGGACCGGCGCTGTTGGCCCCATCCGTTCGATATATATTCGAGATCCTGATATGAACCTGATCGAAATTTCGGAATATGCCGGCTGATCGACGGTTCGGGCCTGATCTAAGCCCCGAACAGGTGCCCCACGGCGCCGGTGATCGCCATGGCCAGTGCGCCCCACAGGGTGACGCGAAGGATGCCCTTCCATATACTGGCGCCGCCGGCTTTCGCGCCCAGTGCGCCCAATATTGCCAGCAGGACCAGGGCCGAGGTTGACACCGCCCAGAAGGTCCATTCGCGCGGGCTTACCGCCATCACGATGATCGGCACGATGCCGCCCGAGGTAAAGGTCGCCGCCGACGCCAGAGCCGCCTGGACCGGCTTGGCCTGGGTATGGTCGGTGATGCCCAGTTCGTCGCGGGCATGGGCGCCCAGGGCGTCGTGCGCCATCAGCTGTTCCGCCACCTGGTCGGCCAGGTCGGGGCTCAGGCCGCGCTCGACATAGATGTGCTTCAGTTCCTCGCGCTCGGCTACGGGGAAGTCGCGCAGCTCGCCGCGTTCGCGGGCCAGGTCGGCGGCTTCGGTGTCGGCCTGGGAACTGACCGAGACATATTCGCCCGCCGCCATCGACAGGGCGCCGGCGAACAAGGCGGCTATGCCGGTCAGGACGACAGCGCCCTTGTCGGCGGAACTGGCGGCGACGCCGGCGATCAGGCTGGAGACCGAGATAATGCCGTCATTGGCGCCCAGCACGGCGGCGCGCAGCCAGCCGATGCGCGAAATAAAGTGGCGTTCATGCATCCGGTGCCTGGAAATCATCGTCGTCCCCGGCGGGGTTGTCGTCGGCGAAGATATCGACCAAACTGGTCGTAAAGGCAAGGTGATTTGCTAAAATATGTGGTAAAATCAGCGGCTTATGCAAATGCGTCTGCGACGTGTTCGCATCGTGCCCGGATCAGCAGTTGTCGCCCGGCTGGCAGGTCTTCAGCGCGGCCCCATCGTCGGTCGCCAGCCAATAGACAAGGCCCTTGCCGGTTGCCGCGGATCGCCAAGTGCTTTTGCCGCGATTGGAATGAGTCGTTGCGCGGTCAACTTTAAATGGTATGATTGTATTTGAAGCCATGCTCAAAGGGCGGGGGGCATACGATCCAAATTTATTTGTCGTGTGCTGGCTATAAGCAACATCCAAAATTGCGCCCAGTTTTCAAGTGAGGGAAAATAATGCGCTTATTCCCCTATAAATATAACCGAAGTTTAAAAAATAAATACTATCTTTCTGTACTGGCTATATTTAGGAACGAAACACATGTGCTGCGGGAATGGCTGGATCATTATTTGATGCTTGGCATCGAGCATTTTTATCTTATAGACAATAATAGCGATGACGATGTTATTGGAACTATTGGAGAATATATTAAAAGTGGAGTTGTCGAGCTTTATTTTTGCGAACCTGACGGATTCCAGATCGGCGCCTATAGCGAATTATTACCCAAGATAGCCGAGGAAACTTCATGGATTGGCGTTTTCGATCTAGATGAGTTTATTTATCCGTGCCAGGGCGGTGCTTTGAAAGAAATTGTGGAAAGATTTTCTGCAAATGACGCAATATTAATTCCTTGGCTCAGTTTCGGCTCCAGCGGGCATATCGAGCAACCGGCGTCCGTGATTGAGCACTTTTTGAAACGTGGTGAAGCCGGGGTCAGCCGTTCTTTCTTGAAAAGCATAACCAAGCCTAAGGAAATAACGTATTTTTCTCAACACAACCCAATAACGCGCAATAAAAAGAAGATTCTATCCAGCGGAGAGGAAATAGGGGATTCGCTGTACATTTCCCTGACGGAAGATAAGCTTCCTGAGTTTAGCCTAATCAACAATCATTATAGATTACAAAGTTTTCAATATTTTAAAAATGTAAAAACATCAAGGCCGGAAGTAAACGAAGAGGTAAAGGGGAGGGTGAAAAAAATGGATTTCTTTATAGAGAACGATAAAATGTGGAATACCGTGGCAGACAGTCGATTGGCCGACTTAAAAGCGGCTCTTACGCAAGCGCAGCTTATAGATCGCCGCAATGACTGAAAGCTTCAATGCGCCGCCATTTGTGAGGGGGTGTGCCTCCGGATCGACACGGTCTTTCCGAAGGCAGGCCTGGGTCGGCCTGACCCAACGCATCATAGGTGTTGAATCGACCAACAGCACGAATGGCATAATCCGCATCGCGGGAATACGGCCGGATGTGGTCCAGCAGGCGCTTGCGGCGTTGTTAAACCGCTATCCGGTACTGAATAGTCGTCTTGAAGATCGCGATGGCGATCCTTGGATCATACCGCTTCAGTCTTCGGAGCCGCTTATCCAGTGGCTAAGGATTGGAACCGGGCCGGAGGCGCAAGCGGAGTGGCAGCAGACGGTTGGCCCTGTTGTATGGAGCGAAATGGATTTCGTGGAAGGGCCGCTGTATCGTGCCTACGCGATTCAATCCGGTTCTCTTGAAGGTTATATCGGACTGGTTGCTCACCACTTCGTGGCCGATGCTTTTTCAATCCAGATCCTTATGAGCGAACTCAAGCAATTATACGACGGATACGCAAGCGCTCAAAAAAACTTGTTGTCCGATCCTGGCCTCAGCTATCCTGATTATTTGCATACAATGTCTCGTTGGATTGAAACGAGCGACGGCCTAAACATACGGACGAGTAATATTGAACGGTTGCAATATATGAGAGCAATTAATTTTCGTCCCTATCAGGATAGCGGTAATCCCACATCGCAATCATTTCGGTTCAGTTCTGAACTTTCCGCGCATATTAGAAACTCCGCACGCGTGCACAAGGTTACGCCGTTCACCTTCATGCTGGCTGTGCAGAATATTCTTCTTTTTCCGCTCGCCAATACATCTATAGTGCCGTTGAAAATTATTTCTTCGGGCCGCAATCTGGCGCCGCTGGTTCGTACGGTTGGGAATTTGGCCGACCCCATATATGTATTGACCGATTTATCGGGCAATCCAGATGTCGGGGAGGTGGTGGCTCGAACGCAAAGGGCTCTGGAAGCCAGCCTCAAATATGGATCCATACCCAACGACTTTGTGCATCCCGATTTGATTTCCAGGGGTATCTCGCCCGATATACCTGTCTTCAACTGGCTGGTGGGGACGTCCTTCGAGGGCGCCTCAAGTCAAAAATTTTCCGTCCCGCCGCCTCCCGGCATCGCCGTGCGCCCGACAAGCAATCCTTATTATCTGAAGATCTTTGACGACGGCGGCGAACTCAGTGGCCAAATACAATACGGTGCCGGCGAAATCGGAGGCTTCATGCCTGAGCTTGAGGCCATAATTTCAAAATGCTGCGGCGATCCCAGCGCCAAACTCTCGACATTGGCCTCTGAGCTGTGGTGCGACAAGCTAATGCTTTAACGCTCGTATTGGCAAGCTTAGAGGCGCTTTATCTTGCTTTGAGCGGGCGGATCGCTATCAGTATTCTTTAATAGTGCTCGACAAGAGCCTGTTCATTGTGGGGCCACATGGAAAATGCCGTCACCCATCCTTCAGCGGTTATGTCCCCGCAAGAGCGCCACCGCTACCTCTGCGAGTGGAATGCCACCGACCAGCCTTTTCCGGAGCAGGCGTGTATCCATACGTTTTTCGAAGCGCAGGCCCAACACCATGGATCGAACATCGCGCTCGTTTTCGAAAATATCACGCTGAGCTATTCCGAGTTGAATGCTCGCGCCAATCGATTGGCGCACAAGTTGGTTTCCGTTGGGGTTAAGCCCGACGACCCCGTGGCGGTCTGCATGGATCGTTCGATAGAAATGGTTGTCGGCCTCCTCGGCGTCGCGAAGGCCGGAGGTGCTTATGTGCCGCTGGAGCCTGACTATCCCAGCGAACGGCTCAATTACATTTTGAAGGACAGCGCGCCGACTGTCGTCGTCACCCACGGCGCCGCGCGGAAGCGCCTGAATTCGGCGCTGGCAGGCCTGGCTGACGTGGCGGTCATCGAACTTCAGGCGGAAGGGGATCAGTGGTTAGAGTTTTCGGCAGCTAATTTACCCCCCGAAAGCATCGGATTGCGGTCCAGGCACCTTGCATACTTAATTTATACTTCAGGATCGACTGGACGCCCAAAGGGCGTCATGGTGGAGCATAGGAGTGTCGTCAACCGCCTGTTATGGATGCAGGCCAAGTTCCGTATAGGACCCGATGATGCGATCTTGCAAAAAACGCCTTTTAGCTTTGATGTTTCGGTATGGGAGTTGTTTTGGCCTCTGATGAGTGGATCACGGTTGGTCATTTGCCGGCCCGGAGGGCACAAGGACCCATTTTATTTGGCGGATATTATCCGCTCCAGAGCTATTACCGTTATCCATTTCGTCCCTTCGATGTTCCAGGCTTTCCTGGCGGTGACATCCGATCAGGCATTGCCATCGCTGAGCCTAATTTTCTGCAGCGGAGAAGAGCTGCCAAAGGCATTGGCCAAACAGATTTGCAAAACATACCCGCAAGGCGTTCTATTTAATCTCTATGGCCCTACGGAGGCGACGGTGGACGTCACCTTTTGGGCCTGTCATTTGGATGGCATGGACGACGGAGCGCTCATCCCGATCGGCCGGCCCATCGCGAATACGCGAATATACATTTTAGATGAAGTAAAGGAACCGGTGCCGCCTGGAATTGCGGGTGAACTTTACATCGGGGGCGTGGGGGTGGCGCGGGGTTATCGAAATCGGCGCGATCTCACGGCCGAGCGCTTTATCCTAAGCCCCTTCGTGGACGGCGACATTCTTTATAAAACCGGAGATCTTGCTCGTTTTCGGCCTGATGGGAATATAGAATTCCTTGGACGCAGTGATTTCCAAGTGAAATTGCGCGGCTTTCGAATTGAGTTGAATGAGATCGAATTTGCGCTGACATCTCATCCCCTGGTGCGCGAAGCGGTCGTCAAAACCTGGGACGACGAACATGGCACAAAGCGCTTGGTTGCATATTGCACGGGATTCGCAAAGTCGTCCGACGACCTGACAAAAGAAATATTAATTCAACACTTGTCCGTTTATCTTCCGGATTACATGGTTCCGGCGATCTATATTTTCCTTGAGAAAATGCCCTTAACCGAGAACGGCAAACTCGATAGAAATTCGCTACCTGTGCCAAGAGAGGATTCTTTTTTACTTCATTCCCGTGAAGAGCCGGCAGATGACATCGAACGGATAATAGCGAAAATCTGGTCGCAAGAATTGCACGCGTCGGTCGTTGGGCGCCACGATAATTTTTTCAGCATGGGAGGCGACTCCTTGATTGCAATGCAAATCATTTATAGAACATACGAAGCCTTTGGTGTGAATGTCGGGATGACGGATTTATTTGAAAGCGCAACTCTTTTGCAATTTTCTGAAAGAGTAAGGAAAGCAATGTAAGCTTAAAAATAAACCCAATATATACATATTGTATGGTTATAATCTATAGTTTTATAAATTTTACTGAATAATACACAATTATAAGCTTAATTATCACGGTATATTTCTTACTAATGATGCGCGTATACTGGCGGGTACATTGTAGCGAAGGGGCTGTGCTACGGATGAAATGAATTCCGAAACATTAATTTAATACCATAGCGCCCGTGCGCCAAAACAAATTTTTCAACCTATGGACACATGAAAATATCCGGTTTATGTTACCGCAAGGGGGAGTTGTCGGATATCGCGCGCCGAGTCTCGACCATCATACTCTTCAATATAAAAATGAGTATTGGATCGGCAGGCGAAAAGTGGAACCGCGCGCGTTAACAAGCATATGCCTCTCTCATGTTGCGGCACTTCAAACGCGAGCGCTTGGCTATGTCTGATCGGGTTTCTTCTGTCGACGGGGCGGACAACGGGAAGCCGGCTAAGCCGGCCAAGCGCCGTTCCTGGCCCGCCATGTCCCGGCTGTATCGCGAATATCTAAGCAAACATATGCCAGCCCTGATTGCCGCATTCGTCTGCATGGCGGCAATCGCCGTCACGAGCTCGGCCCAGACCTATCTGATGGGGCCGCTGATCGATAAGGTGTTCATCGCTCGGGACGGTACGCGGTTGTGGTTTATCGCCGGAGCGATTCTCGTCATATTCGCCGTGCGTAGCGCAGCCCGTTATTCCCAGGAAGTGCTTCTGGTATCTCTCGGCCAGAAAATCGTCGCGGATGTCCAGGACCGCTTGTTCGACAAGCTCGTCTCCGCCGACATGACGCTGTTTCAAAGCCGCAGCCCAGGTACGTTGGCCGCCCTTTTCACTTATGACGCGAATGCGCTTCGTCTGGCCGTGTGCGATGTTTTCCTGGTTGCCGGCAAGGACACCCTGACCATTCTGACGATGATAGGTCTGATGTTTTACACCAACTGGCGGTTGGCCCTGATGTGCCTTGTCCTGCCTATCCTGTCTATCGCGCCAATGCGGCTGCTCGGCAAGCAGATCCATAAGATTTCCCTGCAGACGCAATTGGAAGTCGGTGGGTTGACGCATGCCTTGACGCAGATTTTCCAGGGTATTCGTACCGTCAGGTCCTATGGGCTGGAGGCAGCCGAACAGGCACGCGTCAATGGCCGCATGACCTTCCTGGCGCGGCTCGTCGTCAAGGCGGCATGGGTGGGCGGCGCCATATTGCCGATCGTTGACGGCCTCGGTGGTCTGGCTGTGGCGATTGTCATCATCGCCGGTGGCGCGCAGGTTATCGCCCATGCCATCACGCCAGGCCAGTTGTTCGTTTTCGTCGGTGCGATCGTGGGCGCCTATGCGCCCGTACCCTCGCTGTCAAAGGTCAATGTGACGCTGCAAACCGGCCTGGCGGCGGCGGAACGCGTCTTCGCCGCGATCGACCGCGCACCGGCGCAGCTCGTGTATGACCAGGCACAGGCCTTACAGTCTGTTTCGGGCGCCGTGCAGTTCGAGGCCGTGCATTTCGCCTATGACCGTGGCAATCCAGTGCTCAAAGGGGTCGATTTCGTCGCTCCGGCCGGTGGCGTCACGGCCTTTGTCGGCCGATCCGGCGCCGGCAAAAGCACCATCTTCAGCTTGATTACCCGTCTATACGATCCGCAACGGGGACGGGTCCTGATCAACGGCCTGGACATCCAGACGATCAGCCTCACGTCGCTGAGGGATTGCATGGCGGTGGTCAGCCAGGATATCGCCTTGTTCGACGACAGCATCGCCAACAACATCAGGTATGGCAGGCTCGACGCCCCGGAGGAGGCCGTGCACAACGCGGCCGCGGCGACGGGCGTCCTGGATTTCGCCGCGCGCCTTCGCGACGGCCTGGAGACTCGTATCGGCGAGCAAGGCATGCGGCTGTCCGGTGGGCAGCGTCAATGCATCGCCATCGCCCGGGCGCTTTTGCGTGACGCCCCCATCCTGCTGCTTGACGAGCCGACGGACGCTCAGGACGCCGAGTCGGAGCGCCATATCCAGCGGGCGCTCAAGCAACTGATGCGCGGCCGAACCACCCTCGTCATCGCCCACCGCCTGCGCACGATCCGTCACGCAGACATCATTCATGTCGTCGATAACGGGCAAGTGGTCGAATCCGGGCGTCACGAAGAGCTTGTGGCGTACGGCGGGATTTATGCTCATCTCGGCCTGTTGCAGTTTGCCGACGGTCTCGGCCAGGGCGGGCCTCGCACGGCGGCGGGCCATGTTCTTTCACCCGAAGGGTTGTCGTGATGGCGGAAACCGGAGCGCAGTCGGAAGCGCCGGCTACCGGCGGGGGCCATTCCTGGCGATTAATTGCCCGCCTGTACAATGATGCCCTACGCCATCATCTCGGCCTGCTCATTCTGTCGTTCTCCTGCATGGCGGCGATCGCAGCCATGGCCTCGGCCTACACCTATTTGATGGGACCGTTGGTGGACAAGGTGTTCATCGCCAGGAACGCATCGCTCCTGTGGCTCATAGGCGGATCGGTCATCGGCATTTTCGTCGTACGCAGCGCCGCGAGCTATACACAGGAAGTCCTGCTGGTGTCGCTCGGGCAGAAGATCGTCCTGGAAACGCAGAAGCGTCTGTTCGGCAGCATTGTCCATCAGGACATGGCCCTGTTCGACCAGCGGCCATCGGGTACGCTCGTCGGAACATTCACCTATGACGTCAACCTGTTGCGGGCGACGATCTGCGAATTCTTCCTGCGGATCGGCAAGGATACCCTGACCGTGGTCAGTATGTTGGGCCTGATGTTCTATACGGACTGGCGGATGGCGTTGGCCAGCACGGTCGCCCTGCCGCTGGCCCTTTTTCCGATCCTGTACCTGAGCCGGAAACTGCGGCGCCTGTCCCTGGAGACTCAGGCCGGGATCGGTCGATTGACCGCCACCTTGACCCAGGCGTTTCAAGCCATCCGCTTCGTCAAGACGTATCGGTTGGAATCGCTTGAACGGACGCGCGTGAAGGATCAGGTGCAATCGCTGGCCCGCCTGCTGGTCCGGACGACCCAGGTGGAAGCCGCGATTCTGCCCGTTTTCGACGGTCTGGGCGGTCTGGCCCTCGCCGGGATCATCGTCTACGGCGGCGCGCATGTGGTCGGGCAGGCCATGACGCCGGGCGCCTTCGTGATCTTCGCCGGCGCGGTCTACAATGCCTACCAGCCGATGCGGTCGTTGGCGCGGGTGAACGTGGATCTGCAGACCGGCCTGGCGGCGGCGCAACGGGTCTTCGACCTGATCGACCGTAAGGCCAGCGTGGTGGATGCCGCGGCCGCGACGGTATTGCCGCGCGTCGCCGGCGACATCGCGTTCGAGGCGGTCGATTTTTCCTACGGCGGGCGCGAGACGGCCCTCAAGGCGACGAACTTCGTCGCTCCGGCCGGGGCCGTCACGGCGCTTGTCGGGCGTACGGGCGCCGGGAAGAGCACCATCTTCAACCTCATTTCGCGGTTCTATGATCCCGCGCGAGGCCGCATCGTCATCAATGGGAGCGATATCCGCGACGTGACGGCGACGTCGCTGCGCGACTCGATCGCCGTCGTCAGCCAGGATGTCATCCTGTTCGAGGATACGATCGCCAACAACATCCGGTTCGGCCGCAAGGGCGCCAGCGATACCGATGTTCTGCGGGCGGCGCACGCCGTCGGAGCCCTGGACTTCATCCTGCGGTTTCCCGATGGCCTCGAGACACGGATCGGCGAGGATGGCGTCCGCCTGTCGGCAGGCCAGCGTCAGCGCATAGCCATCGCCCGGGCCATCCTGCGTGACGCGCCCATCCTGCTTCTGGACGAGATGACCAGCGCCCAAGACGCCGAATCCGAACAACAGATCCAGGGAGCGGTCGCGCAACTCATGCAGGGCCGGACGACCATCGTCATCACGCACCGCATGAGCACCATTCGCAACGCCGATGTCATCCATGTCGTCGAACGCGGGACCGTTCTCGAATCCGGGCCGCACGAAGCGCTCATGGCTCGCGAAGGCATATACGCGCAATTATTTTCCACGGAACATGCTTCCCTTGACCTTATGTCCCACGATGGCGTTTGACAAAATCAAGGTTTCCTGCCGATTTTGTCCGTCATGCATGGCTTCCCGTCGACCTTTGCTTTCCATTTTTCGCAACCGGGATTCCCAGCCATGAAGATAATCGTGCGGCAGAAATATGGATTGGGCAACCAGCTGTTCCGCTATGCCGCGGCCCGTTGCTTTGCCGCGCGCCTGGGCGCCACGGTCGAGAACGCCATCCATATGGACCGCCCCGTGTCCGAACGCGATCGCGGGCGGCCGTTCCTGCTCAACAAGTTCCGTATCAGCACGCCAGCCTATCCGGTCACCGAATTCGGCCGGTTTATCCAGTCGAATCGCAAGCCGCTCAAGCAAATTGCGGCGGCCGTCCGCAAGCAAGGCCGCATCGTCCTGCTCGATGAGCCGAAGGAATTTCATCTCAACCCGCTGCCGGCCTGGGACGTTGCGCCGAAGACCATCTACATGCGAGGTTTCTGGCAAGTCGCCGCCTATGTCGAGGAGATCTGGCCCAGCCTGAAGGACGAGATGCAGTTCCGCGACCCGCCGTCATCCGCGCAGAACCAGGCCATGCTGGACTGTATAGTGCAGGCCGATAACGCCGTCGCCATTCACGTACGCCGAGGCGATTACCTGAAACCGGAGACGCCGACCCGCCCGCTGGAGCCGGCCTATTATCACAATGCGGTGGCCGGCTTGCGGCAAAGGCTGGACAGGCCGGTCTTCTTTGTCTTTTCGGACGATGCCGCCTATGCACGTGGCCTGTTTCCGGACGATGACGCCTTCACATTCGTCACGCACAACGATGACGATACGTCCTACGAGGATATCCGGCTTATGGCGGCCTGCCGGCACCACGTCATCGCCAACAGCTCCTTTTCCTGGTGGGGCGCCTGGCTGGGGAAGGGGCCGGACAAGATAGTCATTTGCCCGCGCGATTGGTTCGCCAGGCCCGGTTCCTGGTTTCCGGATATTTTTCCGGCCTCTTGGACGCCTATTCAAAGCGTTTTTTAACGCTGGTTTTCGTTATTTCAGCTGTTGTCGCGGATATGTCTGCGTGTCCAGCCATCCAGCCTTAGAGCTTATTTTCCCTAACAATACTGTGGACCTACGCAATTAGCTCAAATTATCAACTGATCTCGCATTCATAGATGATCTCTTCAAGGCTTATATTGTCTACATCCTTCAAGTTTGTTGATAGATGAGTATTGGAAAGCAAAAATTCACAGAATTTAGAAAGCAATTTTACTTCCGGGCAATATAGCTCCTGCCATAAGAACTGCCCACTTGGCTCGGCTGCAAAAAATTCCCATTCGTTCTGCCGGGAAACGTTAAAATTGAATATGCAGAAAAGCAAATCGATCCTCTGCATGAAATTTGACACGCCCGTCTTAATGTTTTCCGGTATCGACACCAAGTTTATAGACTTTAAATTGTCAGAATAAAATGACCCCCGCACCAATTTACATCCGTTAGGTATGGAAATGGCATACATGACGTTTCCAAAAGCCACAATTCTTACACATGACGCGGCTTGAATTGTTTTCTGATATACCATTGGCGCATAAGTAATGATTGCAGGATCAATGCCTTTAAGGCTTGACAGTGGAGCTGAGGTAAAATGATTGATTTCACTCTCTTGGCAAAACGGGAAATCAAAATTCCAGGTTGGCCGCAAAAGGCAAGATTTATTCAGCTGAATAAATTCGGCTGCTTGATTGTAATTGTTGGTGACAATGGTATCCGCAACCGGAAGGCCGGATAGTTTTGCATTCCAGAGCTGAAACACCAAATTGTTCGCGGCCATGGTTGACGCCATTTTATTTATAAAACGGCATTCTGGAAACGCGGAATCAATTACAGTAAGGCTATAAATCGCGTTTATTTTTGCTTCTTTGAAATCTTCATCAACGCCTTGACCATGGGGTTTCATGGAGCGAAAGTCGACGGGCATCCAAATGCAAGCGAAATTCGGAACATCTGTGTCGATTTCACGAGAGAAGCTTAATAAGGCCCGCGTGTTGTCTTTAAGTGGCCCTAAAAAAAAATTACCGCCACCAAGGATATTGTCAAAATCAAGAAAGCTGAAATCGATGTTCAGGCTGTCCAAGGCAGCGCGAACGTATTTTAAGTCCAGCCCACCGTTAGAGCCAATAATACCAAGTGACTTAACAGTCTTCACATCAATCATCCATAAGACTCAACGTTGTGAATGTGAAATTGGATACTGGCAGTTGTCGGTAAGGCCACAAAATTGCAGTTCTGTAGAAAAACGATAGAGCGGTTAATACAAAATACTGAACAAAAAAAGTCCCCCATTGTCAAACGGGGGACCTTACTAAACTTACTATTTTAACAAGTGATCGTAAGCGAGGCGCCGGATTCCACGCAAGTACATTCCGGAGGATTGTTTCCTTGTTGAGTGCACTGCGCTTGACCATGACTGCAGCTTACAGAGCAGTCGCCACCAGAAATTAGGCCCAATTCATCCTCAGAAAGCTCTCTCATAGCTATTGAACTAAACGACCGGATCATAGCACGCCCTTTCTCTAGAAATCTTTGAAATGCACGTTCTGAGTGCGGGTTCATAATGCATGCGGTTAGGAACATGTCAATGGACGAATTAAGCCATACGTTGCATCTTTTTCCGGTTGCAATCCAATGGGCATTCATTTCCGGGCAGGCCGTTATCCGTATACGGAAAATGCGAGCATATTAGTTCAAAAATACATTAAAACCTTACCATTTAACGACTTAGAACGCTGTCGCGCTGATGCGGGGCGAAAGAGGTGGTGTAAACATTATTCTACCGCTCGTTGACACTTCTGAGGCGACATGCATAATCGACATGCACGCTAATCGTGCATTACCGAGGAGGGCTGATATGATCAGATCGTTGAGTTCAGTAGTCATGCGTGAGCTGAGTGACATGGAATTGGACCTAATTTCGGGTGGCGACTCGTCCTGTACAGCTAGCTGCTCTAAGGGTGGAAGTCCGACGTGTACATTTGGCCAAACTATCACATGCACCTGCCCGCATGGGGAAGATCCTGATATCACTTGTTAATTACTAAGTGAGTGGCTGGAGATCCCCTTCCCGATACTGTTCGGGAAGGGGATCACATTATGTGCAGTGCCAAGGGAGTTCGGGAAAGTGAGCGACCAAATATCCTTAAGCGAAGGCCAAATAGTTCAAATACATGAACAACTTATGGGGGCGGGGACGGACGAGGAGAGGGAAGGCGTCATTGATCTGGCGGTAGCGGAAATACTAGCCGCCGATTCAGCAGTTTCCGATAATGGTCAAGAGGTTCGGAATTGGCTTAAAAGCTTTGGGTTTGTTGATAAGTCAACCTATCGCCAACGAATCGCCAAATGTTTCTTATGCCCAAATGCAACGAAACTCTTCCAAAGGAGCGGCGATGCAAAGCCTGTTTTAAAATGCAACAAATGCGGTTGTATCATGAATATTAAAGCACGTTTGAGCAACGGTAAGTGTCCAGTTGGTAATTTTTAGATTTTTATAATATTATTGCTATTATAATATTTTTAAAATTTTTACTTGTTAAATATGGAAATACGTTTATTGGTCAATTAAAAATTTGTCAATCAATGACCAGGCGGACTATATCTAAAGTCGCTGTAGAGTGGGGAAGGGATGGCGTTACTTGATCTGTTCCGACCGGAAGCGGTAGCACATTCGGTGCGCCGGCTCGAGGGCGAAGTAATGATAGGAACTCGACTGCCGTGGGCTGCGACGGGCTACACATTGTCGGGTAGCGTTATTTGTGCGATTTTTTTTGCCAGCGTAGCGGAATATTCCCAATTTGAAACCGTTCAAGGCCAAATTGTGCCCTTACAGGACCCCGCCCACCTGGCCGCAAGTGAAATGGCGAATTCCGGAAAAAAAACAGAATCGCCCCACAGCTCCTTGCGGACTTCCCATTCGGACAACATGGTCGAGAACGGCGCGGAAGTGTTTAGCGCGCGTTCCGTGCCGCAAGCAGAATTTTACGCGCCTGTCGATGTCATCCCCTACCTTAAGGTGGGACAAAACATGAGCGTCCATTTCCAGGCGTTTCCTTATAAAAAATTTGGCGCTTACTCCGGAAAAATAACTTCGATTTCCGGAATAGGAATAGCTGATTCCACGACACCGTTCGTCCAAGGCAAGATCGTCAATAGCGCGTATGTCAAAGTACGGGTGTCAATGAATTTTAATAACTTACAAATTTATGGAGCCACCGTACAGATTCAGCCTGGGATGCGTTTGAGCGCGGAGATGCCAGTCCGACGGCTTTCATTGATTCGATGGCTTTTGCATCTCGATGCTTTGAGTGGAAGAGAGCAATGAAGCTTGCAGAAGAGTTATATTTTCGGCGCCAAAAAACGCTGCCTGTTTTTCTCTCAAGCGAAATGGCAGAGTGTGGTTTAGTTTGCTTGGCGATGATATCGGCGTTCCATGGACATCGCGTGGATACAACGGGGCTGCGATCGAGATACGCCATTTCCTCCAGCGGAATGAATCTTAAAGGGCTGGTTAGACTAGCGGACAGGATGAATTTTTCTGTGCGCGCCTTACGTGTCGAAATGGAGGCTATTGGCGAATTGCAATTGCCGGCAATTATACACTGGGATTTGCATCATTTTGTAGTGCTGAAGTCTGTCCATCGTGGACGTGTCGTCATTCATGATCCGTCCAAGGGGCGCGTTACATATAGCTATTCTCAATTTTCGAAGCATTTTACCGGTGTTGCCCTTGAATTAAGTCCTTCAGTCAAATTTGAAGTTATCGAAGCGGTCGCGCCAATTTCAATAAACAGTCTTTGGACCAAATTCCGCGGCTGGCGACAAGGAGCGCTTTTAATAGTACTTCTTTCGGTTTCATTACAAATTGCCAGTTTCGTCTTACCCTTTCAGATACAACTAACTGTCGATCAGGCAATAGGCCGTAATGATAGCAATTTTTTGGCAATTGTTGCTGTCGCATTCGCGGCTATATCTGTGATACGCCTATCGCTGTCTGCGCTTCGAGATTGGACCCTTCAAATATTTAATATCCAAATAGTATTCCAATTAACAGGGAATATCGTCCGTCACCTTTTGCGGTTGCCGAGCAGTTATTTTCAGAAAAGACATGTCGGTGATATTGTATCTCGCCTTGGATCCGCACGATCCATTCAGACAACGTTAACGCAAGGATTGCTTTCTGCGCTCCTTGATGGAAGTATGGCCGTTTTTAGTGGCATATTATTGCTACTATATTCTAAAGTTTTAACTATTTTTGTCTTTGGGACGTTAATATGCGTCTTATTGGTAAATCTATTATTCTATAAAAAGATCCGGCTTTTAACAGCGGAGCAGCTAAACGCGTTCGCGCAAGAACAAACGATTCTAATGGAAACCATTAGAGCCGCCACGACAATTAAGTTGATGGGGCGCGAAGCGGAGCGAGAAGGAATTTGGCGTAATCTTTATGTAAACGCGTCAAATTCAAGTGTTTCTGCCAGTAAGTCGCAGTTATTGTCAGATTTTTTAAAAAATATTATAATCAGTATTCAGGGTGTCGCCATCCTTTACATTGGCGGGCAAACCGTAATGTCTGGTCAGAATTTTTCGGTAGGAATGTTACTAGCATTCATAGCGTTTGCACAAAACTTCTCAGATAGGTCTCTTTCTCTTGTAAATAAAGCGTTCGAATTCAGAATGCTTGGCCTTCACATCGAGCGTATAGCGGATATCATTGCGCATGAGCCGGAAGTACAAGCCGGAACAGATGTTGACATTGATATGAAGGGCGAAGTCGAGCTCTCGGATATTGCATTCCGTTACGGAGCGACAGATCGATGGATATTTCGAAACTTGTCGCTTAAAATCAACGCCGGTGAATTTGTGACGATAGTCGGCCCGTCCGGCGGGGGCAAGTCGACGCTAATTAAAATAATGCTGGGCTTGGCTGTACCTGAGCAAGGTTCGATTTTCTTGGACAGCAAAGAGGCGCAGCAAAGTCTTTGGAGGTCGTGGCGTCAACAGATAGGAATTGTTTCGCAAGACGATCGATTGATGTCCGGTACCTTGGCCGACAACATATCGTTTTTCGATCCGAATGCAAATATGGAACTGATTGAAGAAGCTGCGACAAATGCTCAGATCCATGCCGATATCTTAAAAATGCCGATGGCGTACAATACGCTTGTTGGCGATATGGGATCCAGTTTGTCAGGCGGGCAGCGCCAGCGAATTCTAATCGCGCGGGCGCTTTATCGGCGCCCGAAAATGCTCATATTGGACGAAGGCACAGCTCATTTGGATCCGGCGACTGAAGAGGCGATCGCCGACCTGGTCGGTAACATGACTTTGACGCGTGTTGTGGTGGCGCATCGGCCTGCGCTAGTAGAGAGAGCGCACAAAGTTTTCCGTATTGATGATGGTGATATCAGCCGTATCAAATAGACTGCAACCGTTCCAGCTAAACAGTAAAAATTGTTAAAGCGAATGGTTATATAAAAGGGGGCCAGATGACAATATTCGACCATGAATCAATTCATACTGCAATTTTTGGCGTAGAGCAGGAAGCACAACAAAATTTGGGCAAAATAGGTAGCTTAGTTAAGCTCCAAGTGGATACATTTGGTAAGGGGAATAGAGATTTAAAAAAAGTATTTAATTTACTGGCGCAGGTCGTAGAGTTAGAACACGCGGAGATTTTTTTTAACTCACTTGGTAGGCCTGTGGGGTATATTATTTGGGCATTTTCAGAATCCGATTCTACTGACGAATTGGGCCGTATTTGGTTTTCGAAATATCGGCTCGATGACAATCCTGGTATATATATAGTTGATTTTTCAATTAAAAAACATAATATTCGCCAAATTTTACGATTTCTGCATAGCAAAATTACTTTTATCCCCCAATTTGTAAAATATGCCAAGCAGTCTAGTGGAAGAGTTTCATATAAAATTATTCAAAGTGACCGTATATTACAGATTGAACGCAGATTACGAAGAAAGCGCGAAACAGATTTCCCCGAAACAGCGGCTGCTACAATTAACGCTGACGCTGTAAATTCAAAACAAGATTCATTTTCTAATTTTGTTTCTGTACTGAAGCAAAATGCAGAGCGGAATCAACTTGTTGATTCTTATTCATGGTTTAAAGCAACGCAATATTTAGGTGAAGCTTTTTATGTTATTGCAAGCGATGCGCACAAGGATATGACTGACCGGCAGGCTTTGGATATTATCTGGCCTTCGGTAAAATTAGGATTATTTCGGCGCTTTCTGGATGTGGATGGTACGCCAAGGGCAATTTTAGTATTTGCGTTTTTATCAAGCTATAGCTTGGAGAATGCAAACACGATGCCGGTAATTAAGTTGCACAGATTTTCGTTTGATGATGGTGAAACCTTTTCTGTTTTACTTTCTTCTGGTCAGCCCGACGGTGTTGAATCATTACTTGCACATTGTCTACAGGAGCATGCTGTGGATTCAAGCGAAGTATTTTACTATCCGGACCTCACCCGTGCAAAAGCAGGGTAAATATATACAAATCACTTGGCTTCTCAGTTCATAATTGAAAAGGTTCGGATTCCATGACTAATATTCCAGCCACTGTGGATTTTGATGTAAAGATTTTTTTTGAAAATGATATAGCCAGCACTTCTGTTCAATTGAAGCGCCCATTTAAGACCCGTTTATTGTGGTTGAATGAGCGCGCCATGGAAATGGATCCGAATTTTCTTACCGTGTCCGAAAATCTGAAAGCATATAAGGAGTTATTGCTTCAATTATGTGGGTTTGTTGTTAGCGAGAATTCATTTTCTGAAACATTGGGCTGGGCCGATCGCTACGGCGGCGCGGGCAACGGCACTTGTGGCGGCAGCGGCAGAGCTGCCTTTGTGAATGGCTATCATATTAAGGGGATAGGCAGGACGCCGTTGCTCGGCTTGGAGATGGACCCGTCGCATTCGACGGGACACGTATCGCTAGAAGAAGCGATACGCGAAAGTATTTATGGCGAAGTCATGTCACGCTTTCCGTGGTCGACAGTGCCTGTGTTGGCCATTGTGGATACCGGGGTCACGCGTCGAAACGCCTACCAAGAACTCGAACAAGAAGTATTGGTGGTGCGGCCCGGTTTCTTACGCTGTGGACATTTTGATAGGGCGGAACGGCCGATATTGGTTGCGTCTGGACAGGGCGCCAAGGATGCCAAACGCGTTTCTTATATTATCCGCACGGCTCAGGAAACGTCAAAGTGTAACGATTTAGGTGACCTGTTTGTCCAATTTTGGATGAGATGGGCGGATCAAATTGCTTTTGGATTGATACATAGGATATCGCAATTTAATTACTCTTCGTCAAATATTTGCCTGGATGGCCGCTTGCTCGATTTTGGAGCCGCGAGATCTATATTTTTCCATACTGATATTGGATTGGAAGGGGGACTAGCCCCTACCAGTTCTGATTTTGATACGTTAATGCGCGCTATGTTTTCGACCATCGAAAGCATATCGCGATATGGCTTGGACATTAGTATTCCTTCTAACGTCATCTCAAGGATTAAGGAGTCTTATAATCGGACATTTGCCCTTAATTTACTTAAATGCACAGGAATTGATCAAAAAAGCATGCAAAAAATGTGCAAGCCGGAGATTTTTGGAAAAATTGTTGAGCTCATTTCTGCAGACTCTGAGGTAAAAAATTTATTGCGCCGTGGGCTTTGCGGTATTGGATTGTACAATATTCCGCGTAATGGCGCGGATTTGATTGACGTTAAGAATAAGAATTATACGGATAATTTTCAAGATGCTATAAATTGTATTGTTAATAAATTAGGGTTTCAAGAAATTGACATAGATTCGAATAACAGGATGGAATTTATTTCTTTACAAGAATTGCGAGAGCTTGATCGATCAAACTTGCAAAGCGAGATAGTGCATAGGTTTACGCTCGACGACGCAGATTCCCCTGATATTATTGATGACATAAGCGCCTTTATTACTTCCAAGACAAATGCCTGGAATAAATGGCCCGCGGCGATCACGGAGGCAAATTTTTAGCGATTGGCCCGTGCTCGGCAAGGCCCGGACTTGTCAAAGCCTGATAAAAGGCGACAGCGTCCGGTGTATCCGCAACCCGCCGTATATGCCTTGGCCGGCAGCCACGTTTGCGGGGCCGGACACTGCACATCGCCGCCTGACCTGAAATCTTTTTATGCATAAGGGAGAAGTGGTGGTTGGGGGCGGGATCGAACCGCCGACCTGCGGGTTATGAATCCGCCGCTCTAACCATCTGAGCTACCCAACCTTTGCGCCTCGCAGGCTGCCTCAAGGCGCGGATAAGATCGACGCCCCTTCGAGGAGGCACGCCTATAGCCAATCCCGCCGCCCCCTTCAAGCCTTCTTCGCCGCCAGAGCCGCAATTTGTTGCACGGCCTCCGCCAGGCGCGCCGTTCCGGCCTCGAGACTGAAGTGCGACAGGGCGTAGTCACGGGCGCCGTACGCCTTTTGCGTCGTGGCCGGCCAGTCGCCGATCGCCTGTTCGATGGTCGCGGCCATGGCGGCCGGGTCTTCGCGGGCGCACAGATAGCCGAACCGGCCGCCGTCCAGGCTCTGGCGCGGGCCGTCGATATCACTGGCCACGACGGGGACGCCCGCCGCCATGCTTTCGATGACCACCAGGCCGAACGGTTCGACGCGCGACGGACAGACGAACAGGTCGAGGCCGCTAAGATAGTCGCCGGCCGGGTTCATCCAGCCGCAGAATTCCACCCTATCCCCAAGGCCAAGCGTTCCGGTCAGGGCGACCAGCTCGTCCATGGCCGGGCCGTCGCCGGCGATCTTCAGCCGCGCCGCCACGCCATTGTCGCGCAGGCGGGCCAGGGCGCGCAGCACGACGTCGAGGCCCTTGTTGACATGCAGCCGACCGAGCGTCCCCAGCACAGGCGTGCCGACAGGCGCGGGCTTGACCGGATGCGCGCTTAGGGCAGCGAAATTGTCGACCTGGAATACCGGCAGGGTCGGGAAATGGGTGTGCAGGGAGTCGCGCACCGGGCCGCTGACGGCGATGGCGGCGAGCAGGCGGTTGACCTCGGCCTTGTGGCGGAAATTGTGCACCACCTGCACCGTTTTGGCCGCCACGCCCGACAGCGGCGTCAGGGCGACGCCGGCGGCGCGGTTGCCGTGGACCAGGACCAGGTCGGGCTTGAACCAGCGCGCCAGCATGCCAAGGCTCAAGGCGGCGATCGGATCGTGATTGAGGTGGGCCGACAGGGGACGGATCGCCTCAGCAGGCAAGGCTTCGGTCAACATGCCCTGCGGATGGCCGGCGCTCAATACGGTGAAGCCGGCTGCTTCCAGCGCCTGATGATAGCGCACCGCCATGGTCTCGACGCCGCCTCTCTGGCGCGCAAGCATGATGTTGAGAACGCGCATGAATCCCGGAGAGGTGTCGAATTACCGGTGGAGAACGAGGCGGGGTCGAATAGTCAGAAATTGGGGCAAATTTACGCGCCGCGACGGTCGTTTCGGCAATTTTCGGGTAGAAATTTCCGCCGCGAAGGCCCTAAGATAGGGAATAGTCATAAATTGACGGTTTTGGAAGGGAATATTTTGTCCGAATTGATCGATGAGCTTGACGGTCGCATTCTCGACCTCATCCAGGAAGACGCCTCGCTGTCGGTGGCCGACCTGGCTGAACGGGTCGGCCTGTCGCCGTCGCCGTGCTGGCGGCGGATCAAGCGCCTGGAAGACCTGGGCGTGATCCGGCGGCGGGTGACGGTGCTCGATCCCGATAAGCTGGGTCTCGGTTTCGAAGTCTACGCGGCGGTCAAACTTTCGCTTCCTTCTCGCGCCAATCTGGAGGCGTTCGAGGCGCGGCTCGACGACTGGCCGG
The DNA here is from genome assembly GCA_964445605.1 of uncultured Caulobacteraceae bacterium. Taxonomy (GTDB): domain Bacteria; phylum Pseudomonadota; class Alphaproteobacteria; order Caulobacterales; family Caulobacteraceae; genus Asticcacaulis. The sequence continues at coordinate 12,647 of CAYULN010000348.1, read as the reverse complement.
AGGTGGTCAGCTGCGCGACCGTGACCGGCCATGAGGATTATATGCTGAGGGTAATGACGCGCGACATGCATGCCTACGACGATTTCCTGCGCGACAAACTGCTGGCGTCCGACCTGGTGTCGGGCGTCGAAAGCCGCATCATTATGCGGTCGGTGAAGATGACCACGGCGGTGCCGATCAAGCTGGCGCTGGCGCAGAAAGATTTGGCGCAGAGGGGGAGCGGGCAATGAAGCGGCTGGCTGTTCTGGCATTGGCCCTGGCGGCGGCGGTCGCATCGGGCGCGCGGGCGCAAAATATCGACGCCAACTCCGATCTCGGCCGTTTCCGGGCGGCGCGCACCGAGGGCATGAAGGCGCTCGAGTCCAGCGACCCGACCGGCGCCATGAAAGCGTTCGACGCCGCCAGCGCCATCCTGCCGGACTCGCCTTCGATCCTGCTGCTCAAGGCGCAGGTGGCGATGAAGCAGCACAAGACGGCCACCGCCCAGGCGGTGCTGAAGGACTACCTCAAGCGCGGCTATGTGCTCGACCTCAACAAAAACCCGGACTTCAACGCCGTGTGGGCGTCGGACCTGGAGGAGGCGGACCAGGCCAACATCGTGCCGAAAGGCGAGATGAACATCCTGTCGACCTCCGGCGATTTCGCGGTTACGGAAGGGTTCGCCTACGCGCCCGACACAAATCAGGTTTATGTCAGCGGTGTGCGCACCGGCACGGTGACAGTGCTGTCGCCGCAGGGCGCGCGCGACCTGCTGACCTTCCGGCCGGGCGTGGCGGCCTATGGGCTGGGCCTGCGCGACGGCAAGCTGTGGGCGGCGACGGCGGCCTCGCGCCAGACGCATGGTTTCGATGCGAAGACCAAGGTGGCGTCCAAGGTGGTGGTCATCGACCCGGCCAACGGCCAGGTGGTGAAAAGCTTCGCCGACGCCAAGCAGACGCGGCGTTTCGGTCATATGCTGCTCGGCAAGGACGACCTGTACGTCACCGATGCCGAACATGGCGAGGTGCTGCGCCTGCAGGGCTATGCCGGCGACCTGCAGACCCTGGTGCCGGAAGGCTATATGGATACGCCGGATGCCCTGACGGAAAACGAAGGGGCGACGACCCTGGTGGTGGCCGATTTCATTTCCGGGCTGTACCGGGTCGACCTGGCGACCGGCCAGATGGCGCGGCTGGCGCCGCCGGCGGACGGGTCGCTGCTCGGCATCTCGTTTCTGGCGCGCTACGGCAACGACCTGATCGCCGTGCAGACCGGCTTCAAGCCGAACAAGGTGCTGAAGCTGCACATGTCGGACGACTGGACGCAGGTGACTGCGACCGAGGTGCTGCTGCGTTCGCCGAAGGACCTGTCGCAGCCGACCCAGGGCGTGGTGACAGGGGACCGGTTTGTCTTTGTCGCCAAGAGCCAGTGGGCCAATCTCGACGACCACGGCCAGCCGATCAAGCCGCAGGCCGACCCGGCAGTGATCGGGTCGATCAATCTCAAGCCCTGATGCAGCCGCGACTGAGGCTGGATATCGCCGTCGCCGATCTGCTTTCGGTGTTCGCGCCCCTGCCGAATGCCCGGCGGCGGGGTGTCCGCGACCGTTTTACGGCGGAAATCCTGAGCTTCTGGCATGGACGGCAGGGCGTGGTGGCGCTGTCGGTGCGCTCGGCCCTGCTGGCCTGGCTGAACGTCGCCGGCCTGGCCCCCGGTTCGACCATCGTCATGAGCGCGGTCAATATCGCCTCCATGCGCGAGATCGTCGAAGCCGAGGGCTTTTCCGTCCATCCGGTCGATATCCGGCTGGATACGCTGCTGCCCGATCCGGGTGACCTGGACGCGGCGTTGCGCGAGACCGAGGCGCGCTGCGTCATCATAGCCCAGCTCTTCGGCGCGGTATCGCGCCTGAAGGCGCACGCCGAGGTGTGCCGTCGTCATCGGGCGGTGCTGATCGAGGACGCCGCCCAGGCCTTTGCTGGGACGTTTCATCGCGGCGATCCGGACGCCGATGTCAGCCTGTTTTCGTTCGGGCCGATCAAGCGGGCGACGGCGCTGGGCGGGGCGGTGGCGGTGGTGCGCGATCCGGTCGTGGCCGCGGCGATGGCGGCGCATCAGGCGGCGTGGCCGGCCAAGGGCGAGGGCGCGCTGCGCGGGCGGGCGTTGAAATACATGGCCTTGAAGGGGCTGTCGTGGCCGCTCGTGTACGGCCTGCTGGTGCGCGTTGTGGCGCTGATGGGGCGCGATCCGGACGCGGCGCTGGGCGGTGTGGCGCGGGGGTTCCATGGCGGCGATTTGCGGGCGCAGCTGCGCTTCCGGCCGAGCCTGGGGTTGTTGCGGCTGCTGGCGCGACGATTGAGCCAGCCGCACGACTATGCCCGCCGGGCAGGGGCGGCCTGGGCGGCGCTCGACAAATGGGGGCCTGACCGGGACAGGCCGGGCGAAAAGGCCGACAGGCACGCTTACTGGCTGGCACCGATGCTGTGCGACGATGCGGCTGCGGAAGTGAAGCGCCTGCGGGCGCTTGGCGTCGACGCCACGCGCGGCGCCACTTCGCTCAGGGCCTATGGCGGCGAGACGGCCACCGACCTGCTGGCGCGGGTGGTCTATCTGCCGATCGGGCCGGGCTAGGTTACGGCTTATTCATTGGACAAGCCGACGCATTCGTTCCACCTTTCCCGAAATATAAGGAGGGACGACAGATGCGTTATCTGATGCTTGCTCTTGCCTTGATGCTGGCGCCTGCGGCCGTCTCCGCGGCGGCGAAGCCGACGCCGGTTTACGAGCGTTACGGCCCTATCGAACGCTTCCGGATCGCGTCGAAACAGACCGGCCGGACCTATACGGTCGAGATCTATCGGCCGACCGGCTATGACGCGACCAAGGCCTATCCGGCCTTGTTCATGCTGGATGGCGACTACGCGTTTCAGCCGGCGGTCGCGCTGTCTAACTACATGCAGCGCGGTGAGATCGCGCCGCATCTGATCATCGGCATCAGCAACGACGTGCCGTTCGGACCTGAGCTGGCGGCGGCCCGGACGCCGGATTTCACGCCGCCGGCCAAGGATGGCGTGGTGACGCGCGACGTGGCGTCGCCCTATTACCTGTTCCTGCGTGACGAACTGCTGCCGGCAGTGGCGAAGCGCGTGCATGTCGATCCCGAACAGAAGACGCTGTGGAGCTATTCGCTGAGCGGGGCCTTCGCCCTCTGGCTCAACTATTATGACCCGGCGCTGTTCCGCAACTACATCATCGCCAGCCCGAATTCGGAGCAGGGCCTGGCCGAACTGGCCCTGGGCGGCAAGCTGTTCAACGCGCCGGGCGCCGATCACAAGCTGTTCCTGTCGCTCGATGTCGGGACCGAACTGCCTTCGCCGGAAATGGAGGCGCAGGTGCGTGGCCTGTTGGACGCCGGCCTGCCTGGCTACAAATCGGGCTATGACTTCACGCACGGCGAGACGCATACGACGTCGTGGTTTGTCACCCTGCCGGCGGCCCTGCGATTTATCTACGGGCCGAACTAGCATCATGCCTAAAAGTGCCTGACTGATACGCGCGCACTTTTAGGAAAAACATGATGCAAAACAAACAGCCTACTGCGTGATGCGCACCTGGGTCAGCTTGCCGCCGATGGTCTGGAAGGCGGCGATCAGGTCGGCCGAGCTCTTGGCGTCGAAATAGTGGCTGGCGTCGGTGGCGCAGCTCTTCAACGCCGCCAGCGCCGTCGCGTCGGTGACGCCGAAGCCGATGGTGTAGATCTCGATGTTCTTGCTCTTGGCGTAGGCGCAGACCTTGGCCTGGTCGCTGTAGGTGGCGGCCAGCTGGGTGGCGTTGGCCACGGCGATGTTGCCGGAGGAATTGGAATAGAGCGTGTTGGCGCCGTCGGTCATCAGCACGATGGTCTTGCGCGGCTGCTTGTTGTTGGCGTCGTAGGCCGCGCCTTCCTGGAACGGCGCCGGCGGCGACAGGACGTCGACGCCCCATACCAGGCCGGCCGGGATGTAGGTTTCCGGCTTGTAGCCGCCGATGTTGACGACCAGGCCGTTGAGGGCGGCCGAGATGGCGCTGCTGTCGTTGGTCAGCGGCACGATCGGGCTGAGGCAGTGCTGGCTGGTCTCGGAAATGCCGACATAGGGCGTGGCGGGGTCGGGCAGGACCAGGGCGTTCGACTTCATCTGGTTCCTGACGCAGCCGAACCACTTCTTGGTCGTGGTCGAGGTCGTGGTGGCGGTGCAGCTCTGGTACGGCGTGATGTTCACCGTCGTGCAGGTCTGCGGTACGATCCAGCAGCTGTAATTATAGGACACGCCGTCCTGGGTGCCGGTGCAGGTGCCGGCCGTCCCGCCCGTGCAGGTGGTCTTGGTCGAGATGGTCTTGCAGGTGCCGGGCGTGGTCGTGGTGGTCGTGCTGTCGGCCGGCACGCTCAGCCAGGGCTGGTTGCGGTTGGCAGTGCCGACATTGACGTAATCGGCATAGGGCACGACGGCGACCTTGACGTAGTTCTTGTTGGCCGAGGTCATCACGGAGGTGATCAGGCTTTGGGCGGCGGTTTTCAGCACCTGGATCTTGGTCTGGCTGCCGTCGAGCGGCACGCTCATCGACCAGGTGTTGTCGAGCACCAGGGCGACTTCCAACGTGCCGTCGGCGGCGCGGACGGTCTTGCTGGTCACCGTGTAGGGCAGGGAATTGATGCCGACGAGGTGCAGCAGGTAGGGCGTATAGGTGCCGGTCGCCGTCAGTTGAAAAGTGCGGCCGGTGGTGTCGAACTTGAAATCCTGGATGCTGGCGTTGATCGTCGTCGTGTTGAAATTGGCGTTGAAGGTCTTGTTGGCCAGTTTCTGCAGGGTGGCCTGGTCGGTGCTCGACGAAATCGCCGCGGTCAGGGCGGCCTGGTCGAGCGCGTCCTGCACCTTGTTGCGTTCGACCGTGAACATTGAAAAGTCGATGGCGCCACCGACGGCGGCGAGGACCAGGAAGGCCGTCAGGGCGAAGGTCATAAGCGTGCCACCGTGCCGGTCGCCGCCAAACCCATTCATCCGCCGTTGCACCGCTGTCTCCTCCATGGCCTTACCGCTCCAGTTTAAGGGCGGACCTCTAATCTTTGGTGAATTCTCATAAGAAAAGTCAAAAGAAACTGACTCTTGAGCCGATCACCGAAAAAGTGACACTCCGGTGCTTGCCATTTTTAATATGCGAATTATTCTCATTTGCATATTTGCCGCCGGAGAGTTGATCATGCTGCTTCTCAGTCTTGGGCCCGAGGCCGTGGCCGCGTTGCTGCGCGGCGGGGAAAACGCCCGGCACAATGGTCCATTCAGTGGTCCCGATCTGGCCTGGTTGCTGTTCGGGCCGGACATGGGCGGCGGGACCGAGGCACAGGATACCGCGCCGGTGCTGGCGGAAATCGCCCGCCTGCGCACCTCCGGTTGATCGACGGATTCCAAAATTCCAGAAATTATCAAATATAATCCAGTACTTGCCTGGTTAATAAAAAATTGTTTAAAATGGTTAGGCTTTGTGCCAAGAGTGGCACCAAACCTGCGTGACAAGCGCAGGGCAACGGCGCGAATGTGCTGTTTCAAAACAAATATTCAGGTGTGGGTGAACGACAGTGGGTGTGCGTGCGAAGGCTTTGGCCGCCGCGACGGCGGTAATCAGTATTTTGACGGCCGGTCTCTTAGCGATGTCGGCTCAGGCGGCGACGCTCAAGCCGGATTTCCATGCGCCGGCCCAGACCCAGGTCCTGCCGCGTGACGGCGATTTCGACGGCGACGGCCGCCGCGACGATCTCTACCTGGTCAACGAAGCCGATTCGAACCGCATCGCCGTGCATATCCGCCTCAACCAGGCGACCGGCGCGCAGGATCTCCGCGTCACCAGCTTCGACGTCGACAGCAGCCGGGAAGCCGGCCTGCACGTCGTGGCGGCGGGCGCCTATCACCCGGATTGCGGCAATTTCTCGACCGATTGCGGCGAGGCCATCCGCACCCGGACCGACAGCCTGATGGTCAGCCTGGGCAGCGGCGGCACCGTGCTGGTGCACTGGCAGGACGGCCGCTTCGAGCAGGATTTCGTGCGCTCGGACGAAGCCGCCATGGCGCGCGTCGCCGCTGCTCTGTATGCGGAAAATCGATAGAACGGCGTTTTTTGAAAGCGCCCCGCTTATCGCCTGGAAAATAACACAATTTTTGTTTTGCCATTTCTCGCCAACCGGGTAAATGTGCGCGTACGCCGGGAAGCGTCACGAACAAAAAAGTATGAGTTGAACCTGAATGGGACGATCAGCTGACTACAGCAAACAACGCTGCGCGGTGGCAGCCACCCTCGACATTATCGGCGAACCCTGGACCCTCCTGATCATTCGCGATGCTTTTGGCGGGACGGCGCGCTTCGAGCAGTGGCAGGACCGGCTCGGCCTGGCCCGCAACGTGCTGGCGGCGCGGCTTAAGTCGCTGGTCAAGCAAGGCATCTTCGAACAGAGGCTGTATTGTGAGCGCCCGAAGCGCTACGAATATGTGCTGACTGAAAAGGGCGAGGAGCTGCGGCCGTTGATCGTGCACATGGCCGATTGGGGCACGCGGCATATTTACAATGGCGAAACGCCGGCTCTGACGCTCGTGCACAAGCCCTGCGGCCATTCGCTGACGACCCAGATGCATTGCCCGCATTGCGCCCAGGCGGTGCAGACCGCCGAGGTCGAGCGCCAGTACAACACCCCGGCCAAGTCGCTGGCGGAACTGCTACGCGAAGACGCGGTGAATTAGATCGCCGCCTGGGTGGCCGCGATAAACCCGCCGCCCGCGCTCAAGCAGCGAACTGGGCCGTCACACGGCGGTAGCGCAACGACAAAAGTGAGGCGAGATCAAACCGCCGCGTATGTGGTTGCTATAAAACCGCCGCCGAGCACCCGGCCTTCGTCTTCGGTGTCGTAGAGCACGCAGGCCTGGCCCGGCGCCACACCTTCCTCGGCCGTGTCGAATTCCACCGCTATGCCTTCGTCGGTCGTGACCAGGCGCGCCGCCACCGGCGGGCGGGTCGAGCGCACCCGCGCCAGCACCGGCTTTCCCACATGGGCGGCGGCGGCGAAGTCGTCCTCGTCGCCCAGCCAATTGGTTTCCTTCAGGTTCAGGGCGCGCGTCAGCAGGGCCTCGCGCGGGCCGACGATGACGGCGCGGCTGTCCGGGTCGATCCTGACGACAAACAGGGGCTCGCCGACCGCGACGTTCAGGCCGCGGCGTTGGCCGATGGTATAGCCGGTAATACCCTCATGCCGGCCCAGCACGCGGCCGTCGATGTGGCGGATGTCGCCGGCTTCACGGCCTTGCGGACGCAAGCGGTCGATGACCGTGGTGTACTTGCCTTCCGGCACGAAGCAGATGTCCTGGCTATCCGGCTTGGTGGCGATCTTCAGACCGAGTTGCAGGGCGATGTGACGCACCTGAGGCTTTGGGATGCCGGCCAGCGGAAAGCGCAAGAAATCGAGCTGTTCGCGCGTCGTGGCGAACAGGAAATAGCTCTGGTCGCGCGACATATCGGCGGCGCGGCGCAAGGTGACGCGGTTACCCAGGTCGGCGCGTTCGACATAGTGGCCAGTAGCCATGGCTTCCGCGCCGAGGTCCTTGGCGACCTGTAGCAGGTCGTGGAACTTTACGCTTTGGTTGCAGCGGATGCACGGCACCGGCGTTTCGCCACGCAGATAAGAGTCGGCGAATTCCTCGATGACGGAGTCGCGGAAACGGCTCTCATAATCGAGCACATAGTGCGGAATGCCGATCTTTTCGGCGGCCAGGCGGGCGTCGTGGATGTCCTGGCCAGCGCAGCAGGCGCCGGTTTTCTTGACGGCCGCGCCATGGTCGTACAGTTGCAGGGTGATGCCGATGACCTGGTAGCCCGCCTGATGCAGCAGGGCGGCGGCGACGGTGGAATCGACCCCGCCGGACATGGCCGCAACGACACGCGCACCTTCAGGCAGGCCGACCGCCGCGCGGGTGGCGGCAATGGCGGCGTCAAGGTCGGCGTCGAGGATCAGGGGTACGGGGCACGCGGTCGTCATCCCGCGCATATATGGCAAAGCCGAGGTAATTGCTAGGGATACCAGATCGTCAGCTTGTAGGCGCCGGTGAAATCGGTGAAGCGGTTATGCACGTCGGTGGTATCGGCGGAGACGTACTGGATATCGATGCGGCCGCCGTCCGGCCACCCGGCCCACAGACGGACGATCTTGTTGCGGTTCTTCTGGTAGGTGATCTGATCGACCGTCTGCAGGTAAGGATGGACCCCTGCCTGCGACAGGCAATCCTTGATCAGCCACGGGAATTTGTGCATCTGCTCGGTGCCCAGCAGCGGCGTCACCGCCGAACAAAAATCCGCCTGGGCCGGTTCCTTGCCGCGCCGGCAGACCATGGACTCCGCCGCCGTGTTGAAGACGGCGATATGGGCGGGCGTGCGACTGTCGCGGACTTCGGCCCGCAAGGCGTCGAGTGCCTGGCAGAGCGAAAGCTCCGCAGCGCTAGACGATGTTGCCGCCAGGCTGACGAACAGCACCAAAATGAAAAAAGGTCGTTTCATTGGCATCCCCCAAATCGCAAAGATTTGTGACATGCCGGACCCGAACCCGCAACCCCCTGCCTAAACCCCCGTCATGTCGATCATGATCGGGTGGTCGGGCAGGTCGACCGTGACTGCCCGGGTGCCGCCTCGGTAGGTGCCCAGCGGGCGCGCTTTCACCGCCGCATCGTAGAAATGGCAGATCGCCATCGGGCTCGGCACGGTGATCGTCACCTTGACCGTCGGCGAAGCGACCGGCTTGCCGGTGGCCCGGTCCCAGATCGGCGCTTCGTTCCACAGCACGAGATAGCCCGTGCCGTCACCCCGCTCGACAAACAGCTTGTGGCCGCTGGCCGGCATGCCGGTGATGGTGACGTTCAGCGGCCGCAAGGCAAAGGTCTTGCGATTGGCGGAGGTGTCGGTCAGCCAGGTGGTGACGTGCGACAGCATGTCGGCCGCCGGCTTGGGCTTGTAGTCGGTGGTAAACAGGCCGAAATGCCATTCGCGGCTCTTGTTCTGCGGGTCGGGCTTCTGGTCGAGCAACTCGTAGACATAGGTGCGCTTGACGCCCTGTTCGAGGCCGGACAGGACGCCATTGACCACCGCTTTCGCCTGGGTGGCCGGATCGACGCCGATGACCAGCCAGCCGCTTTCCGGCATGGAGGCGTAGCCGAATTCGGTGATGACCAGCGGCTCCTTCTTGGCGGCCGCATAGCCGGCCATTTCCTTGAACCAGCCATTGGGCTGGTTGCCATTCTGCGGATAGAGGTGGGCGTTGGCATGGTCGGCGCGGCCGGTCAGGCTTACGGGCAGGTCGTGCTCGACGCCGGTGACATCGTAGACCGCCAGGGATTTCAGCGTCGCATTGCCCTTGACCGAGGCATAGAGGTCCTTCTGGGCGGCGATGGCGGCCTGGGGGCCGGTCTGGCCCATCCAGGTGACAGGGTTCATGTCGACTTCGTTGAAGCCTTCGAGCGCGGTGATGCCGCCCGGCACCTGCCTGAGCAGGTCGACCGATTGGCCGATATCGGTGCCGAAGCCGGCCTGGCAGCAGTGGGCGATGAAGTCGAAATGGATGCCCTGCTGCATGGCGTAGGTGTAGTAGCTCAAGGGGCCGGCGCCCGGGTTCCATGGCGACGGCGAGGCGTCGCGCACCTGGGAGACGCCGATATATTTGAGCGCGGCGACCACCTGCTGGACATTGGCGTAGGCGGTGTCGAGATAGTTGAGATGGGTATTGACGCCGATGCCGTCGAGCGCGTCGGCGGCGCGGACGGGAGTCAGGGTCTCGGCCCGGGCCGATGCGGCGGTCAGGGCAAGAATAGAGGCGGCGAGGGAGAGGAAAAGGCGCATGGTCGGCTCCGTCGAGATACGCGCACGGGGGCGGGGACAGGCTATCGATCGGGCATCCAGCGCTGGATGCCCGGCAAGAGTGGCTCAAATTGTTTGCGAAAACGTGGCTAAGTCTTGTAAACAAAGGCTTTCGCGGCGCATGGGCGGATTCCCGCACCAGGCGAAAATAAAAAAGCAATAAAAAGAAGGCGCAAACGTGTCATCACGGCGCAAGTGATGAAATTGTTACCGATGAAACTTGGTTAACGGCGGTGCGACCGCGCTATTTAGTTGCGGCCTGGGTTTGCGGCTTGGCGTCGGGCGTGAAGGTGACCACCGTCTTCTTGCCGTCGTCCGCCACCGGATCGAAGCGCAGGCGGCCGCCGGCGATGCGGATATCGAAGACGCCGTTGGCGTCGGCCTCAAGCGCTTCGTCGCGCAGGAAGGTATCGTCGCTCTTCCAGGTGACCACCGGCCGGCCTTCGACCCAGGCCTTGAAGCTCAGGCTGAGCTTGAAATCGTGCGCGATGGGGAAATCGCCGTCCTCGACCGCGAAGGCTGGCGTGACGTGGATCACTTCGGAGTAGTTGACGCTGGTGACGGTGAAGCCCAGCGGCACGTTGTTCAGCAGGCCGACATCGATATACGGGTCTCCGACATTGGGGACGGCCTTCAGATAGCAGTGCGGATAGACGTAGGCCTTGTCCGGCATGGCGGGCGTGGCGCCAAACAGGCACAGCATCTGGGTGGGCGCGCCGTGGAACAGGAAATGGCCGCCGTAGAAGCCTTCGGCGCCCGGCGCGACCAAGGTCTTTTCCTTGCCGAAGACGGGCTTGTAGGTGACCTCGTCCTTGAGGTGGAAGGTCTGGCGATAGGCGAACGGGATGACGGCGACCTCGGTCTTGCCGTCGACCGGGCCGGAAGCCGTGATCGTGGGAATCCCGCGCAGCTTGAGGAACTTGTCGGCGCCCGGCGGGAAGGGCTGGTGGCCCATGTGAACCAGGGCGGCGCGGCCGTCGGGCAGAATCTGCGGCTCGAAGCCTTCGACCGGCGCGGACGGCAGGTCGGCGGGGTTGCCGAAGATGATGGCCGGGCGGCCGCTGGGCATCCGTTCGACAGTGATGTCGGCGGTGATCGGGACATCGGTGTCGTTGATCGACAGCGAGCGGCGGGTGGTCTGCGACGTCTCGGGCTTGGCGCCCTGGACCGGCACGGCCGGCGCGGCGCCGGCCGGCGGGGCGGTATCGGCAGCCGGCGCTTGCTGCGTGGCGGCGGCGGTGTCCTTGCCGGGCGCGGCGGGGATGGTCAGGGGCACGGCGTTGAGCCGGATCACCGGCGCGGCGTCGATCTGAATGTCGTGCTGGGTTTGGGTCTCTTGTTGGGTCTCTTGGGCACCAGCCGGCGCACCGACGATGGACAAGGCCGTGAGGACGGCCGGAATGGCAAAGCGCATTATGTTCCCCCCTGAATGCGTGCAACCTAGCCTAGCGGTTCGACAGTTGCGTGACAAGAGACGGGAAGATCTCAGCCGTTTACCGCAACAAATTGAGCAGCGAGTTCTGGTTCAGGTTCGACAATACCTGCGCCGAGGCCTGGACCGACATCTGGGCCTGTTGCAGATCGGCATAGGCCTTGCCCAGGTCGACGTCGGTACGGTCGCTGATCAGGCCTTTCAGCGAGGTCACCTGGCCGTTCAGCGAGGTGGTCGTATTGTCGACGCGGTTCTGCAGGGTGCCGTTCAGCGAGGTCTGTTCGACCAGCTTGTCGTATTCGGCCGAAAACTCCTGCGACTTGGTGGTCAGATAGGCTTTCTGGGCATCGGTCAGCTGCGAGCCGAACGGGCCGTCGACATTGGTGTTGTTGAAGTTCTGGATGTCGGCGAAGGTCTGCATCATCGCCGAACCCAGGCTGTTGGCCAGCATGCCGGTCTGGATGGTGGTGTGGGCGTCGATGCGCGACGACTTCTTGATATTGCCGTTCTGGAAGGCGTTGTTGACCGAGGACAGGGCGGCGAGCTGCGACAGCGAACTCACCGTCACCGGCGGATTGTCGTCATTGCCGCCGCCGAACAGGTACTGGCCATTGTGCACGTAGTTGAGGCCGTCAAGCGCCGAGGAAAAGGCGCCTTGCAGTGCCGTCAGCAGGGCCGAGCCGTCGCCCGAAGCCAGGGCGCTCATGATGGCGTCCTTGCCCGACGAGGCGGCGTCGCTGGTCCGGGTGAGCGCCAGGTCCTGGCTGTCGAGGCGGTCGGAGACGACCTTGTTGACCTCGACGAAGCTCTGGGTCTTGGCCAGCGAGGACTGATAGGCGGCGATGATCTCGGAGGCGCGGCCATAGCCGCCCAGGTCGGTGGCCACCTTCTGGGTGGTGTACTGGTCGTTGGCGTCGCTCTGGCGCTGCTGAGCGTGCATCAGGTTGTTGAGCGCGTTGCTCCAGATTTCACCGGTCGAGATGCGCATGGCTCAATCCCTTCCCAGAGCAAATGACCTTAAGGAGGTCATATTTGCTCTTTTTTTGCTTGGCGCGATGTTTAAGCCAAAAACCCCAAGAAGCTTATCTGGCACTTTTTGGCACATCGCTAGATCATATTCATCAGCGAGTCGAACATGTCCTTGGCCGCCTGGATGAGGCGGCCGGACGCGCTGTAGGCCTGCTGATAGGTGGTGAGGTGAATGAGTTCCTCATCGAGATTGACGCCTTCCTGGCTGGACCGGCGCGAGGTCGCCTCATCGAGCAGGGAGGCATTGCTTTCCTTGGTTGTCTTGGCGGTGGCGGCCAGATTGCCGACC